>NZ_NOYB01000036.1:0-150031 GCF_002258235.1 Rhodococcus sp. 06-470-2 | reverse complement strand
GTCCAACGCCTCGAAAAACCGCACCTTCAACCCAGCACATGCCACGATCCCCGCAACTCCCTCAAATCGAGGGTGTTGCGGGGATCGTTAGAACCCGCCAGAGCGGAGTCGGGCCTTTTCAGCGAGTGGCTGGACTCAGAAGTCCATGCCGCCCATGCCACCGGTCGGATCGCCTGCGGGCGCTCCGGCCTTCTCGGGCTTGTCGGCGACGACGGCCTCGGTGGTGAGGAACAGAGCCGCGATGGACGCTGCGTTCTGCAGTGCCGAGCGGGTGACCTTGACCGGGTCGTTGATGCCTGCAGCGAGCAGGTCCTCGTACTCGTTGGTCGCGGCGTTGAGGCCGTGACCGGCGGGCAGGTTGGAGACCTTGTCCGCAACGACGCCGGGCTCGAGGCCTGCGTTGAATGCGATCTGCTTGAGCGGAGCGGACAGCGCGACGCGAACGATGTTCACGCCGGTTGCCTCGTCACCGTCGAGCTTGAGGTTGTCGAGTGCGGGCGCTGCCTGGAGCAGTGCCACGCCGCCACCGGCGACGATGCCTTCTTCGACGGCTGCCTTGGCGTTGCGCACGGCATCTTCGATGCGGTGCTTGCGCTCCTTGAGCTCGACCTCGGTTGCCGCTCCGGCCTTGATGACTGCAACGCCACCGGCCAGCTTGGCCAGGCGCTCCTGCAGCTTCTCGCGGTCGTAGTCGGAATCGGAGTTCTCGATCTCGGCGCGGATCTGGTTGACGCGACCGGCGATGGCGTCGGAATCTCCCGAACCCTCGACGATGGTGGTCTCGTCCTTGGTGATGACGACCTTGCGTGCCTGACCGAGCAGCTCGAGTCCGGCGGTCTCCAGGGAGAGGCCGACCTCTTCGCTGATGACCTCGCCGCCCGTGAGGATGGCGATGTCGGCGAGCTGAGCCTTGCGGCGGTCACCGAATCCGGGAGCCTTGACGGCCACGGACTTGAAGGTGCCACGGATCTTGTTCACCACGAGGGTGGAGAGAGCTTCGCCCTCGACGTCCTCGGCGATGATGACGAGCGGCTTGCCGGACTGGATGACCTTCTCCAGCAGGGGCAGCAGGTCCTTGACGGTGCTGATCTTGGAGCTGACGAGCAGGATGTACGCGTCTTCGAGGACGGCTTCCTGACGCTCTGCATCGGTGGCGAAGTACGCCGAAATGTAGCCCTTGTCGAAGCGCATGCCCTCGGTGAGCTCGAGCTGCAGGCCGAAGGTGTTGGACTCCTCGACCGTGATGACGCCTTCCTTGCCGACCTTGTCCATGGCCTCGGCGATGAGCTCGCCGATGGACGGGTCGCCTGCGGAGATGCCAGCGGTAGCAGCGATCTGCTCCTTGGTGTCGATCTCCTTGGCGGACGCGAGCAGCGACTCGGTGACGGCTGCAACAGCCTTCTCGATGCCGCGCTTGAGGCCGAGCGGGTTCGCGCCGGCTGCGACGTTGCGCAGGCCTTCACGGACGAGTGCCTGAGCGAGAACGGTAGCGGTGGTGGTGCCGTCGCCTGCGACGTCGTCGGTCTTCTTGGCGACCTCCTTGACGAGCTCGGCACCGATCTTCTCGTAGGGATCTTCGAGCTCGATCTCCTTGGCGATGGAAACACCATCGTTGGTGATCGTGGGAGCTCCCCACTTCTTCTCGAGTACGACGTTGCGACCCTTGGGGCCCAACGTCACCTTTACTGCGTCGGCGAGGGCATTGAGGCCTCGCTCGAGGCCACGGCGTGCCTCTTCGTCGAACGCGATGATCTTGGCCATTGCGAAGTGATCCTCCGGATTGGGGGTGACACATTGCTGGCCGAGCTCGGTGCCCGCGACGGACGACCAGGGGTGTCGTTGATTCCCCGGCCTCACCGTGTCCCGACCTGGCACTCACGTGTCGAGAGTGCCAACTGCATTTCTAGCACTCGACCATGGCGAGTGCAAGGTCGTCCGCCGGGAGCGAACCACCGCCACCCCCGTGCCCGACGCCACCGCGCGGCGGCTGTCGCGAGCAGATGCTCACCTTTGCACGGGCCCTTCACACACTGTTCACATCCGTGGCCATTGTTAACATTCGGCATCTTCCGCACGAACGCCGAACGCTAATATCGTTCTGGGACAGTAGTTTTCACGTCATTTCAATTCGGACATACCCCCACAAAAGCGACAGTAAGGATCGAAACATGTCCGATACGGTCGACACCTCGTACGACAATTCGGCGATGGATCACGAGGAGGAGGGCTACCACAAGGGCCTCAAACCTCGTCAGTTGCAGATGATCGCGATCGGCGGCGCAATCGGCACCGGCCTGTTCCTCGGCGCGGGCGGACGCCTCGCCAGTGCCGGCCCCGGCCTGTTTCTCGCCTACGCCCTGTGCGGCATCTTCGTCTTCTTCATCCTGCGTGCACTCGGCGAGCTGGTCCTGCATCGCCCGTCGTCGGGCAGCTTCGTGTCCTACGCGCGCGAGTTCTTCGGCGAGAAGGCTGCGTTCGTCGCGGGCTGGATGTACTTCCTCAACTGGGCGATGACGGCCATCGTCGACGTCACGGCCATCGCGACGTACATGCACTACTGGGGCAGCTTCGAGGTGATCCCGCAGTGGGTCATCGCACTGATCGCCCTCGTCATCGTCATGTCCATCAATCTCGTCTCGGTCCGCTGGTTCGGTGAGATGGAATTCTGGGCGGCGATGATCAAGGTCGTCGCGCTGGTGACCTTCCTCATCGTGGGCATCGTGTTCCTCGCCGGACGCATTCCGGTGGGCACCGAGGTGCCGGGTATCAACCTCATCACCGACAACGGCGGCTTGTTCCCGTCCGGAGCATGGCCACTGGTGATCGTGATCTCGGGTGTCGTGTTCGCCTATGCCGCAGTGGAATTGGTGGGGACGGCTGCGGGTGAGACCGAGAACCCGGAGAAGATCATGCCGCGGGCGATCAACTCGGTCATCGCTCGTATCGCACTGTTCTACGTCGGCTCGCTGGTGTTGCTGGCCGTGCTGATGCCGTACACCGCGTACCAGGCCGGGACGTCGCCGTTCGTGACGTTCTTCTCGAGCATCGGCCTGGGCGGCGCGGGCACCATCATGAACATCGTGGTGCTCACCGCCGCGTTGTCGAGCCTGAACGCCGGGCTGTACTCGACGGGCCGCATTCTGCGCTCGATGGCGATGAACGGCAGCGCGCCGGAGTTCACCAAGAAGATGACCAAGGGCGGCGTACCGTTCGGCGGCATCCTGCTCACCTGCTTCATCACGCTGTTCGGCGTCGCCCTCAACGCGATCGCCCCGGGCGAGGCCTTCGAGATCGTGCTGAACATGTCCGCGCTCGGCATCATCGCCAGCTGGGCGACCATCGTGCTGTGCCAGATACAGCTGTTCCGCTGGTCCAAGAAGGGCATCCTCGAACGGCCCAAGTTCCGGTTGTTCGGTGCGCCGTACACCAGCTACGCAACCCTGGTGTTCCTGTTCGGCGTACTGGTGCTGATGGCGTTCGACGCCCCGATCGGCAGCTGGACCATCGCCACCCTGGTGGTCATCATCCCCGCGCTGATCGGCGGCTGGTTCCTGGTGCGCACCAAGGTGCTCGCCGTCGCCGAGGAACGCCTCGGCTACACCGGTCAGTACCCGGTGGTGGCGAACCGTCCGGTCGATCCGGAGGAGTGAACCCGTGAGCGAAGGCCCCACACCGACTCGGTGTGGGGCCTTCGTCGTGTCGCGGTCAGGAAAACTTGAGCCAGCGCGATCGGCTGAACGGCGATCGGCGCGGCGGCGGTTCCGGAACTCCCGCTTTCACTGCTGCCGCCACCGCATCGCTGAGCTCGGCGCAGGTTCGGAAGCGATCCGCCGGGTCCTTCGCCAGCGCGCGTGCGACCACGGCGTCGAGGCCCCGAGGCAACGAGCGTCGACGCCGTGTCACCGACGGCGGCTCGGCCGTGAGGTGTGCAGCGGTGATGGCCAACGGCGTGGCCAGCGGATACGGCGTCCGGCCAGTTGCCAGTTCGACGAGCGTGGCCCCCAGACCGTAGACGTCGGTCTGCGCACTGAGCACTCCCCCGCGCAGCAGTTCCGGTGCCGCGTACGGGATGGATGCCATCACCGTCCCACCCGCAGCGAGCGGAGTCGCATCCCCCAGTAGGCGTGCAATTCCCCAGTCGGACAACATCACCTGCTCGTAGCCGTCGATTCGCTCGGTGGAGACGAGGATGTTGGCCGGCTTGACGTCCCGATGCACGACGCCCTGCGAGTGGGCGTAGTCGAGTCCCTTGGCCACCTCGGCGACGATGCGCGTCGCCCGGGACACGTCGAGAGCGATCTGTCCGCGGGCGACCAGCCGCGCGGCGCTGTAGCCGTCCACGTAGTGCATCGACATCCACAATTGGTGCTCGAACTCACCGTGCTCGTGCACCGACACGATGTTCGGGTGCACCAGTTGCGCGGCTACGGCGGCTTCCATCCGAAACTTGTTGCGCAACCTCGGCGATCGAGACGCGTCCCGGTCCAGGACCTTGAGGGCCTCGAGCCGATCGTGGCCGCGTCCGAGAACCAGATACACCTCGCTCATGCCCCCGACACCGAGGCGGCGCTGCACCCGAAATCCCGCGAACTCCGAACCCGGCTGCAATCGCACCGTCATGGAATCGCCTGCCGCACAGGCCTACTCGCGCCGCCGTAACCGACGGTTGACACGATCGGACACGTCCGCAGCATCGACAGAACTGTAGTCCGTTCCGGGGCTCGAGGCGACTCGGCAGTTTCGCCACCAGCGCCGATGTCGTTTATGGTGATTACCGGTACTTGACCGAAACAAGAGAAAAAGAACGGCAAACCGATAACGGTCAGCCGATTACGGTGACTCGAGTTGTAAGGAAGTCAAGTAAGTGAAAGCAGTAAAAGAAGCGTGGGGCGGCCTGCTCAAGCCCGTCTTCGTTCCCGCGTCGATCGTCATCTTCGCCATGATCGCCTTCTCGGTGATCTACGCCGGAACCGCCGCAGATGCGTTCGATCGACTCAATTCGGCCATCACAGCCGGTGTCGGGTGGTGGTACATCCTGGCGACCACCGGATTCGTGCTCTTCGCGCTGTACTGCGGCTTGAGCAAGGTCGGAAACATTCGCCTCGGTCGCGACGACGAGAAGCCCGAGTTCGGCGTCCTCTCGTGGTTCGCCATGCTGTTCAGCGCAGGCATGGGCATCGGCCTGGTGTTCTACGGCGTCGCCGAGCCGCTCTCGCACTACGTGACGCCACCCGAGGCGGGCGGCGTTCCCGGTAGCACCGACCCCGCTGCACGACAGGCGATGGAGCTCACCCTCTTCCACTGGGGCCTGCACGCCTGGGCAATCTACGTCGTGGTCGGCCTCGGACTGGCGTACATGACGTACCGCAAGGGACGCCCGCTGTCGGTACGTTGGCTGCTCGAGCCGCTTTTGGGGCGCAAGCGCATCGAGGGTGGCATCGGCCACGCGATCGACGCCGTCGCCATCGTCGGCACATTGTTCGGCGTTGCCACCTCGCTCGGATTCGGTGTGCAACAGATCTCGGCCGGCCTCGAATACCTGGGTTGGGTCGATACCAACAACTGGGTGACGGTCATCATCATCGCCGGAGTCACCGGTCTCGCGACGTTTTCCGTCGTGTCCGGCGTCTCACGAGGACTCAAGTGGCTCTCCAACATCAACATGGGGATGGCCGCAGCTCTGGCCGTCTTCGTTCTGATTGCCGGACCGAGCCTGTTTCTCATGCAGTCCTGGGTGCAGAACCTCGGCGGCTACATCCAGGCATTGCCGGAGTTGATGCTGCGCACATCACCGTTCTCCGACGACGGCTGGACCGGCGACTGGACCATCTTCTACTGGGGCTGGTGGATGAGCTGGGCACCGTTCGTCGGCATGTTCATCGCGCGTATCTCCCGCGGACGCACCATCCGCGAATTCGTGTTCGGAGTGCTGCTGGCACCGACGATCATCGGATCCCTGTGGTTCACGATCTTCGGTGATGCCGGCATCCTGCGTCAGCGTGAGAACGGCGACCTGTTGGTCGACGGTGCCGTCGACACCAACACGAGCCTGTTCCAGCTGCTCGACACGTTGCCTTTGGCGACGATCAGCAGCGTGCTGGCGATCTTCGTCATCGTGTTCTTCTTCGTGACATCCTCCGACTCCGGCTCGCTGGTCATCGACATCCTCTCCACCGGCGGCGACCTCGAACCGCCGAAGATCACCCGCGTGTACTGGTCGATTCTCGAAGGCGTGGCGGCGACGGTTCTGCTCCTCATCGGCGGAACAGGGTCGTTGACGGCGCTGCAAACGATGTCGATAGCCACGGCCGTGCCGTTCTCGATCATTCTGGTGCTCGCCTGCGTGTCGATGCTCAAGGCCTTCCGCTACGACGTCGCCACCACCCCGCGGTACGTGCGCGTGACCGCAACGCCGGAGGTCGCGGACAAGGAGCCGGACCCAGCTGGGTCGACAACGCGCAAGAGGGCGGCGGCAGGCATCTCGAGCACGTTCTCCGGCCTGACCCCGTCACGCGAGGGCCTCACGGCGCCCGCTCGCAACGGGACCGTCGTACTGGCAGTGCACGAGGTGCCCAACGAACAGCTCGAGGTTCATCCCGAAACCGGGGCGGTCGAGTACTCCGGAGACAATGCTCCGGTCGACCCACTCGGCGGCGAAGTCTTCGACACGCAGGAATTCGCCGACTCGGCCGAGGGCCAGAAGGACAGCAACCACACCGACTGACCGATCGATCCACCTCTGGCCCTCGCGACGCCGTCGCGGGGGTCAGAGGTTTTTCGAAGCCCAGTCGGTCAGAGCCTCCAACGACGGCAGCAGCGCCTCTCCGGACGTCGTCAGGCTGTAGCCGACGGAGATGGGTGGCCCGTCGTCGACGGTGCGCGTCACCAGGCCTGCCTTGCCGAGTTCGCCCAGTCGCTCCGACAACACCGAGTCACTGATGCCACCGACCGCGCGGCGAAGGTCCGAGAACCCCATCGGCCCGTTCATCAGCGTCGCGAGAAGAATTCCGTTCCATCTCTTGCCGAGGAAGCCGAAGGCTTTGGTCAGCGCCCCGTCGCAGGCACGAGGGTCGTGAGGCTGCTCGCTGGTGACCATACGTCCACCTTACCGAGGTGCTACAGTCCGCCTTGCTGCTTCTGAATTACTAGTGGCCTCGGATATGAAAGAAGGGCTCATGTTCATCGCAACCGTCGTCGTCTCGGTTCTGCTCGCCGTCGCGCTCACGTTCTCCGCCATCGGGAAACTGACGAAGAATCCCTCCGTCATCCCCATGCTCGAACAGGTCGGCGTCCCCGCCGACAAGATCCCCTGGCTCGCCTACGTCGAAATCCTCGGAGCCGTCGGCCTGCTGGTCGGATTGGCCGTCTGGCCCATCGGCGTCGCAGCCGCGGTCGGCGTCATCCTCTACTTCGTCGGAGCCGTTGCCGCCCACCTTCGCGCCAAGGACAAGGAATTCGCACCCGCCGCCGGACTGGCCGTGTTCGCGATCGTCGCGCTGGTGCTACGGGTGCTCAGCGCCTGACCAGTCGTAATCCATCTGGCTCGCGGTGGCGAGAGCATGATCCGCTCCCGCCCACCGCGCGACCAGGTGCAACGCCAGATCGAGACCGGCGCTGATACCCGCCGAGGTCGCCAGATCGCCGTGGTCGATGTATCGAACGGCCTCGTGGACGACGAGCGCAGGCCATCGAGCGGACAGTTGCTCCAGATCCTCCCAGTGCGTGGTGACCGGGCGTGTGTCGAGCAAATCCGCTGCGGCGAGCACGAACGCACCGGTGCATACCGACGCGACCAACTCCGCACCGGGCCGAGTGCGCTGCAACCACTCCAGCACTCGGCCGTTCGCCTCGAGGGCGTCGACGACACCTCCGGGAACCAGGACGACGTCGTACCCCCGCGGATCGTCGATCGTGGTGTCCACCCCGATCCTCATTCCACCCCTGGCGACGACCGGCCTGTCATCGATCCCCACGAGACTCACCTCGAAAGGTCGTGCACTCCCGGCACGGTCGGCCACTCGATTCGCCACCGAGAACACCTCGAACGGCCCGCACGCGTCGAGTACCTCGACATCGTCGAACAAGACAATTGCAACGCTTCTGCTCATACCCTGACTTTCAGCTGCTCGTGGTCGACACGATGACGGGCACCATCACCGCGGCCATCACCGCAGCGTTCACATCCGAGACGGCCTTGCGCACAGCCGCGCCTGCCCATTCCCCCTCGGCGACCTGCTTCGCCCTCTGTTTCAGCAGCTTCTTGTCCGCATCCACTATCACCTTGTGCGTCAGGTCCACCGCCGAGATCAACGAGATCAGCGCAGCCGTGTGGGGCGACGGCGTCGTCCCGTCGACGAGCGCGCCGCGTAGGGAATCTCTCAACCCCTTCTCGTGCGAGGTGTCACGAGCAGGCCACGTCGTGGTCGGGAACAGCCCCAATACCTTGGCCTTGTTCTCGGCGACGAAACCCTGGGCCACCAACCGAGCAATCAACTCCTTCGACAGATTCTTCTGCGACTTCTCGATCACCTTCTGCGGCTTCATCGGCCGCGACGCCGATGCCACGAGATCGAACACTCGACGCAGCAGGCCATCGGCGGGGGGCGCTCCTGCGACGACCACGTGATCTTTCTTCGTCTGCTCGCCGGGGCCGGTGATGCGCAACGACCCACCCATCGCGAGCTCGACCACCAGGGCACCTGCCAGCACCCGCGGTAACTTCGTGCTGTCGGCCAGCGGCTTGCCCGAGTCGTCGTCGAGCAACAGCAACAGGAGGTCCTCTGCGATCAAGGTCATGACGCGAGGCTACCCAGGATGTACGCGTAGTTGTGAGCCACCAGTTGCTCGAGAATCGCTATGTCCACATCGGCGAGCTTGTTCACGTACAGGCAACCTGCGCCTCGCTTGTGCTTGCCCAAGCGTTCGAGCAGTGAATCCGATTGCGGGGCGTACGTCGCGCCGTACACCGACAGATTCGCCTTACGTGGGGAGAACCCCACGACGAGACTCTCGCCCCGACGGCCACTGCCCGTCGTGTAACGGTAGGCACCGAAACCCACCATCGTCGGCCCCCACATCACCGCCGGCTGCCCGGTCACCCGACCCATCATCTCGGCCAGGGCGAGACCGTCCGCGCGGCGAACCGGATGTTCGACAGCGGCCAGAAAATCCTCGGCCGGTACATCGGTGGGTCGAGTCAGGTTCTCGTTCAATTGATCAGGGCCTGCCAGTTCGACGGCACCCGCTCACGCGGCCCGGGCACCGTCTGATCGAGCGGATGATGTTGCGGCGGAGCCAGTTCGGGGCCGTCGTACATCTGCTCGTCGGCATAGTTGTAGAACCAGTCCTCGCCGGACTCGTAACTGCGCACGAACTGGTGCCGGGTGGACTCCGCATGCTTACTGGCGTGCTGCGACGGTGAGGAATCGCAACACCCGATATGGCCGCACTGCGCGCACCGACGCAGATGCACCCACCACCCTTGCGTTTGCGTGCACTCCACACAGCCCGGGCCCGACGGTGGGACCTTCGGGTCGATGCCTTCGATGGTCATGTTGCCTCCTCTGTGGCCGGGTCGACGGGCAGCCGAACGATGAACCGTGTGTCGCCCGGTTCGGACACCACTCGCAGATCACCCTGGTGCTTCTTCACCACGATCCGCCACGAGATGTCCAGACCGAGACCCGTACCTTCGCCGACCGGTTTGGTGGTGAAGAACGGCTCGAAGATCCGCGACCGAATCTCCTGCGGCACACCGGGTCCGGTATCACAGATCTCGATCTGAACCTGATCCTCGTCCAACGATGTCCGCACCGTCAACACCCCCTTCTCTTTCGGGGTCGTTCCTGCAGGCTCCACTCCCGCGCCTGCCATCGCCTGCACGGCATTGTCGATCAGGTTCGTCCACACCTGGTTGAGTTCGGCTGCGTAGACCGGGATGGGCGGAACCGCGGGGTCGTAGTCCTTCACCACCCGAATCTCGTCACCGATCTTGCGGCCCAACATGATCAAAGTGCTGTCGAGCAATTCCCGCACGTCGACGGTCTGGTACGGCGCGCGGTCCATCTGCGAATACTGTTTCGCTGCACCGACGAGCGTGGAGATGCGCGTGGTCGAATCCGCGATCTCGTTCATCAACAGCTCGGTTTCGACGGTGTAGTTGAGCCACCGGATCGCACCCTCCAGCATCGTCGGATCGTCCACCGTCGCAGCAACCTTGTCGAGCCACGGCACATCCAGACCGGCCGAGACGAACGTCGGAGCCAGATCCCAACCGTCACCGATACCCTTGTCCTCGAACCATTCTCCGAGTTCGTCCTCGCGGTCCGACGCCTCCATCGCGGTCAGCTTCGGAGCCTTGGCCACCAACTCCACGGCCTCGTTCTGCAGTCCGACCAGATGCGCCATGCTGCCGCGATCGAGAGTGCCGCCGGCGATCATCGCCAACTTCTGCCGCATGTGCGCCACCCGATTCCGCAACGCCGACGTCGCCCGCACCGCAGCAGCTGCCGGATTGTTCAGCTCGTGCGTCAACCCGGCAGACAGAGAACCCAACGCCAACAGGCGTTCTCGTTGTTCCACTATCTGCTTGGTGTTCTGATTGCCGAAGAACAGACCCTCGAGCAGGTGCAGCGCCATCGGGAACCATTCCCGCACGATGGACGCGAAGCACTCGGCGTCGAGCACGAAGAACCGCGAGCGCTCGGTCACCCGCATCGAACCCTGGTACGTCTGCGGCACCCGATCACCCAGGTACGCCTGCCAGGCACCCGCGTACACCCCCCGCTGGGAGGTCCGGTTGACCACCAGATCCTCCCCGCCCGAGAGCTTGGAGAGCACGACGGCACCGTCCATCAACACGTAGAAACACGTCGCCGGATCGCCCTCCGCGTACACCGGCCCGGGTTCGATCGTTTCGATGCGTCCGTCCCGACACAACTCCGCCAGCTGCGAGTCGGAGAGATGCTCGAACAAGAACAGAGTCCGCAACTCCTCCGGATCACACGCAAGCCCACTCTGGTCACTCCGCGGGCTCCGCTCCTGCGCGCTCACGGGTTCGCCAGATATCTGTGCACCAACATCACGGCCATTGCTCCCTCTCCCACTGCCGACGCGACGCGTTTGGCCGAGTCGGATCGAACGTCACCGGCTGCGAAGACGCCGGGCACACTCGTCTCGAGGTGATGCGGCAGGCGAGTCGGCGTCCACCCGGCAGGTCCACGTCCATCGGTGACGAGATCCGGCCCGGTGACCACGAATCCATGGTCGTCCCGCACCAGTACCCCGTCGAGCCACTCGGTGCGCGGCGCCGCCCCGATGAACAGGAACAGATACTGCGCGTCGACGGTCGTCGTCTCGTCGGTTGCCCGGTTCCGCAGCGTGATCGACTCGAGGTGACCGTCGCCCGACACGCCCGCGACCTCGGTGCACGGCCGAACGCTGATCTTCGGATTCTCTTCGATCTGTTTGATGAGGTAGTACGACATCGACGCTTCGAGGGAAGACGCTCTGATCAGAATGGTCACCGACTTGGCCCCGCGCGAGAGATACACCGCCGCCTGCCCGGCCGAGTTCGCGCCGCCGACGATGTAGACGTCCTGCTCCGCACAGCGCGCCGCCTCGGTCATCGCCGATCCATAGAACACGCCGCGTCCGGTGAAGTCGTCGATTCCCGGTGCGTCCAGCCTGCGATAGGCGACGCCGGTGGACAGGATGATCGTCTGTGCGCTGATGCTGCGGCCGTCGGCGAACCGTACGGTGCGCGCGGCACCGTTGGTCTCCAGGCCGACGACGTCCTTGGTGGTGACCACCTCGGCACCGAACTTGAGCGCCTGCCGCCGTGCCCGCTCGGCCAGCTGTGCACCCGACACCCCGTCGGGAAAGCCCAGGTAGTTCTCGATGCGCGAACTCTGACCGGCCTGGCCGCCGGTTGCGGTCCGCTCGATCAGGGTCGTCCGCAGACCCTCCGACGCACCGTAGAGCGCAGCTCCCAGTCCCGCCGGTCCGCCGCCGATGACGACCAGGTCGTAGAACTCCTCGGACGGCGACACCGTCAACCCGAGCCGATTGCCGAGTTCGGCATCGGACGGTTCGATCAGCGCATCGCCCTCGGTGGTGATGACCACCGGCAACCGGCTGTCGTCCACGCCCGCGGCCGCCAGCAGCCGGGCACCCTCGGACTCGTCGGACATGTACCAGCGATACGGCAGCTGATTGCGAGCGAGGAACTCGCGGATCTCCGACGAGCGCGCGGACCAACGGTGGCCGATGATCTTGGTGTCCTCGACGGCCCGATGGTCGTAGGCACACCAGGCCTCGAGTTGAGCGTCGAGCACGGGATAGAGCTTCTCCTCGGGGGGATCCCACGGCTTGAGCAGGTAGTAGTCGAGGTCGATGACGTTGATCGCGTCGATCGCGGCGTCGGTGTCCGCGTACGCGGTCAGAAGGATGCGCCTGGCCGTCGGGAAGATGTCCATGGCCTGCTCGAGAAATTCCATGCCGCTCATCTGCGGCATCCGATAGTCGGCCAACAGTATGGCGACCGGGGTGCCGCGCAGCGCGAGTTCCTTCAGCGCGTCGAGCGCCCCGGAACCGGACTCCGCACGCACGATGCGGTACTGCTCGCCGTAGCGGCGGCGCAGGTCGCGGGCGACCGAACGTGAAACCCCTGGATCGTCGTCGACGCTGAGAATGACCGGTTTCATGACCCTCCAGAACTGGTGCTCACCAACGACATGAGCATGCCACCGCGTCGCCCCGAATGGGAGGCAAGCAGTCCTGGAATCAGTGGGGTCAGATTCGGCCGCGCCTGATCAGATCGAGCTCCTGCGGGGTGAGGAGTCGTTCGAGCTTCTCGGCGGGCCAGGTGCGTGGGCTGCCGCTCATCCTGGCGGTCTTCAACAGCGGGAGATCTCTGCTGGTACGACGCATTATCGACTGTAATTTCACGGTGGATCACTCCGAACAATTTCTTCGTTGGTCCCGACACTCCGCTTGCTACATCGATCAGTGTCCGCCCGGTGTTAACGCCTCGGTGGGATCTCGTGCGGCGTTTCGCAGCTCGAGACAGTTTCCTCGGTCCTCGCTCGGGGTAAACGAGAGCCCCAATCTACTGATCGGGGAACGATAGTGAACACGTCGGGAAATGTGGCCAGTTCCGTACAGAACAACCGAGCATTCGAGAAAGCAGCGCGAGCCGGCCACTTCGTCAGCGGAGTGCTGCACATTCTGATCGGATACATCGCGGTTCGGTTGGCATTCGGCCAGGCAGGTAATGCAGACCAGTCCGGTGCACTCGCCGAATTGGCCGACAAGCCCGGCGGGAGGATTGCGCTCTGGGTGGCGGTGGTCGCATTCGTGGCGCTGGCGCTGTGGCGCATCGTCGAAGCGATCGTCGGCAAGAAGTCCGACGCCGACGCAGGCAGTGCGATGGACCGTCTCAAGGCTGCCGCGCTGGCCGTCGTCTACATCGCGTTCGCTTTCTCGACCTACGGCTTCGCTACCGGCTCGGGCAAGTCGAGCGGGCAGCAGAACGCCGGCTGGTCGGCGCGATTGATGGAATCCGGCGGCGGCAAGCTCGTGCTCATTGCTGTCGCGCTGGTCGTCATCGGCGTCGGCGGATACCACGTCTACAAGGGCGTTTCGAAGAACTTCCTCGACGATCTCGAAGGCCACCAGAGCGGGGCCGTCGTCAAACTCGGCATCGCCGGATACGCCGCGAAGGGCACTGCCCTCGTCGGAGCCGGACTCCTCGTCGTGGTGGCCGTTGTGCAGTCCGATCCGTCGAAGGCCACCGGCATCGACGGTGCCCTCAAGACCCTCGGCTCACAGCCCTACGGTCAGGTTCTGCTGATCCTCGCCGGAGTGGGCATCGCGCTCTACGGGCTCTATGCCTTCGTACTGGCTCGGTTCGCTCGCATGTGAGCGGGAGTGGTGCCTGCGGAACGACCCCAGGTGAGCGGGAGTGGAGCCTGCGGAACGACCCCAGGTGAGCGGTACTTCGTAGTGGGCTACGAATTTCTGCTCACCTACGTGGTCGATTGTGTCCGTTGACACATAGGATGCGCACGATTGAGTGTGACATTCAGTTGCATCTACTCACTACCAGGAGGCCCACGTTGAGCAAGACTCTCGAAGCCACGATCGACATCGCCGCGAGCCCCGAGACCGTATGGTCCATCGTCTCGGACCTGCAGCGCATGGGTGAGTGGAGCCCGCAGTGCAAGATGATGAAGGTCTTCGGCGGACCGGTCGGCAAGGGCACCAAGACGCTCAACGTCAATCGCAAGGGGATGCTCGTCTGGCCCACGACCTCCAAGGTCGTCACCTTCGAGCCCAACCGTGAACTCGCGTTCCGCGTCGTCGAGAACAAGACGATCTGGTCCTACACCCTCACACCGACTGCGACCGGAACGACCGTGGTCGAGAAGCGGGAGGCACCCAGCGGCACGTCGGCGGTGTCGTCGTTGCTGGTCAAGCGTGTCCTCGGCGGCATCGACGAGTTCGACGTCGAACTGGTCGAGGGTATGAACAGCACCCTGCGCCGCATCAAAGTCGAGAGCGAGAAGCTGGGAAAAAAATAATTCTTCTCAGGAAGGTTTCAGGTTTGTTTCCCTCGGGCATCCGACGTTTCGACAAGCAAACGACACGAACGGAAAGTGGGGGCAACACATGTTGGGTCTCGGATTCATCGGCTGGATCATCATCGGCGGACTCGCAGGGTGGATCGGCAGCAAGATCATGAAGACGGATGCTCAGATGGGCATCATCCTGAACATCGTCGTCGGCGTCATCGGTGGCCTCATCGGCGGATACCTGCTGAAGGTATTCGGCGTCGACGTCGAAGGTGGCGGACTGATCTTCAGCTTCATCACCTGCATCCTGGGCGCAGTCATCCTGCTGTTCCTGGTCAAGCTCGTGACAGGTCGCAGCCGCGTCTGATCGACTCGCAGCTCCCGACTGCCGGGGCACCTCACGTACGCTGTGAGGGCCTCGGCAGTCGTGCTTTCACGCCTCGATTGCTTCCGGCATCACGACCTGCCGACACCCTGTCCGACGAAAAGTTAGAGGAGACCGTGGCACGCCGTCCCGCCCCGATTGGTCAACCGCCCCGCACCGGAGCGGCTCACATCGTCGACCTGGTCCGTGAAACGGTTCCACCGCTCCACCCCGCAGGCCTGCCGTTCGTCGGTGGTCCGCTCGCCGTCGCCGTTCTCGGCCGCCGATCCAAGTGGGTTCGCAACGCCGGCCTCGTCGCCGCCGGAGCCTGCGCCACCTTCTTCCGCCACCCGTCGCGGGTGCCACCGAACCGCCCCGGCGTCGTCGTCGCTCCCGCCGACGGCCTGGTCACCCTCGTCGACACCGCCGTCCCGCCCGCCGAGCTCGACCTGGGCTCGCAGCCGGTTCCGCGCGTGAGCATCTTCCTCTCGGTCCTCGACGTGCACGTCCAGCGCGTTCCCGTCGCCGGTCGAGTGGTGGAGGTCGTGCATCGCCGAGGCCAGTTCAAGTCCGCAGACCTTGCCGAGGCCAGCGAGGTCAACGAGCGCAACAGCATGCACATCAGGACCGACTCCGGTCAGGACGTCGCCGTCGTGCAGATCGCCGGTCTCATTGCTCGACGCATCATCAACAACGCCAAGGTGGGCGACGCCCTGTCGATCGGCGACACGTACGGCCTGATCCGATTCGGTTCCCGCGTCGACACCTACTTCCCCGCGGGCACCACACTGCTGGTCGAACGCGGTCAACGCGCCGTCGGCGCCGAGACGGTCCTCGCCGAGCTTCCACAGTAGAAACCGACATGATCACCAGACGCGCCAAGCCGCCTGCTGCCATCCGTCTGCTCCCATCCGTCGTCACGATTCTCGCGCTGTGCTCGGGCCTGTCCGCGGTCAAGTTCGCCCTCGACGGGCAGCTCGGCACTGCGCTCGCCATGATCGGTGCCGCTGCGATACTCGACGCGTTGGACGGCCGCATCGCTCGACTGCTCGACGCCACCAGCAAGATCGGTGCCGAACTGGACTCGCTGTCCGACGCCATCTCGTTCGGTGTGGCCCCGGCTCTGGTGCTGTACGTGACACTGCTCGAGGGCAGCAGCGGCGGCTGGATCGTCGCACTGGTCTACGCCGTGAGCATCGTGCTCCGCCTCGCGCGCTTCAACACTCTGCTCGACGAGGACGACACGCCTGCCTACGCCCGCGAGTACTTCACCGGAGTTCCCGCTCCCGCCGGAGCGCTCATCGCCATGGCACCGATCGCGGGCTTCGAGCAATTCGGCGACGGCTGGTGGGCCTCGTTCTACGTCGTCGCCGGGTGGTCGATCCTCACCGCCGGTCTGATCGTCAGCCGCATCCCCACGTTGGCGCTCAAGACGGTCTCGGTGCCGCCGCGGCTCGCCGCGATCCTGCTGGTGCTCGTCGCGCTGCTCGCCGCCGCGCTCATCACCTTCCCGCTGATCCTGCTGATGGGCTTGGTGCTGGCCTACCTGGTGCACATCCCGTTCGCGGTGCGCTCGCAACGCTGGACTGCCGCGCGCCCGTACACCTGGGACGCCAAGCCGGCCGAGCGCCGCGCAGAGCGTCGGGCCATCCGACGCGCACCGGGCAACAATCGCCGGTCGCAGGCTCGTCTGGGACTGCGTCGACCTCGCAGCTAGTGTCTCGCCGCTACTGCAGGGAGTGGAGCCTGCGGAACGACCCCAGTAGGTTGGGTGTGTGACCGAATCTCGCTCGACGACGCCTGAGCTCGTTCTCACCGCCCGCCTCAACACCTCGGCCGCCGATGCCCGACGCGGCGTCGTGCGCCTGCATCCGGAAGTTCTCGCGGCGCTGGGCCTGCGAGAGTGGGATGCCGTGTCGCTCATCGGTTCTCGTCGCACGGCCGCCGTCGTCGCGGCGGCACCCGACGGATCACCCCAGGGCACCGCACTTCTGGACGACGTCACGCTCTCCAACACCGGCCTTCGCGAAAATGCTTCTGTCGCAGTCGGACCCGTCACCGTCTACGGAGCCAGAACCGTCACGGTGACAGGCTCCGCGCTCGCCACCGGTTCCATCTCCGACGCCACCCTGCGCCAAGCGTTGCTGGGCAAGGTGCTGACGGTGGGCGACACGGTCTCGCTCCTCCCCCGCGATCTCGGACCCGGCACCTCGACCACATCGGCGACGCAGGCGCTGTCGAGAACGTTCGGGGTTGCGTGGACGACCGAGCTGTTGACGGTCTCGGCCGTCGACCCGTCGGGTGGGCCGGTGAGTGTGCAGCCCAATTCGGCGGTCGGGTGGGGCTCGGGCACCGTCACCGCTGCACAGCCGCAGGCCGCGTCGCGTCCCGCGCCGAAGTCCGCAGCACCACCGGTGAGCGCGGCGGATCTGGTGGGAGTGAGCGTCCAACAGTCGAAACTCACCGAGTGGCTACGGCTGGCGTTGGACGAGTCGGAGTTGTTGGCGACGCTGGGCGCATCGCCGCATCTGGGAGTGTTGATCACCGGACCGGGCGGGGTCGGTAAGGCGACGTTGGCGCGCGCGGTCATCGGAGAACGCGCATGCGTCGTGCTGGACGGACCGTCGATCGGCGCGCTCGAGGCCTCGGCTCGGGTGGATCGGGTCACCGCGGCGGTCGACGAACTCGCCGGCTCCGGGGTTCTGCTGATCACCGACGTCGACGCGTTGCTGCCCTCCGTTCCCGAGCCTGCGTCCACGTTCGTCCTGGACGTATTGCGCCGGGCCGTCGACACTCCCGGTCTTGCCCTGATCGCGACGACGGCTCATCCGGAGGCAACAGATCCCCGGCTGCGCGGTCAGGACCTGTGCGATCGGGAGCTCACCATCACCCTGCCCGACGCGTCGGGCCGCAAGGGATTGTTGGAGCATCTGCTGCGCAAGGTTCCGCAGGGCGACGTCGATCTGACCGAGATAGCTTCACGGACACCGGGTTTCGTGGTCGCCGATCTGGCCGCACTGACGCGGGAGGCGGCACTGCGGGCGGCGGCTCGCGCATCGAACGATTCGGCCGCGGCCTCGTTGACGCAGGACGATCTGGTGGGCGCTCTTCAGGTGATCCGTCCACTCTCGCGATCGGGTAGCGAAGAACTGGCCATCGGCAGTCTCACGCTCGACGACGTCGGCGACATGGTGGAGACCAAGCAGGCACTCACCGAGGCGGTGCTGTGGCCGCTGCGTCATCCGGATTCGTTCGCGCGCTTGGGAATCGAGCCGCCGCGCGGAGTTCTACTGTATGGCCCGCCCGGCTGCGGCAAGACGTTCCTCGTGCGGGCGCTGGCCAGTTCCGGGCAGCTCAGCGTGCACTCGGTCAAGGGCGCGGAACTGATGGACAAGTGGGTGGGATCCTCGGAAAAGGCTGTGCGAGAACTGTTTCAGCGTGCACGCGATTCCGCTCCCTCGCTGATCTTCCTGGACGAGGTGGACGCGCTCGTCCCCCGACGCGGCCAGAGCTCGGATTCCGGCGTCGGCGACCGGGTGGTCGCGGCGCTGCTGACCGAGCTCGACGGCGTCGAACCGTTGCGCGACGTCGTCGTGCTCGGGGCGACCAACCGACCCGATCTGATCGATCCCGCCCTGTTGCGCCCCGGCCGCCTCGAGCGCCTGGTGTTCGTGCCGCCGCCGGATTCCGATGCCCGCGTTGAGATCCTGAAGGCGTCGGGCAAATCGATCCCGCTCGCCGAGGACGTGGATCTGGAGTCGCTGGCGCGCGATCTCGACGGCTACTCCGCGGCCGACTGCGCGGCCTTGCTGCGTGAGGCCGCGTTGACGGCGATGCGTCGGTCGATGGATGCGGCCGACGTCACCGCCGCCGATGTCGCCGCCGCTCGGGCGACGGTGAAGCCGTCACTCGATCCCGAGCAGGTGGCGCATCTGCGGGCCTACGGGTCGTGAACGGAAACTCGTAGCAGGCTACGAAGTTCTGCTCACCTGCGGCGAAGCCGCTCTCACTTCCAGCGGCCGAGGATCTCCTCTGCCCGCTTGGCCAACTCCATCTGGAAGATCGGTCCGAAGCTGATGCGACCGACACCGAGGGATGCGAAGTGCGACAGATCGCCTTCGGCCGGGTTGGCGATGGCGTTGATGGGCAGCGGGAGTTCCTCGGCGAGACGCTTGTAGTCGGCGTCGTTGTGGAATCCGACGGGGTAGAGCGAATCGGCTCCGGCCGCGGCAGCCAGCTTCAGGCGCGCGATGGCGCGGTCGACGCGGTCGCTCTCGTCGCCGATCGCCTTGACGAACAGGTCGGTGCGGGCGTTGATGACCACGTGTACGTCGGTGGCGTCGGACGCCGCGCGCAGTGCTCCGACGAAGTCGGCGTGTTCCTGCGCTTCGCGCAGGCGTCCGCCTTCGCTGTGCACGGTGTCCTCGATGTTGAGTCCGACGGCTCCGACGGAGATGAGGCCGTCGATCAGTCGCTTGGGGTCCTCGCCGTAGCCGGCTTCGATGTCGACCGACAGCGGCACGTCGACGGCGGCGGAGATCTGCGAGATGCGGGCGAGCAGTTCGTCGAAGGTCATGCCTTCGTTGTCGGGCTTGCCGATGGAGTCGGCGACGGGGTGGCTTCCGACGGTCAGCGCGGTGAAGCCTGCGGACACGGCCAGATTGGCGGACCAGGCGTCCCACACGGTCGGCAGTACGACCGGGTTTCCGGGCTGGTGCAGCTCGAGCAGGGTGGTGGCTTTCTGGGACAGGTTCGTCATTGGGACTCCTCAACGGTGGCCGGTGGAGAACGTTCGTTCTCTCGGTTCCCAACGTACCCGCTTCAGTCGATCAAATCGAGCGCTCTCATCCGGTCGAACACCATCAGTGATCCTGGAGCGACGTCCGGCATCGCTGCGTACTCGTCACGGGTGAAGTACCTGATCTCTGCGATCTCGCTGGTCGGCGTCGGCTCGTCGGCCAGATCGGCGAGGAAACACGTGAGCTCGAGTGGGGTGCCCGCCGGGTGCCCCCATGCCTGACACTCGAACACCCCGAGCAGCCGGGCACCCGTCACCGACGCGTCGAGCTCTTCTCTGATCTCCCGATGGAGGGCTTGCTCGGGTGTCTCGCCGGGGTCGATCTTTCCGCCCGCCATGTAGAACGCGGATTTGCCGGCCGATCGCGTCTGGATCATTCGGCGATTCCGGACGTACGCCAGCCCGGCGGTCCGAATGATCCTCGATCCGCTCACGACAACGCGCTCCCCTCGACCGGAGTCACCGCGACCGTTATGTACCGCTTGGCACGCGTCCGACCACGCAAAGTAAAGTGGACATCGACAGCTCACGGCTGCCGTTCGGCAACCGGTTCGTACTTCTCAAAGCCTCACATCGAATTTCACACGGACTTCGCACACCCTACTCATCGCCGCCCTACGACCACCGCTCGGTTTGACCGCCGATGCGACCGAGACGACGGAGTGACTTTTGCTCGCCATTCTTCTTGCGCACGCCGCCGCCGCGCTGCTCGCGCCGCTGCTGGTCCGGTGGTGGGGTCGCAATGCCTTTTTCCCTCTCGCGCTCGTACCCCTGCTCAGCCTGATCTGGGTGTTCGGCAACTGGGGAACCGAACAGAAGCTCGACATCGAATGGGTCCCGGGCCTGTCGATGAACATCGACATGCGATTCGATTCGCTCGCCGCCATCATGTCGCTGCTGGTCCTCGGAATCGGTGCCCTGATTCTGATCTACTGTGCGCGCTACTTCGAGGACGACGAACCTCGGCTCGGGCTGTTCGCCGCCGAGATGGTCGCGTTCTCCGGTGCGATGTTCGGCCTCATCACCAGCGACAACATGCTGGTGCTCTACATCTTCTGGGAAATCACGACGGTCCTGTCGTTCCTGCTCGTCGGTCACTACGCCGAGCGTGCCTCGAGCAGACGCGCAGCCACTCAGGCGCTGCTCGTCACCACCGCGGGTGGCCTGGCGATGCTGGTGGGCATCATCATCCTCGGCCAGGTCTCCGGTACCTACAACCTCTCCGAGCTGGTCGCGAACGCGCCGGGCGGTTGGTTGCCCGGTGTCGCGATCGTGCTGGTCCTGATCGGTGCACTGAGCAAGTCGGCCATCGTGCCACTGCACTTCTGGCTGCCAGGAGCCATGGCCGCACCGACGCCGGTGAGCGGCTACCTCCATGCCGCCGCGATGGTCAAAGCAGGCATCTACCTGGTGGCGCGCCTGGCCCCTGGGTTCGCCGATTCCGGCCCGTGGCGCGCCACCGTGATCAGCCTCGGACTGCTGTCGATGATCCTGGCCGGTTGGCGAGCTCTGCGGGCATTCGACCTCAAGCTGATCCTCGCGTTCGGAACCGTCAGTCAGCTCGGCTTTCTCATGGTGTTGGTCGGCATCGGTTCGGAGAAGGCGATGCTCGCCGGCCTGACGATGGTGATCGCGCACGCGATGTTCAAAGCGGCGCTGTTCATGGTCGTGGGCATCGTCGATCACACCACCGGCACCCGCGACATCCGCAAGCTCGCCCACCTGGGCAAGAAGGCTCCCTGGCTCGCCGCGATAGCGGCGCTGGCCGCGGCCAGCATGGCCGGACTCCCGCCGATGCTCGGGTTCGTCGGCAAGGAGACTGCGTTGTCGGCCGTGATCAGCACGCCGACGCTCGATCCCATCGTCGCGGCCGTCGTCGTCGCGGGCCTGGTGATCGGCTCGATTCTCACGGTCACCTACAGCATCCGATTCGTCTGGGGCGCATTCGCACGCAAGCAGCTCAAGCGTCCGAGTCCGTCGGTCAGGGCGATGCATGCACCGTCCGCACTGTTCCTGGCTGCACCTGCTTTCCTGGCGGTTCTCGGAGTGATCGCCGGATTCGGATCCTCGATCGTCGACCGCATCGTCAGTCCCTACGCCCGCACCCTCCCGTCGTACGGCCAGGAGCCCTACCACCTGGCCCTCTGGCACGGATTCAACCTTCCGCTCGCGCTGACGGTCGTCGTCGTCACCGGCGGTGTCGGGCTGTTCATCGCCCACCGGGTCGTCAACCGGCTCAAGTTCGAGCATCCCCCGCTCGGCAATGCAGACCGCATCTACGACAACGTGCTCAAGTACATGGATGCCCTGTCCATCCGCCTGACCGGCACCACCCAGCGCGGTTCGCTCCCCCTCACCCAGGGCACGATCCTGCTGACTCTGGTGCTGCTGCCGATGATCGTGTTGCTCGTCGGCCAGGACTCCGGCCTGGACTACACCCTGTGGAACACCCCGTTGCAGCTGGTCATCGGTGTGATCATGATCGCCGGTGGCCTCGGGGCCACGGTGATGCGCAACCGCCTGGCCAGCGTCATCCTCGTCGGTCTCACCGGCTACGGCTGCGGCGTCATCTTCGCCATTCACGGCGCACCGGATCTGGCACTGACCCAGTTCCTCGTCGAGACTCTCACCCTCGTGGTGTTCGTGTTGGTGCTGCGCAAGCTGCCGGCCGAGGTCGACGATCGGGGCTCGGCAGGTTCGCGCGGCCCCCGCGCCGTGCTGGCCGTCGCCGTCGGAGCGACCGTCAGTGTGCTGGGCGCATTCGCGATGAACGCCCGAAACACCGCCCCGGTGTCGCTGCTCCTGCCGGACGCCGCCTACGACCTGGGCGACGGCAAGAACGTCATCAACGTCATCCTCGTGGACATCCGCGCCTGGGACACCCTCGGCGAGATCTGCGTTCTGCTCGTCGCGGCGACGGGCGTGGCCAGCCTGGTCTTCCGCAACCGCCGGTTCGGCAGCGCTCCGCGGGTGTCCGACGCCCCAGCATCGTCCTCGGATGCGAATTTCGCCGCGGAGACGACGTGGTTGCTCGGCGGCGATCTGATCGATCCGCGACATCGCTCGTTGATTCTCGAGGTCACGACGCGATTGATCTTCCCGACGATCATGGTGCTCTCGATCTACTTCTTCTTCTCCGGCCACAACGCCCCCGGCGGCGGTTTCGCCGGTGGCCTCACCGCCGGACTCGCGCTGGTGCTGCGGTACCTGGCGGGTGGGCGCTACGAGCTCGGCGAGGCAGTGCCGATCGACGCCGGCAAGATCCTCGGTCTCGGGTTGATCTTCGCGGCCGGTACCGCGGTGGCGTCGATGTTCCTCGGAGCGCCTGCGTTGTCCTCGGCCACGTTGGAGGTGACGTTGCCGATTCTCGGCGACATCAAGTTGGTCACCGCATTGTTCTTCGACCTCGGTGTGTATCTCATCGTGGTCGGATTGGTACTCGACGTGCTCCGTAGTCTCGGCGCCCGTCTCGACGCACAGGTGGAAATGCAGAGCCAAGGCCGAGTGAGCGCCCCATGACCGCAGATCTCGGAATGCTGATCATCACCGGTGTTCTCGTCGCATCGGGTGTGTATCTACTGCTCGAACGCAGCATCACCAAGATGCTGCTCGGGCTGCTGTTGTTCGGCAACGGCGTCAATCTGCTGTTGCTGACCGTCGGCGGGCCTGCGGGGGCACCACCCATCGTGGGTCGCGACAACGCCGTCAATCAGGAGATGGCCGATCCCCTGGCCCAGGCTGTGATCCTGACGGCGATCGTCATCACGATGGGTATCGCCGCGTTCGTCCTGGCGCTGGCGTATCGGTCGTTCACTCTCAACACCAAGGACGACGTGGAGAACGACCCCGAGGACACCAAGGTCTCCCGGCGTCGCTCGATGGCCGAGGCCCCCGACCGCGACCGCTCGGACGACCCGGTGACGGGCGAGCCGAGCTTCGGCGGCGACGCGTTCGACTCGAAGGGCAACCCGATTCCGATCGAACAACTCGTCAATCGCGAGGACCTCGAATGCTACGAGGACCTACACGACGGTGATTTCGACAACGACGACGACGATCCGCAGGTGCGCGGGCTCGACGGAATCGACACAGCCGAGAAGGACGACAGCAGGCCACAGAAGAAGGGAGACGACCAGTGACGATCTCCCCAGGAGTGATCGATGTTCTGACTCCGCTGCCGGTACTGATTCCGATGTTGGCGGCGGCGCTGACTCTGGTGCTGGGTCGACGTCCTCGCGCTCAGCGTTTCATCACCCTCGTCGCGCTGACCGCTGTGGTCGCCATCTCGTCGGTGATGCTCTACCTAGCCGATCGCGACGGCACCAGCGCACTGCAGGTCGGCGGCTGGGACTCCCCGCTCGGCATCTCCCTCGTGGTGGACCGCCTGTCGGCGATGATGCTCGTCGTCTCGTCGATAGTCCTGCTGGCCGTCATGGTCTACTCGATCGGTCAGGGCATCCGTGACGGCAGCGAGAACCAGCCCGTCTCGATCTTCCTGCCGACCTACCTCGCGTTGACCGCAGGTGTCTGCAACGCGTTCCTCGCAGGGGACCTCTTCAATCTGTTCGTCGGCTTCGAGGTGTTGCTCGCGGCGTCGTTCGTGCTGCTGACCCTCGGCGCGAGTGCGGACCGGGTACGCGCGGGCGTGTCGTACGTGATGGTGTCGATGGTGTCCTCGCTGATCTTCCTGATCGGCATCGCGCTGGTGTACGGCGCAACCGGAACGCTGAACCTGGCCCACATCGCGGTACGGATGGACGACATCAACCCAGGAACGAGGACCGCGATCTTCGCCGTCCTGCTGGTCGCGTTCGGCATCAAGGCCGCGGTGTTCCCACTCTCGACGTGGCTGCCCGACTCCTACCCCACCGCCCCGGCACCGGTCACCGCCGTGTTCGCCGGCCTGCTGACGAAAGTCGGTGTGTACGCGATCATTCGCGCCCACACCCTACTGTTCCCCGACGGCTCGCTCGACAACGTACTGATGGTCTGTGGCCTGCTGACGATGCTCGTCGGCATCCTCGGTTCCATCGCACAGAGCGACATCAAACGACTGCTCTCGTTCACCCTCGTCAGTCATATCGGCTACATGATCTTCGGCGTCGCACTGTCGACGCAATCGGGACTGTCCGGCTCGATCTACTACGTCGCCCACCACATTCTGGTGCAGACGACACTGTTCCTCGTCGTCGGTCTCATCGAGCGTCAGGCCGGCTCGTCGTCTCTTCGACGCCTCGGCGGTCTGGCTGCGGCCAGCCCGGTGCTGGCGATCGTGTTCCTGGTGCCGGCCCTCAATCTCGGTGGCATTCCGCCGTTCTCGGGCTTCATCGGCAAGGTCGCACTGCTGCAGGCCGGTAGCGAGCAGGGCAGCGTGTTGGCCTGGTTGCTCGTCGCGGGCGGAACGGTCACCAGCTTGCTGACGCTGTACGTCGTCGCCCGTGTGTGGACCAAAGCGTTCTGGCGTGCTCGCGCCGACGCCCCCGAGGGCGACCTGGCGGACAACAGCCCGTCCGCGCTGCTCGACGACTCCTCGGACATCGCGTTCGGTGATCGCGAGGACGTGGGCCGGATGCCGGCCTTCATGCTGATCCCGACGATCGGGCTCGTTGCCGTCGGCTTGGCCATGACGGTGTTCGCGGGCCCCATCATCGACATCAGTGATCGCGCCGCGGCCGACCTTCGTGATCGATCGGTGTACATCGATGCGGTGCGCGGAGCGGAATTCGTCGGAGATCAGGCCGCCGAGCAGGCTCGCGGAAACGAGGAAGGCACTCGATGAAGATGAACCGCTCCCTTCTGCTACGCGTGTGGACTCTCGCGTGGTTGACCGCCATCTGGGTTCTGTTGTGGGGCAACGTCTCTGCCGCGAACATCCTCGGCGGCATCGCGGTGGGACTGCTCATCATGGTGCTGCTGCCGTTGCCTCGCGTTCCCGTCGAGGGCCGCATCCACGTGTTCTCACTCGTCAAGCTGGCCGTCGTATTTCTCTACTACGCAATGGAATCGAGCTTCAGCGTGGCCTGGTTGGCCATCCGGCCCAAGGCTCCACCGGTCACCGGGGTGCTGCGCTGCCGTATCGCGATCAAGTCCGATCTGGTGCTCACCCTGTTCGTCGACGCGATGAATCTCGTGCCCGGCACCATGGTGCTCGAAATCGACCGGACCAGACGCCTGCTCTACGTGCACGTGTTGGACATGGGCACCCAGAAGGCCGTCGACGGTTTCTACGCCTACGTACGAAACATGGAGAAGCTCTTCATCGCCGCGTTCGAGCGAGACTCCGACTGGAAGCCGAGCCCGTTGCACTTCCAGGAGTACCAGCAGTACCACGGAGTGCTCGGCGACGATCCGATCCCGGTCGATTCGGACGCGCCTCGGGACGATAAGAAGACCGACGACAAGAGGAAGGGGGACTGGTCGTGACCGTCGTACTGGCGATTGCCGGAGCCCTCCTGATCGGTGCCGCGATTCTCACCGCGTACCGATTGCTCGACGGACCGAGCACGCTCGACCGCCTCGTCGCGATGGACACGATCCTGGCCGTCTCGATGTGCGGTCTCGGCGTGTGGGCCGTGTACAGCCGCGACACCACCCTCGTACCGGCCATCGTCGCTCTGTCACTGGTCAGCTTCGTCGGGTCGGTCAGCATCGCACGATTCAGGGTGAGGGACGAATGAACAACACAGCGAGGGACGAATGAGCACCGTAGCCCAGGTCATTGCTTCCGTCTTCATCCTGTTCGGAGCCCTGCTCGCCTTCACCGCAGCGGTGGGCATCGTGCGCTTTCCCGACACCCTCTCGCGGATGCACGCGGCCACCAAGCCACAGGTGGTCGGGCTGATCATGGTTCTGATCGGGGCCATCATCAGCCTGCGCGGCAACGTCGACATCTGGATGCTGGTGCTGGTGGGCATCTTCACCCTGGTCACCGCTCCGGTCATCGCGCACACGGTCGGCCGCGTCGCCTACCGCGAACAGCGCGGCCGCGACGGTCTGCTGATCGTCAACGAGATGGAACCGAACGAATCGGACCAGTAGCGCGGCCGGATCAGGATCGGAGGTCGGTGACCAACGATTCGACGACGGCTCGCAGGTCGCCGCCCGATTGCGCGGCCACCGCCCGCTGACGTTGGTACGACGCCCCCCGCCGGGGAATGTCGGCCACTGCTGCCAGTTCGTCGACGCAGTTCAGTCGGACGGCCGTCGGCGTCAGCTTCTCTAGCAGATCGTGCAGATCGTCGGTGACCAGCCGTTCGTTGCTGTCGGAGTCGAGAATGATCTCGGCATCGAGGCCGTACCGCGCGGCCCGCCACTTGTTCTCCTGCACGTGCCACGGCGGTATCGACGGCAAGGTCTCCCCCGCTTCGAGACGCTCGTCGAGATGGACGATGAGGCAGTGCGTCAACGCGACGAGAGCCGCGAGCTCCCGCTTCGTCGACGCCCCGTCGCACACCCGAACCTCGATCGTGCCCCACTTGGGAGCAGGACGGATGTCCCAGTGCATGCCGCCGAGTTGCTCGATGACGCCGGTCTTGAGCTGATCGCGGACGAATCCCTCGAACTGCGACCAGTCCTCGAACTGGAACGGCAGACCGGCCGTCGGCAGCTGCTGGAACATCAACGCCCGATTGCTGGCGTAGCCGGTGTCGTTGCCCGCCCAGATCGGCGAGGACGCCGACAGCGCCAGCAGGTGCGGGTACTGCAGCAGCAGCGAGTTGAGAATGGGAAAGACCTTGTCGGGAGACGACACACCCACGTGCACGTGCACACCCCAGATCAGCATCTGCCGACCCCACCACTGGGTACGAGCGATCAACTCGTCGTAGCTCGGAGAACTGGTGAGCTGCTGGGTGGACCACTCGGCGAATGGATGAGTGCCCGCCGAGAACAGATCGATTCCCAATGGGTCCGCGGCGCGCCGCACCAATTCCAGCGAGCCGCCGAGGTCCTCCATGGCCTCCCCGACGTTCTCGCACACTCCGGTGACGAGTTCGACGGTGTTGCGCAGCAGTTCCTTGGTCACCCGCGGGGTGTCCCCGGCGAGATCGCGGACGCCGTCCATGACCGCCTCGGCGGAGTTGACCAGGTCCCGCGTGTTCTTGTCGACCAGCGCGATCTCCCACTCGACGCCGAGCGTCGGGCGCGGTGAACTCGCGAAGTCGATCCGGGGAGCGTTCAAACTACTGCAGTACCGCGCATGCCGCCCGCGAGCCGGCGTCGCCGGTCATCAGAGTCGTCATGTCCGGCACAGCGGCACCGTCGGGCAGGGTGTATCGCGGCGGGATGTTGGCGAAGTTGTCGGCACCCTCGTGCACGATCACCGAGGTTCCGGCACCGTCCGCACGCAGATCGTCGAGTGTGATCGCGTCGGTGGTGGTGACGAGCATTCCGGTGCCGTCCTCGCCGACCTGGATGGACGTCAGATCACCGCTGGCCGGGTGCTCCGTGCGGCCGTCGACCTGCAGGTGACCACCAGCGGACAGGAACGCGCCCGGATCTCCACCGGTCGGTGCCACGGAGTTCGGCTCGCAGGCGGCGACGGCATGGACGTGGAAGCCGTGGAAGCCGGGGGTCATGCCCTCGACCTCGGCGGTGACGGTGAGCTTGTCGCCCTCGGCCGCGAACGAGACCGTGCCCACCTCGGCACCGCCGGCGTCGCGCAGTGTGCCCTCGATGGTGTCGCCGGAGCCCGACTCGGCCGGGCCGTCACCCGCCACGGCTTCTGCCGACGGATCGGCCTCGCCGGTCCAGACCGGAGGGACGGTTCCGGGGACATCGGACGGAACCTCGCCGTTGCTGCAGGCGGAGAGCCCGAGCGCCGCGATCGCGAGGACCGGGGCCACGTAACGCAACGATCGGGTCGCAGCAGTGCGTCGCTTGAACATGTCCATCGGAAATCGCTCCTCTTTCAGGCAGTTTCGCCGGGCTCGGAAATGATAACGTGCCGACCGATTCAGCCGAATCGGGCACGGAAGTCGATGCTGTGCAACTGGCCGCTGCAGGACTACTGAGTCACGATGACGACGACGCCTGCCGTGGATTCGAGTGAGGTCGGCTTGGGTTCGGCCGGGACTCCGAGCTGCGTGGCGATCGTCTGCGCGGCCTGTTCCTCGCCTGCGGCGGTGCCGTAGTACACCGCGGTCTGAGCGAACTGGGCTTCGCTGAAGTTGCCGGTCTCGGCGACGGTCCATCCCTCGGCGGTCAACGTACTTGCGGTGCCTGCCGCGAGACCGGAGATGTTGGAGTTGTTCAGAACCCGCACCTCGACGTCGGCGGGGGTGCCCGAGGTGGTGGTGGTCGGCGCGCTGCTGGTCGTCGCGTCACCTGCCGGTACCTGAGCCGCCGGAGCCTGTGCGGTGGGTGCTACCGCAGCCGGTGCACTCGTCGTCTCGGCGGCGGGCTCGGCGGCCGAGTTGTCGGAATCGGAACCCGTCAGCGACAACGCGCCGATCGCCGCGAACAGAATCGCGAGCGAGATCAACACCATGGCCAGGGCACGGAGTGGTGGCCCGGTCTGTTCCGGGTTCGGGCTGCTCACGTAGTCGACCCTAGCCGACCGTCGACGTCGACCCAGCACACGGAACTCAAGGACCTGCTCAGACGTCGAACCCGAGTCGACGTGCCGCACGAGCCTTCTGCCGACTCGCACGCAACCGGCGCAGGCGCTTGACCAGCATCGGATCAGCGGCAAGTGCCTCGGGACGATCGACCAACGCGTTCAGGATCTGGTAGTAGCGGGTTGCCGACATGGAGAAGAGTTCCTTGATGGCCTCTTCCTTCGCCCCGGCGTACTTCCACCACTGCCGCTCGAAGGACAGGATGTCGTGCTCTCGTCGACTCAGTCCGTCCGCACCGACCTCGTTCGGATCCTGTGAGCCGTCCGAACTTCCCGGTTGCTGAGACTGGTTCGAGTCACGCGCTGCTGCGCCGTCCATCCCACTCCTCGACTTCTCGACTTCCTCGGGTCTGCAGGATCACCCACCCGGAGAAATCTGCTTCCCCCAGCACTGCCGGCACCCAAAGGAGCACCGACCGAATTACACGGTTGTACTTCGGGGATCATTCAACCACGTTCGACGGCTCGAGCACGGCTCCCGCGAGGTACCGGCGCGTGGCGTGTTCCATGTGCTCGACCACATGCAGCACCCACTATCCTTGTCGACCATGGCAATTCTTCCCATCCGGATCGTCGGCGATCCGGTGCTGCACACCGCAACCGCACCCGTCACCGAGTCACCCGCCGAGCTGGCCGAGCTGATCGCCGACATGTACGAGACGTTGGCCGCCGCGAACGGCGTCGGTCTCGCCGCGAATCAGGTGGGCGTCGGCAAGCGTCTGTTCATCTACGACTGCCCCGATCAAGGCGAGGACGGCAAGATCTTCCGCCGCCGCGGCGAGGTCGTCAACCCGGTGCTCGAGACGTCGGAGATTCCGGAGACGATGCCCGATCCCGATGACGACGACGAGGGCTGTCTGTCCGTCCCCGGCGAGCAGCACCCCACCGGGCGCGCCGAGTGGGCCAGGGTGACCGGTACGGACGCCAAGGGCGATCCCGTCGACATCGAGGGCCGCGGCTTCTTCGCTCGTATGCTCCAGCACGAGGTGGGTCATCTCGACGGTTTCCTCTACACCGACGTGCTCATCGGACGGCATGCGCGGGCGGCCAAGAAGGCCATCAAGCGCGCCGGGTGGGGCGTGCCCGGACTGAGCTGGACACCCGGCACCGTGGACGACCCGTTCGGCCACGACGACGAGGACGACGACTGACCGTCCCGGTGGGTACGCGGGTGATGCTTCGCTATCGGTTGCCACCCGGCCACACCCACCCGATGACGGACGTGATCGGTGAACTGGTGTCCAGCGACGCCGGCGCGGTCTCGGTGCGCGGCCGGGACGGCACACTGGTTCAAGTTGCCGTCGACCGAGTCGTGGCATTGAAACCCCTGGCGCCCAAGCCGATTCGAACCTCGGAGATCCGTTCGCTCGAAGCCGCCGCTGCCGACGGCTGGCCGGGCGTCGAGCGGGAATGGATCGACGGCTGGCAACTGCGTTTCGGTCACGGGTTCACCGGCCGCGCCAATTCGGCCGTGCCGCTCGAGCCCGGAGCGTCGACGACACCAGAGACGCTGGCGCGCATCACAGCCCGATACGCCGCTCGCGGATTACCGCCGACGCTCGCCCTTCCCGATCGCCTCGGCACTCCCCCGGCGGGTTGGTCGACGTACAACGAAAGCGCCGTCATGGCGGCAGACATCTCCGATCTCGTTCTACGCGAGGGTGACTCGGCGATCACCGTCACCTCGGAACCGTCACGACAGTGGTTGGATCGCCTGTACTACCAGGGCCGCGCGGCTCCCGCGGGCGCAGCGGAGGTGGTCTCGGCGGTTCGGGGCGGAACCCTCGGTTTCGGGATGATCGGCGCGCGCTCGTCGTCGGCAGCCGCGGTCGGTCGCGCCGCGGTGACCACCGCCCCGGACGGTCGCTGCTGGGTGGGACTGACCTCGCTCTGGGTCTCCCCCGAGCATCGGCGCAACGGGCTCGGCACCCTGATGTGCGGAGAACTGGTGCGCTGGGGACGCGAGCGCGGCGCGACGCACGCGTACCTGCAGGTGGCGGACGAGAACACCCGAGCCGTTGCCCTGTACCGAGACCTCGGCTTCGCCGACCATCATCGCTATCGCTATGCCCGGCCCGAGAACGCGATGGGTCCGAACCCTGTCGGGGGCGTTCGATAGGGTTCCTCTCCGTGCGCTTGGCTACCTGGAATGTGAACTCCGTCCGCTCTCGTCAGGATCGAATCGTCGATTGGCTGCAGCGATCCGATGTCGATGTCCTGGCGATGCAGGAAACCAAGTGCAAGGACGCACAGTTTCCCTACGAGCGGTTCACCGACATCGGGTACGAGGTGGCCCACGTCGGGTTGAGTCAGTGGAACGGCGTCGCGATCGCATCCCGCGTCGGCCTGGACGATGTCCAGGTCGGCTTCGACGATCAGCCCGGGTTCAGCAAGGATCCCGAGATCGACCCCGCTCAGGAGGCGCGCGCCATCGGGGCCACGTGCGACGGGGTGCGCGTGTGGAGCCTGTACGTGCCGAACGGCCGCGAACTCGCCGATCCGCACTACACCTACAAGCTCGAGTGGCTCGCTGCGCTGAAGGCCGACGCTCAGGCGTGGGTGGCAGCGGATCCGCAGGCGCAGATCGCACTCGTGGGCGACTGGAACATCGCGCCAACCGACGACGACGTCTGGGATCCGGCTCTGTTCGAGGGCAAGACCCATACCTCGCAGGCCGAGCGCGACGCCTTCACCGCGTTCGGTGACGCCGGCTTCACCGAGGTGACGCGGCAGTTCACCCCCGAGCCCAGGACGTACACCTACTGGGACTACACGCAGTTGCGGTTCCCCAAGAAGCAGGGTCTGCGCATCGATATGGCGTTGACTTCCCCTGCTCTCGCGGCTCGGGTGACCGGTGCGTCGATCGACCGCGAGGAACGCAAGGGCAAGGGGGCCAGCGATCACGCTCCGGTGATCGTGGAGATCGGCTGAGGCCGAGCCGGACGACTATTCGGCGATCAGATCCAGGAATTCCTCGTGCTGCGCCAGATAGCGCCGGACGTAGGTGCAGATCGGGACGATGCGCCACTGTCGATCGCGGGCCGTGTTGAGCGAGGCTCGCACCAGCACTCCCGCCCACCCGCGGTCGCCGTATTCCTCTTTGACGACGGTGTGCATGAGTGCGACGACCGGGCCGACGCCGTCGTCGTCACCCTCACCGAAGCGGTACCCGAGAATGCCGACGAGTTCGTCGTCGACGAAGAGATCGAACCTGTAGTGATCGACGTCGTCCTCGATGCGAACGACGGGTCGATCGACCGAGGGAACCGCGTCGGCTCGTCGAGGAAGTATGTGACTCATGTCACTTATGAGATCAGTGTTGTCCATGTGACGCGAGGCGAGTGCCTCGATCGTCGCCGAGTCGTGCCCTGAATGTGACCGGTCCTACCGTGACCGGTCGACAACCCGGGAAAGAAACGTCAGAGCGCGACGAGCATGTCGTTGTACTCCGGGTTGGCCGCGGCGAAGCGCTGCACGTACGTGCAGACGGGCTTGACCTTCCAGCCGTAGGACCGAGCACTGTCGAGCGCGCGGCGCACCAGAATGCCGGCCAGTCCTTGATGACCGAAGTCCTCGGTGACGACCGTGTGCATGAAGGACACGACATGAGTACGCGTCGCGCGCGAGCCGTTTCCCTCGACCTCGTAGAAGCCGACGATCCCGACGAGATCGCCGTTGAGTCGAAGCTCGAACCGGTTCTGGTCTTTGTTGATCGAGACATCAGCGCTAGGAGAACTTGCCAGCATGGGACGCCTCCTTCGCTGTGTGTGGAGTGATGAACGAGTGAAAACGATGTGACGTGCACCACTATTAAACATGCGCACGGTGGGTCTGTCACCTTTTCTACCAACAAACCTTCGGATGCGTAGGTTCGTCCGCCGAACAGGACAACAATGCTGGTACGGATCATAAGTGACCCTGTTCGACGTTGTGATACAACAACATTCAAGGCCAGCCCATATTTTCGCCATCTGCTCGGCAAACCGTGTCGACGGCAGCGACCCCCCGTCTCTCCGCCCGCCGGTACTGTCTTCTCTCGTGAAGTTCCTACCGCTCACGCCCAACGGCGAGACTCCCGTCCGCGCGCTGACCATCGCCGGAACCGACTCCGGCGGCGGAGCCGGAATCCAGGCGGACAGTCGAACGATGGCCTTGCTGGGTGTCCACGCCTGCGTCGCCGTCGCTGCGGTCACGGTCCAGAACACCGTCGGCGTGACGGGCTTCCACGAGATTCCGCCGGACGTCGTCGCTGCGCAGGTTCGCTCCGTCGTCTCCGACATCGGGGTCGGCGCAGCGAAGACCGGAATGCTGGCCTCCACCGCGATCATCGAAGCTGTCACGGCCGTGTGCACCGAGGTGGGTATCGGCCGAGATCAGCCGGTTCCCCTGGTCGTCGATCCGGTGTGCGCGTCGATGCACGGCGACCCACTGCTGCACGCCGAAGCCCTCGACGCCATCCGCCACACCCTCTTCCCCATCGCCTCGCTGGTCACCCCCAACCTCGACGAGGTTCGACTCATCACCGGCATCGACGTGGTCGACGACTCGAGCGCGCACCGCGCCGCGGAGGCCCTGCACGGATTGGGCGCGCAGTGGGCCCTGGTCAAGGGCGGCCACCTGCGGACGTCGACGCACAGCACCGACCTGCTGTTCGACGGCGACACCTTCCTCGAGTTCACCAGCGAGCGCATCGACACCGGCAACGATCACGGCGGCGGCGATACCCTCGCCGCATCGATCGCCTCGGCGCTGGCACACGGCTATTCCATGCCCGACGCGGTCGCGTTCGGCAAGGAGTGGGTCACCCGCTGTCTGGCCGCGTCCTACGATCTGGGCGCGGGCCACGGACCGGTGTCACCGCTGTGGCGACTGCACGAGTCGGAGGATGCGTAGGTCGTCGGGTGCGCCCTTGATCTTCGGAGCGAAGAAGCTGCGGCGATAGGGCTTTGAGACCACGTGCAAGGCGTCGAGCACCTCCGGCGGGACCGCCTCGAGGGCCGACGCGGAGATCATCACGTTGCCGTTGCCGCCGGTCTGCATCACCCGGGCGGCGACGGTGACGTCGACGCCCAGCCAGTCCGATCCCACCTGACGCGGGCTGCCGGTGTGGATGCCGACGCGCATCGTCGGGGTGTAGCCGTCGACGTCGACGCCCTTCAGTGCCTCTCGGGCCGCGAAGACCGCGTCGACTGCTTTGCCCGCGTCGGCGAACACCGCCATGATGCCGTCGCCCAGCCTCTTGACGACGTGGCCGCCGCGGAATGCGACCTCGGGTTCGACGGCCTTGGAGACCTTGCGCAGCAACGTCAGGGTCGCGGTGTCGCCGGCCCGGAGCGACCAGGACGAGAACCCGACGAGGTCGGTGAACACGATGGTGACATCGTGCTCACCGCGGCCTCGGCCTGCGCGTTCGAGGATCGCCTGCCACAGCTGCAGCGCCCCGAGACCCACTTCGCGAGACGCGCCGGGTTCGTCGTCGAGTCCGTTCGCAGCCAGGAACCTGTCGGCGACGCGGGCGACGGCCAGGGCTCGGCCCGGACCGTCGATCGACAGGGGATCGCCGAACGTGGGGTCACCCGGTAGTGCGCGGCGCACACGCCGAACCGCCCCGACCACCGCGGGCGCTCGGTTGGTGGTGCGGACCCACTCCACGACCGAGGAGACGACTGCGTTCACAGCATCGAGCGTAACCCACGGTTACACATACTTTCCCTCACCCTTCGGCGCGCGCGGCCTCGCGCTCGGCACCCACCGGAACCCCGTTGGGGCCCTCCACCGACTGCGCGTAGACGCCGATGCCGTAGGCCACGGCCGCACCGTTCTTCGCCAGTGCGGCGCGGTCGACGTTCGCCAGGGTGTCCTGGTCGGTGTGGTAGTTCTCGTCGAACGTCTGATCCGCGGTGCCGCCCCACTTCTCGGCCTGCGCTGCGGTCTTGTTCTCGTCCGCTCCGCTGAACACGCCGCCGGCGGGGATGCCGACCTCGATGAACGGGCCGTAGTCCGAGCGACCGTCGAAATCGGTCCCGTCGACGGCTACACCCTCCTCGGCCAGTCGCTCGACGAAAGTGCGCTCGATGGCGTCGGATCCGGCCGGTCCGGCGGGCTCACCCACCTGGTCGGAGTCGTCTCCGTCGTAGGCGAGGTATCCGGCGTTGTGCGAGCCGATCATGTCGAAGTTCAAGTACAGCGCGATGTTTCGCTTGTCCTCGTCGGACAGGCCCTCGACGTACTTGGTGGAACCGACGAGTCCGTTCTCCTCGGCACCCCAGAACGCGAAACGCACCGCGTTGGTGATCTCGGGGGCGCTGCCCATCTGCAGTGCGGTCTCGAGGACTGCCGCCGTTCCGGTTCCGTTGTCGTTGATGCCGGGGCCCTCCGGGACGCTGTCGAGATGGGCACCGGTGACCACGACGTTCTCGGTCGAACCGGTGGTGGTCTGCGCAATGATGTTGCGACTGGTGGTCGTTTCGGTTTCGGTGACGAGTGTCAGCGTCACCTCGGGTGCGGCGAGAACGGCCGCGCCGTCCTCCTGGCTGACACCGCCGGTCGGGATCCGCGCGGTGTCGGCGTCGCCGAGTGTGCCCGAATCGAGCGGCCCCGGTTCGTTGTTGACGATGATCGCGGCGGCCGCTCCCAGTTCTGCTGCGACGGTTTGCTTCACGCCGAACGGGCACACTCCGCGCGGCACCACCGCGACGGCTCCGGCCAGGTCGAGGCCGGTGTAATCGGCTGCCTCGCAGCCGTCCGCACCGGCGGGAGCGCCGACGACGCGTGCGGTGATCCCCTCGGCGGTGGTGGTCGGCGAGTAACTGAGTGCGAACACCGGAATCTCGGTGCCCGCGAGCGACAGGGTTTGGGTCTGCGCCTCGAAGGTCTCGAATTCGAATTCCGGGGTGGTGACCTCGAATCCTGCCGATTCGAGTTGCGAGACAACATAATCGACACTGGCGTCGTAACCGGCGGTGCCGGCGGCGCGGTTTCCGTCGTGGTCGGCGGCGATTGATTCCAACTGTTCGAGGTGCCCCACCAAGGCCTCCTCGGTGACCGCGGCAGACAGGCCGGGCCCGTCGGGTGTCGCGAAAACTCTGGCCGGTTCCTCGTCCGAGGTGGACGAGCAACCGGCCAGAATCAAGACAGTGACAGCGCTACCTGCAAGTAGGGAAATCCGCATAGCGGACACCCTACCGGCGAGTGGCGTCAGGCGTCCCGACGATTGACGACGAACACCGCTGCCCCGAAGATCACCGCGGTGAACGCGACGAAGTAGATCAGTCCGCCGATCGGGCCCCAATGGAAGTCGATTCCGCCGTCGGAGCCGAGGAAGTGATTGGCATTGAGGAACGGTAGGAACGGCTGGATCTTCGCCCCGACGTTCGGAATGAGGCCTACGAGGTTCTCGATCAGCAGCGGCCACAGCAGCAGGATCGCGATCGCACCGGCCGACTGTCGAACGAGAGCGCCGACGCCGATCGCGAGAACGACCTGCAGGAACGCCAGAATGGCGGTGCCGTACAGAACGCGCCACGTACCGTCCACGTCGAATCCGAGCAACACGCCCGCCTGTTCGCCGGCCAGAGCCTTGGCGATGACGAGCCCGAGCACCGCAAGCGCGAACGACAGGACAGCGCCGTATACGCCCACCAACAGCGCCTTCGCGCCCAGAACCGATCCCCTGTTGGTCACCGCCTGGAACGTGGTGCGGATGATTCCGAACCGGTATTCGCTGGTCACGGTCAACGCGGCCAGGATCATCAGCACCATGGCACCGAACGTGCCGACTCCGACTCCGACGACATCGGCGGCGGTCGTGGGCGGAATACCCTCGGGCGCGTCGAGGCTCAGGGCCGACTTCGCAGCCCAACCCAGAATGGCCGCGAACCCGAGACCGAGCACCACGATGATCGCGCTGCACCACCACGGCGACTTGGTCGAGGTGAACTTGATTCTCTCTGCTGCCAAGACGCCCATCAGAGTGCACCGCCCATCGCTTGCTGAGTGTGGGGAGTGTCGGCTCCCGCGCCGTGATACTGCACTGTGTCTCCGGTGAGTTTCATGAATGCTTCCTCGAGCGAGCCTCGCTGGGAGGCCAACTCGTGCAATGTGATTCCGGCTCGGCCGGCGATGTCGCCGATCGCGTCGGTGGTCGAGTTCAGCACCACGAGCGAGGGCTGAAGTTCGTCGGTCCTGTCCGGCTCGCGCACGGTCAGACCGGCCGTGGTCAGCGCCTGGCGCAGACCGTCGAGCTGCGGGCTGCGGACGCGCACCGACGCCTCGGAGGCGTGGTCGATGAATTCCTGCACCGACGAATCGGAGATCAGCTTGCCACGTCCGATGACGATGAGATGTTCGGCCGTCTGCGCCATCTCCGAGAGCAGGTGGCTCGAGACCAGGACCGTGCGGCCCTCGGCTGCCAAGCGCTGCATGAACTTTCGGATCCAGACGATGCCCTCGGGATCGAGTCCGTTGACCGGCTCGTCGAACAGCAACACCTTGGGGTCACCGAGCAACGCGCCGGCGAGTCCGAGCCGCTGCGACATGCCGAGCGAGAACCCGCCCGCATTCTTCTTCGCGACCTCCGACAGTCCCACCAGACGCAGCACCTCGTCGACACGCGACTTGGGGATGCCGTTGGAGGCCGCCATCCACTCGAGATGTGCACGCGCCGAACGGTTCGGGTGCACCCACTTGGCGTCGAGCAGAGCGCCGACGGTACGCAGTGGCTGCTTGAGCTGGCTGTAGTTCTTGCCCTCGATGGTCGCCGTTCCCTTGGTGGGGCGGTCGAGGCCGAGGATCATCCGCATGGTCGTCGACTTGCCTGCGCCGTTGGGGCCCAGGAAGCCGGTCACGATGCCGGGTCTGATGGTGAAGGTGAGGTTGTCGACCGCCGTCACCGCGCCGTATTGCTTGGTCAGTCCTGTCACTTCGATCATGGGTACAACTGTCCCCCATCGACAGCGTCCGCACATCGACCCACAGTCGCCGATTGCATCATCCTTTCGGATGACACACACCCTGAGACAGTCGGTCACACGGGCGCGGAGTCACAGGGGCCGCGGAGTCACGGGGGTCACACACCCACAGCCGCAAACGCGCGCGCATTCGTCAGGCGCGCGCGCAATCGCCCACGTATCCGCCACTAATTCGCGCGCCTTCCGCAAACGCGCGCGCGTTTGCCGGGAAAGCAACACCACAACAGGAGCTACGCCGACGACACAGCAGCCGCTTGGGCGAGCCGGAGCCACACACCCGCCGCCGGCAAATGCGCGCGCATTCGTCAGGCGCGCGCGCAATCGCCCACCTATCCGCCACAATTCCGCGCGCCTTCCGCAAACGCGCGCGCGTTTGCCGAAAAAGCAACACCACAACAAGAGCTACCCCGACGACACAGCGGTCACATGGGCGAGCTGGCCTGCGCCCAGAATCGTTTCGGAATGCGGCCGGCATGTCGGGCCTGGTATCCCGCCGCCACCGCGTTCCGCATCGCCGACGCCATCAGCGCCGGGTCCTTCGCCCGGGTCACCGCGGTCGCGAGCAGCACCGCGTCGCAGCCGAGTTCCATCGCAAGGGTGGCGTCGCTGGCGGTGCCGATGCCCGCGTCGAGGATCACCGGAACCGATGCGGCGTCGACGATCATCTCGATGTTGTGGGGGTTTGCGATGCCGAGGCCGGTGCCGATGGGTGAGCCGAGCGGCATGACGGCAACGCAGCCGATGTCCTCGAGCCGCCTGGCCAGTACCGGGTCGTCGGTGGTGTACGGGAGCACTTGGAAGCCGTCGTCCACGAGTTGTTCTGCGGCCGTGACCAATTCGATGGCGTCGGGCAGCAGGGTTCGCTCGTCGGCGATCACTTCGAGTTTCACCCAGTCGGTCTCGAGCGCCTCACGGCCCAGTTGCGCGGTGAGCACTGCTTCGGCCGCGCCGCGGCAGCCTGCGGTGTTGGGCAGCGGGGCGATGTTCAACCGGCGCAGCAGATCCAGCACTCCCGTCCCACCGGCGGCGTCGACGCGGCGCATCGCAACGGTGGTCAGTTCGGTTCCCGACGCGACGAGGGCGTCCTCGAGTACCGCGAGATTGGCCGCTCCCCCGGTGCCGGTGATGAGCCGGGAGGCGAAAGTGCGATCGGCGATGGTGAGTGCGCTATCCACCCTGTACCGCCGTGAGAACGTCGATGGTCCAACCCTTTTCGACGCTGGTGCTGTCCCAGCGGCTCTTGGGCAGCACGGCACCGTCGACGGCGACGGCGATGCCCTTCTCGGGCATGCCCAGGAATTCGAGCAGCCGACGCATGGTCATGTCCTCGGTGAGCAGGTGGTCTTCACCGTTGACGGTGATACCGATCGCGACCTGTGTCATGGTGTCCTCTCGATCTGCGGAAATCTCTGGGGGTCGGCTGCTTTCGCCTCGGGTAGCGTCTCGCCGGACACCAGTGCGGCGACGGCGTCGGCGGTGATGGGGGCGAGCAGGATGCCGTTGCGTCCGTGTCCGGTGGCGGCGATCAACCGGGGAGACAGCCTGCCGATCAGCGGTAACCCGTCCGGGCTCATCGGCCGCAGGCCGGCAGCGGTTTCGTACAGTTCGTACTCGCCGATGCTCGGCATGAGTCGTTCGGCGTCGGCGATGAGGTCTCGCACCCCGGCGACGGTGACCTGGGTGTCTTGGCCGGATTCGTATTGGGTTGCGCCGACGACCAATCCGTCGCCGCGCGGTACCAGGTAGATCGCGCGGCCGTGCACGGTTCCGCGGACGGTGCGCGATGGCGGCGGTGCGGCGCTCGGCCGTCGTCGCAGTCGCAGGATCTCGCCTTTGACCGGCCGGACGGGGAGCGTGGGCCACAGTGCGGCCGACTGTGCCCCGGCGGCCAGGACCACCTGATCGGCGTCGGGCACGGTCTCCACCGGGGTGGTCACCAATTCGACTCCCGCGTCCCGGCAACCCTGCTCGAGCGCGGCGATCAGCGCCCGATTGTCCACCGACAACTCGGTCGGAGCCAGCAGGCCAAGTCGGATGTTCTGCGCCAGTGCAGGTTCGAGCTCACGCAGCTGTGCTCGGCCGAGAATCTCGAGTTCGTGTCCCTGTTCGCCCACCCATTCGGCGATGGTTCGTAGGTCGGCGGCATCGGCCGAGTCGAGGGCAACCGTCACCGATCCGGTTGCGGAGAACACCGAGGGTCCGGGGAGGCGTCGGGCGAAGTCCGGCCACCTCGCCAGCGACGCAGCGCCCAGGTGCAGCAGTTCGTGTTCGCCGGGCCAGCCCTCGGACAGCGGTGCCAGCATGCCGCCTGCGACCCAGGATGCGCCCTTGCCGAGCGCGGGATCGTGCACCACCACTCGGTGACCGTCCTGGCTCAGGCGCAGCGCCGTCGACAACCCGATGACGCCTCCGCCGATAACGACGATGTGCACGCGATTCACGTCCTCACTCCCTGCGCCCGCATGATCGGGTTCAGGTATTGACGGTAAGGGCGGCGAACCCACTCTCAGCCCCACGATCCTCGGGACTCCCGCGATTTCTCGGCCACTCCGTCGTCGGTGGCGGCCTCCATGAGAATACAGTTCGCTTTGTGCATCCATCTCAGACCGCCCGCAACCAGACTCCCCGTGAGCGTCTTGCGTCCGCTCGCCTGTACCTGTGTACCGATGCCAGGCGCGACAAGGGCGACCTCGCGCAGTTCGCCGAGGCCGCGTTGTCCGGTGGCGTCGACATCATCCAGCTGCGTGACAAGAATTCCGCAGGCGAGCGCGAGTTCGGGCCCCTCGAGGCCAAGGACGAGCTCGCGGCGCTGGCGATTCTGCTCGCTGCGACCAAGCGGCACGGTGCGCTGTTGGCGGTCAACGACCGTGCGGATCTGGCGTTGGCCTCGGGCGCGGATGTGCTGCACCTCGGTCAGGGTGATCTGCCGGTGCACTACGCGCGGCAGATTCTGGGGCCGGACGTGGTGATCGGCCGCTCGACGCAGAACCGGGCCCAGTCCTCGCTCGCCGCGATCGAGGACGGCGTCGACTACTTCGCGGTCGGGCCGGTGTGGCCGACGCCCACCAAGCCCAACCGCAAGGCTGCGGGGCTCGAGACTCTGCGGGCGACGGCGGACGCGCTGCCGGAACGGCCGTGGTTCGCCATCGGCGGCGTCGACGCGACCAATGTCGATCAGGTTCGGGCCGCCGGTGCCGATCGCATCGTCGTGGTCCGCGCGATCACCGAGGCGCGGGATCCACAGGCCGCAGCCCGCGACTTGGTCCGAGCACTGCAGGCCTAGAGCCAACCCAGTACTGCGGACGGCGTCAGGACCTGCACCGATTCCGGCAGCCGGTCGCGTAGTCCGCGGTCGGCGGTGACGAGCGCGGTCAGGTCTCCGTCGATGTGGGCCTGCTCGGCCAAGGTGTCGTCGCCACTGCCGTCGGCGAGAATCGTGCGGGTGCGGGGGTCGTCCACCACGGCGTCCCTGGCCCGGCCTTCGAGCACGGCGTCGATGCGGGTGAGCCAGCCGTACTGACCGCTGGGCAGTTCGACGGTGCGAGGCAGCGTCTCGGCGAGCGAGGTCAGCAGTGCGCTCGTCGACCCGGTGCGGTCCTTCCACCATCCGTTCGGCCGGGACCCCAGCACGTTGGCGGTGTCGAGCAGCACCCGCAGCGGCACGGTACGCAGCGACGGCCAGCTCGACGCGAAGCCCGGGTGCAAGGGGAGTTCGTCGACGACCGACTCCGGCACCCAGCGCAGCTCGGTGCTCTCCCCGTTGGGCACGGTGGTCAACGGATGATCGGTGTCGGCAACGACGGTGGTGTACGACCAGCCGCTCTCGACACTCGCGGTGACGCGCTCGCTGCGAACACTGACCTGTTCGGCCGTGATACCGGCTTCTTCGTGGGCCTCGCGCACCGCCGCGTGCGCCGTGCTCTCGTGGGAATCGCGGGCTCCGCCGGGCAGTGCCCACGTTCCGCCCTGGTGACTCCACAGGGCACGGTGCTGCAGCAACACCATCGGCTCGCCTGCGTCGGACGGTGCGCGCAGCAACAGGCCGGCGGCACCGTGCCTTCCCCAGTGCCGAGTGCCGTTCTCGCCGATCACCCAGCCGTCGCCGTCACCACGCATGCTCACCACCCTAGGTGAATCACCTGCCTGTAGTGGCTGCAGTACCGTCCGCCTACTTATATGCTCGGGTGCGTGATCGCGGCCGGTATTACCCCCTCCGCTGCCGTCCCCCCGACAACGGCCACACACGTCGGTGTCGCTGCAGGCAAGCCACCGGTTCGCTACACGATGCGCTCGACGCCCGCGCGGTTGGTCGCGATGGGAATCGCGCTGGTGGTGCTCGCGTTGACGGTCGGAAATCTTGCGTCCACGGCCGTGACCGATCGGGTCGACACCCTCGGCACCCTGTTGGTGCGCACCGAGCCCTTCGCGAACTCGGCACAGAATCTGTACGGGGCTCTGTCGGTGGCCGACGCGGCCGCGGCCACCGCGTTCATCGCCGGTGGTCTCGAACCGCCCGAGGTACGCGAGCGCTACTCGCAGGCGCTCGGCGAGGCGTCGTCCGAGCTGATCGCGGCCTCGGCCGGGGTGACCGAGAACGACGCGGCCACCAGCGCGGTGCTCACCCAGATCGCCGCCGGGTTGCCGGTGTACAGCGGTCTGGTCGAGACTGCGCGAGCCAACAACCGCAGCGGAAACCCGGTGGGCGCGGCGTATCTCGGCGAGGCGTCGACCATGATGCAGTCGAGTTTGCTGCCGCTGGCCGAGAAGTTGTACACCGAACAGGCGTCGCGAGTCTCGGCCGATCAGGAACGATTCACCAGTCCTCCACTGTTCGCGATCGGCTCGCTGGTGTTCCTGTTGCTGATGACCGGCCTGGCTCAGTGGTATCTGTCGCGGACCACCCGCCGAACGTTGAACGCCGGATTCCTCACTGCCACAGTTGCTGTCGCCGGACTGCTCGGCTGGATGCTGGTGGTGGGACTGATTTCCTCGATTGCCACCGATCGTGCGATCGACCGTGGAGTGTCCCCGTTGAAGTCCTACACGACGGGTTTCATTCTGGCGCAACAGGCCAGAGCGGACGAGACACTCGACCTCGCTCGTCGCGGCGGCGGCCAGGATTACGGAGAATCGTTCGACGCCAACGTTTCTCGGCTCACCGAGATGTTCCAGGGCGACACCACGGTGATCGATGCACTGAACACGTGGTCGGTCTCGCACTCGAGGATCGACTCCGCCCTCGAGGTCGGCGATTTCAACGGCGCGGTCTCCATCGCCACCGGCTCGGGCGAGTCCGATTCGGCGGCCGCGTTCACCGCGCTCGACAGCGTTCTGGTCGACGGAATCGAGAACGCGCGAAGCGAACTGCGGTCCAACATCGACCGATCGGTGTGGGTGCTGTCCGGACTGTCGAACGGTGCCTACGTGCTCACCGTCTTCGCGTCGGTCGCCTTCTGTATCGGCCTTTTCCCGAGGCTGCGTGAGTACCTGTGAAACGTCTACTCGCCGTTGGCATTCTGGTCACCTCCCTGGTGGTCGGCTGCGCCACGCCGGAAAACGCTCCGCCGCAAGCCGAGACTACGTTCACCGAACCGCCGCTACCGGACGGCGCGTCCGTCGCCGCCCGCCCCACCGAGAGTCCCGCCGACGACGAGTGCGCGCGCCCCACTGCCAGCCTGCGCCCGCTGCAGACAGGCACCGATGCTCCGCCGCCACCACAACCGACCGTCGACGCATTGCGCGCCAAGGGCCGGTTGGTCGTCGGGTTGGACACGGGCAGCAATCTTTTCAGCTTCCGTGATCCGATGACCGGCCAGCTGGTCGGGTTCGATGTCGACATCGCGCGGGAAGTCTCACGAGATCTGTTCGGCGATCCGAATCGATTGGACTTTCGCATCCTCACCTCTGCGCAGCGGCTCGAAGCTCTGCAGGATTCTTCGGTGGACATGGTGGTCAAGACCATGACCATCACGTGTGCTCGCCGCAAGGATGTCCAGTTCTCCACCGTGTACTTCCAAGCGCAGCACCGCGTTCTGGTGGTGCAGGGATCGGGCATCCGCGGTGTCGAGGATCTGGCAGGCAAGAGAGTGTGCGCAGTGGAGGGCACCACCTCGCTGCGGCGCGTTCAACGCGTCCAACCCGCCGCGACGGTGGTGACGGTGCCGATGTGGTCGGATTGCCTTGTGGTGCTGCAGCAACGGCAGGTCGACGCCATCAGCACCGACGACGCGATCCTCGCCGGTCTCGCCGCTCAGGATCCCTACCTCGAGATCGTCGGTGACAGCCTGAGCCCGGAGCCGTACGGGGTGGGGATCAACAAGAACAACGAGGATCTGGTGCGCTTCGTCAACGGGACGTTGGCGCGCATCCGCTCCGACGGCACCTGGAATCGCATCTACGATCGTTGGCTGACGGTGCTCGGTCCCTCCCCCGGTCCGCCCAGCGCGACGTACAGCGATTAGGGGCCTGGACATGGACGACGAACAGCAGCCCACGGCCCCGGCGGAGCGAACGCAGGCGGTCTCGCGCACCGACGACAGCGAGCGCACCCGGGCGGTGTCGAGAACGCAAGCAGTGTCGGCAACGGACGGCGTCGAGCGTACTCAGGCCGTCTCGCGGTCGACGGTCGGCGATCCGACCCCGACATCGACGGCGTCACAGTCCGCTTCCACCCGCTCCAAGACGGGTCGATCGAGATCCGGTCGATCGCGCAGCACCGGCATTCGGCGACGGCTCGGCGGCGGTCTGGTGGACGTGCCTCGCGTCGAACCGATCGATCCTGCCACTGCAGTGATGTCGGATCCGACGGTGCCGCAGCACAAACGGTTCTGTTGGAAGTGCAATGCCAAGGTCGGTCGCAGCGAACCGAGTGAGCCCGACGTGGCGATGGGTATCTGCCCGCACTGCGGTGCCACGTTCGACTTCACTCCACTGCTGGAGCCGGGCGATCGCGTGGTCGGCCAGTACGACGTGCAGGGTTGCATCGCACACGGTGGGCTCGGCTGGATCTACCTCGCCATCGACCGCAACGTCAGTGACCGCTGGGTGGTCCTCAAGGGACTGCTGCATTTCGGGGACGAAGAGGCGCACGCGGTCGCGGTCGCGGAGCGACAGTTCCTCGCCGAGGTCGCCCACCCCGGCGTGGTGAAGATCTACAACTTCGTCGAGCAACCCCGCAGCGACGGCTCGACCGTCGGCTTCATCGTGATGGAATACGTCGGCGGCCGTTCGCTGCGCGACATCCTCACCGCCTGCGGTGACGGTGCCCGTCTGCCCGTCGAGCAAGCGTTGGCCTACGTACTCGAAGTGCTTCCGGCACTGGGCTATCTGCATTCGATCGGGCTGGTCTACAACGACCTCAAACCGGAGAACATCATGGTCTCCGACGACCAGATCAAACTCATCGACCTCGGCGCGGTCGCGGGCATCGAGGACTACGGCTACCTGTACGGCACGGTGGGCTATCAGGCACCGGAGATCGTGAAGACGGGACCGACGGTGGCGTCGGACATCTTCACCGTCGGCCGCACACTCGCGGTGTTGACGCTGGACATGCCGTCGAAGAACGGCAAGTACCTCGACGGCCTCCCCTCGGCCGAGGAATCCGAAGTGCTACAGCAGTTTCCGTCGTTGCATCGACTGCTGCTGCGCGCGACGCACGAGGACCCCACTCGGCGGTTCCGATCCGCGGACGAGTTGGCCGGGCAGGCCACCGGCGTGCTGCGTGAGATTCTGGCCATCAGGACAGGTGTCGAGCGGCCCGGACTGTCGACGGTGTTCAGCCCGCCCCGTACGACCTTCGGCACCGAGCAGTCGGTGGGACGCACCGACACCTACGTGGACGGTACGGTACGCCACGAACGAATGACGGCCGCCGAAGTCGTTGCTGCGCTTCCGGTTCCACTGGTGGACCCCAACGATCCGAGCGCGCCGTTGCTGGCGGCGGCCGTACACGTCGAACCGCGACAGACCCTGGACTCGCTGCAGCACGCCAAACGAAACGGCATCGAACGCGTCACCGCCGGGGCCGAATCGGGCCGCTCCGCAGGTTCGTCGAGTCCGGTGGAACTGAGCCTCGAGATCACGCTCGCCGAGGTCAAGGCCCACCTGGATCTCGGGAACGTCGTCGATGCAACCGACATCCTGGCGAAGGTGCAGTCGACCGACCACACTGCCGACCCGTGGCGGGTGCAGTGGTACGCGGGCCTGATCGCGCTGCTGCATCACGAATACGATTCTGCCTTCACCCATTTCGACAACGTGCTCGGTGCGATGCCCGGCGAACTCGCGCCCAAGCTCGCTCTCGGAGCCACGTCGGAACTGCTCGGGCATGTGGCCGCGGGCGACAAGGAGGAAGCCGAGAAGTGGCGGGCCCGCGCCGAGGGCCTGTACCGAGCGGTGTGGCGAACCAATCGTGGCATCGTCAGCTCGGCGTTCGGCCTGGCGAGGCAGTTGCAGCGCCGCGGCGATCAGACCGGTGCCATCGCCGCGCTCGATCAGGTGCCGATCAGCTCGCGGCACTACTCCATGGCCCGCATGACCAGCGTGTTGACGTTGCTGATGGATCGCTCGCGAGCCGAGCTGTCCGAGGCCGATTTCCGTTCTGCAGCACGGCGAGTGGCGCTGCTACCCAAAGCCGAGAGCCGGGCGTTGCAGATGCGGACGCTGGTGCTGGCGATGGCCCTGGACTGGATCGTCTCCGGCCACGCCGCCACAGCCGAGCGAGAACCCATTCTCAGCGTCCCGTTCACCGAGGACGGGTTGCGGCGCGGCACCGAGAAGGGCCTTCGCGCACTGGCCCGCAACGCCACCGATCGCGCCCACCGCTTCTCACTGGTGGATTTGGCGAACGCGATCAGACCCCGGTCGCTCTTCTGACTGCAGCGCTGTTCTAGCTGCCTTCTCGGACGAGGTCGTCCGCCGCACGAGCGATCGCCAGCTCCTCGTCGGTCGGCACCACCAACACCGTGACGGCAGACGCGTCGGTCGAGATCACCCGAGCCTGTTTGCTGCGCAGCGCATTACGCTCGGCGTCGATCTCGATGCCGAAGCCCTCGAGATTCGCCAGGGCATCCGCACGCACCGCTGCGGCGTTCTCACCGACACCGGCGGTGAACGTGATGGCGTCGAGCTTGCCCAAGCCGATCATGTACGCGCCGATGTACTTGCGGAGGCGATGAATGTAGACCTCGTACGCCAGACGTGCGGAGGCGTCCCCGTCGTCGATGCGCTGCTGCAGTTGTCTGAAGTCGTTGACCCCGGACAGTCCGATCAGGCCGGAGCGACGGTTGAGCAGGTCGTCGATGTCGTCGACGCTCATGCCTGCACTGCGCCGCAGGTGCATGATCACACCGGGGTCGATATCCCCACTGCGGGTACCCATCACGAGCCCTTCGAGTGGAGTCAGTCCCATCGAGGTGTCGACCGCCTTGCCCCCTGCGACGGCCGAGGCCGAGGCACCGTTGCCCAGATGCAGCACGATCTGGTCGATGTCGGCGAGGTCGCGACCGAGGAACTGCGCCACCTGCTCGGACACGTACCGATGCGAGGTGCCGTGGAAGCCGTAGCGCCGAATGTCGTGCTCGGCAGCGACGGTTGCATCGATGGCGTAGGTCGCGGCGGCGTCGGGCAGGGAATGAAAGAAGGCCGTGTCGAACACGGCCACGTGCGGCACGTTCGGCAGTTGCTTCCTGGCGACCTCGATGCCCAGCACGTTCGGCGGATTGTGCAGCGGTGCAAGGTTGCTCAGATCGGAGATCTGTTGCACGACGGAGTCGTCGATGATCGTCGGACGGTAGAAGACCGTCCCGCCGTGGACCACACGGTGCCCGACGGCGGTGACCGATTCCAGTTCGACGCCTGCGTCGGCGAGCATCTCGAAGGCCAGGGCCAGACCGGCACCGTGATCGTCGATGCGCTGGACTCGCTCGACGGTCTCGCCCCGGTGGTCGAGTTCGACGCGTCCGTCGGACTCACCGATGCGCTCGACGAGCCCGCTGGCCACGGACTCCCCCGAGCCGGGGTCGACCAGTTGGAACTTGACCGAGGACGAACCGGAGTTGACGACGAGGATGCTCACTTGCCCTCCCCATCGGCCGCGGCGATGCCCTGTGCCTGAATCGCGGTGATGGCGACGGTGTTGACGATGTCCTCGACCAGCGCGCCGCGCGAGAGATCGTTGACGGGCTTGCGCAGGCCCTGCAGAACGGGTCCGACGGCGACCGCACCGGCACTGCGCTGGACGGCCTTGTAGGTGTTGTTGCCGGTGTTGAGGTCCGGGAAGATGAACACCGTCGCACGGCCTGCAACGTCGGAGTCGGGCAGCTTCGACGCGGCGACGGACGGTTCGATCGCCGCGTCGTACTGAATCGGACCCTCCACGAGCAGTTCCGGATTGCGTTCGCGCACAAGTGCTGTGGCTTGCCGTACCTTGTCGACATCGGCTCCGGAACCGGACTCACCGGTGGAGTACGACAGCATCGCCACCCGCGGCTCGATACCGAACTGGGCTGCTGTCTGCGCGGAGGACACGGCGATGTCGGCGAGTTGCTCGGCCGTCGGGTCGGGTACGACGGCGCAGTCGCCGTAGGCGAGAACACGATCGGACAGGCACATCAGGAAGATCGACGACACGGTCGACACGCCCTCGGTCGTCTTGATGATCTCGAACGACGGCTTGATGGTGTGCGCGGTGGTGTGCGCGGCACCGGAGACCATGCCGTCGGCAATTCCCTTGTGCACCATCATCGTTCCGAAGTACGAGATGTCGGCCATGATCTCGCGGGCACGGTCGATCGTCATGCCCTTGTGTTTGCGCAGCTCGGTGTACTCGGCGGCGAAGTCCTCGGCGTAGTCGCAGTTCTTGGGGTCGAGAACCGTTGCACTGTCGAGATCGACGCCCAGTTCCGATGCGCGTCGTCGAATGGGGCCCTCCTCGCCGAGGATCGTCAGGTCCGCGACCTGACGCTGCAGCAGACGTCCGGCAGCCCGGAGGATGCGATCGTCACCGCCCTCCGGAAGCACGATGTGCTTGCGGTCGGCGCGGGCTCGGTGGATCAGCTGGTACTCGAACATCTGCGGGGTCGTGATGGTGGGGATGGCGATGTCGAGCCGCCCCAGAAGGGTTTTCGCGTCGACCCGCTGTTCCATCAGTCCGAGTGCGGTGTCCACCTTGCGCTGCGATCCCACCGCCACGCGGCCGCGCGTCTGCGCTGCAGCGGAGGCGGTATCGAAGGTGCCGAGCTCGGTGGTCAGAATCGGCAATCGGGGTCCGAGTCCTGCCACCAGACGAGCGATCGCCGGATGGGGTTCGATGCCGCCGTTCATGATGATGCCGGCCAGTGAGGGAAAACCCTCCGCCTCATGGGCATTGACGAGAGCGAGCAGTACGTCGGACCGGTCCGCCGGCGCGATGACGACGACGCCCTCGGTGAGGCGTTCGAGGATGTGTTCGGCCGTCATACCACCGACCATGACCCGCAACGCTTCTCGCTGCAGCAGCGACGAGTCACCGGAGTACAGGGAACCGTCCACCGCCTCGAGCAGCTCCGCCATCGTCGGCGCGACGAGCAGCGGGATCTCCGGCAGCGACCACGCAGGCACGCCGACGGACGCCAAGGCGTCGGTCACCGCATCGAGATCGTCCGGCGCGCAACGGTTGGCCACGATCGCGGCCAGGTGTGCATGATGCTGACGCAGCTCGCCGTGGCACAGAGTGGCCAACTGCGCGATCTCGTCGGGCGTGCGACCGGACCCGCGCAGCGCAAGCAGCACGGGGGCACCGAGATTGACGGCGATGCGGGCATTGAAACCGAGCTCACTCGGGCTGCCGACGTCGGTGTAGTCGCTGCCCACGATCACCACGGCGTCGCACTGAGCGGCCACCTCGTGGTACCGGTTGACGATCTCGCTGAGCGCTGCATCCGCATCGGCGTGCACCTGCTCGTACGTGACACCGAGCGACTGCTCGTACGTCAGATCTGCGGTGGTGTGCTCGACGAGCAACTCGAGGATGTAATCCGGCTCGTCGGTGGAGCGGGCGATGGGACGAAACACCCCGACCCTGGCCGCGGACGCGGCGAGCATCTGCAGCACACCGAGCGCGATGGTCGACTTCCCGGTGTCCCCTTCCGGTGACGCGATGTAGATGCTCGAGGGATACATGTCCGACGCGTCGGTGCCGCTGGGCTCAGCCATGCCCGCCAGCCTAGTAGGGGTCGTTCCGCAGGCTCCACTCCTGCCCAGTGGTTGTGCTGTTGACACCGGGCGCGGTCGGGTTGTCCCATGAACCATGGCCGAATCACCGTTCCCGGATGTGCGCTGGGGCAGCGAAACCTCGTTCATCCGCAAGCCCGCCGTGAAGTTCGCGTCGACGAAGCCCGGTTCGTGGGTCATCAGGAACCTCGCAGGCGTCGACCGGTGGTTGCTGACCAAGTCCGACGGCCGCTTCACCGTCCTCGGCCCCATCGCGGCACCGGTGGTGTTGCTGACCACCACCGGCCGCAAATCCGGCAAACCCAGGACCAGCCCGCTGCTGTACTACCGGGAGGCCGACAAGATCTACGTCGTCGGATCGAATTTCGGACAGCAGCACCACCCGGCGTGGACGTCGAACCTGCTCGCCGACCCGAAGGCCGTCGTGGCCATCGGCGGCAAGAAGATTCCGGTGACGGCCACCCGCATCACCGGCGACGAGAAGGCACGCATCTACCGCCAGTTCGACGCGATGGTCGAGGTGTACGGCGAATACGAGACCAGGACCGACCGCGACATGCGATTGTTCGCACTCACGGCCGATCGCTGATCTCGTCGGGAGTCAGCCGAGCTTGCGCAGGCGCGGCGCGAGGTCCTTCTCGAACAGTTCGAGGAACCGCTTCTGATCGTGGCCCGGTGCGTGGAACACCAGGTGGTTCAGGCCTGCGTCGGTGTACTGCTTGACCTTCTCCACTGCCTCGTCCGGGTCCGATGCCACGATCCAGCGCTTGGCGACCTGTTCGATCGGCAGCTCGTCGGCGGCCTTCTCCATCTCGATCGGATCGTCGATCGAGTGCTTCTGCTCCGGCGTCAGTGACAGCGGTGCCCAGAAGCGGCAATTCTCCAGCGCCAGTTCGGGATCGGTGTCGTAGCTGATCTTGATCTCGATCATCCTGTCGATCTCACCGGCGTCGCGCTCGGCCTTGCCCGCGCCCTCTTCCACCGCGGGAAGCAGTTTGTCGGTGTAGAGCTCCATGCCCTTGCCCGAGGTGCAAATGAATCCGTCGCCCGCACGTCCTGCATACCGCGCGACGACGGGTCCGCCTGCGGCGATGTAGACCGGGATGCCGCCCTCGGGGACGTCGTAGATCGACGCGCCCTTGGTCGTGTAGTACTCGCCCTCGAAGTCGACCCGGTCGCCGAGCCACAGCTCACGCATCAACCGCACCGACTCACGCAGGCGCGCGAATCGTTCCTTGAACTCCGGCCATTCGCCGGTGAACCCGGTGGCGATCTCGTTGAGCGCCTCACCGGTACCCACACCGAGCATGATGCGTCCGGGATACAGGCAGCCCATGGTCGCGAACGCCTGCGCGATGACCGACGGGTTGTAGCGGAACGTCGGCGTCAGCACCGAGGTGCCGAGCTGGATCGTGTTGGTGCGTTCACCGACGGCCGTCATCCATGCCAGCGAGAACGGCGCATGGCCACCCTCGTGTCGCCACGGCTGGAAGTGGTCACTGACCGTCGCCGAATCCATACCGTGCTGCTCGGCCAGCACACCGAGCTCGACCAACTCCCGCGGCCCGAACTGCTCCGCCGATGCCTTGTAACCGAGTTTGAGACCCTGCGCCACGCCGAACTCCTGTCGTTGGTCGTCCTAGTTCTTCGATTGTGCACCCGCGGTGGTCGGCTGAGTACTACTGGATCCCCAGAACCGTGACCACTGCAGCCAGCAAAGCCACCGCACCGATACCGATCGCGAAGATCCACAGGTCTCGAGACTCCGGCATCGGTGCACCGTTCTCCAGAGCATGTCGAACGCGCAGCCACCGCCGTAGGCCGATGATCGGTGCCGCTGCGGCGAGGCCGATGAGAATCAGACCGAGGGTCGTCCGAACCCATCCCGTGCTGAAATCGGGAACCAGGTGAACGATCGCGATTCCGCCGGCCAGAAGCCCGAGCGACGTCCTCAGCCAGGCGAGAAAGGTGCGCTCACTGGCGAGCGTGAACCGCTCGTCGGGGCGCGTCACTGCCGTGCGGTCATGCGCTCGCGAATCAGATGGGCAACCGATTCAGGATCGTCGGGGGTGAAGACCGGCGAGATGCGGCGGATGGTGAGCACCACTGCAGTGTCCTTCTTGGGACGCGTCACGTCCAGCGGAAGCCACTGGTCGATCCAGGACGCACCCCACAGCCGCCACCGCCCGTTCCAGTTGCCGAGAACAGCGGTATCGACCGCGCGAATCCTGCCGTAGGGCACGAGCTTCTTCGTGGCGAAGGGGAAGTAGTAGTACCTCAGGGTGACGCCTGCCTCGTCGAGACGGACCAATCCGTCGTCGTAGATCACATCCCGATTTGTTCGCACAGGTAACGGTATGCCTTCGGGCTCAGAGCGCGCAACAGCGAATTTCGAGACCTATCGCGCGTTCGGCGCGGGCGTACGGACCAACGTCAGCTGCGAGGTTCGACGCAACTCGAACCCGATGGACAAGTAGAGCTCGATGGCGCGCACGTTCGCGTCCGACGCATGCAGGAACGGCTCCTCACCGCGGGCGCGAATACCGTGACCGACCGCACGAACCAGGTCGGTGGCCAGACCCTGTCCGCGGAAGGCCGGGTCGGTGCACACCGCGCTGATCTCCGTCCACCCCGGAGGGTGCATGCGCTCGCCCGCCATCGCGATCAGCGCGCCATCGCGTCGAACACCGAGGTACGTGCCGAGTTCGATGGTGCGGGGCAGGAACGGTCCCGGCTCGGTGCGGCCGACCAGATCGAGCATCTCCGGGACGTCCGCGGCCGTCAGCTCGACCGCCTCGGCGACGGGCCGCGTCTCGAGATGCGTGCCGACCAGCTGCACCAAACCGAATGTTTCCACATGCGACCACCCCTCGGGCAGTGCGCGTTCCGGACCGTTCAGCCCTACGACGGTGCGTGGCCCGAACAGAGCGGCGATGTCGTCCCAGTCCTGGGACTCGAGCACGTCGGGGTGCACCAGGAACGGAGACACCTCGGGATCTGCCCGCACGATCCGTCCGCGGCTGACGGAGAACCGCGAGAGCGAGCCCTCGAGGGAACAACGAACGGGGTCGTCGAGAGGATGAGCAGACACGACAGACAGCGTCGCACGAACCGACACACGGCTTTGCGTGCCGTCGGACTCGACACCAATACTTATACCGGTATCGTTGTTCGGCATACGTCGAAAGGCACCACATGATCGAGATCCTCCCTCCCAGCAAGATCCCCCTCGCGCGCGAATCCGGCGCCCTGGTCGCCGGAATACTTCGGACCGTCCGCGAACGCGCCACAGTCGGCACCAATTTGCTCGAGATCGATCAGTGGACCAAGGAGATCATCGAGGGAGCCGGGGCGACGTCCTGCTACGTCGACTACGCGCCGTCGTTCGGGAGCGGGCCCTTCGGTCACTACATCTGCACTTCCGTCAACGACGCTGTGCTGCACGGTCTCCCGCACGATTACTCTCTTGCCGACGGCGATCTGCTCACCCTCGATCTGGCCGTGATACTCGGCGGTGTGGCGGCGGACTCGGCCATCAGTTTCGTCGTCGGCGAGGCACGAGGAGAAGACACCGCGATGATCGAGGCCACCGAACGAGCATTGGCCGCAGGCATCGACGCAGCTCGCCCCGGCAACAAGATCGGCGACATCTCCCATGCCATCGGCACGGTCCTCGGTGCCGCCGGCTATCCGATCAACATGCAGTTCGGCGGCCACGGTATCGGCTCGACGATGCATCAGGACCCGCACGTGTCCAACTCCGGACGGCCGGGCCGTGGCTACGGCCTTCGACCGGGTCTGATGCTGGCACTGGAGCCGTGGATCATGGAGAACACAGACGAGCTGGTCACCGACCCCGATGGGTGGACCTTGAGAAGCTCGACGGGGTGCCGCACCGCGCACAGCGAGCACACCGTGGTCATCACCGACGACGGTGCCGAGATCATGACCCTGCCCAAGCTCTGACCGTCGATCGACTCACCACCGTTTCTCGAAGGTGTTGGAGAACGGGAGCACGTCGTAGGGCGCGAACACCGGGATACGGGTGTAACCGCTTTTCTCGTACAGCCGGACTGCGTCGGGCTGACGGTCTCCGGTTTGCAGGATCAGCCGCGGCAGTCCCTGCTCACGAGCCGCGTTCTCCGAGGCGACCAGCAGCGCCGTCGAGACGCCTGTTCCACGGTGGTCCACATGGACGAACATTCGTTTGAGCTCGAGGTCGAGCCCGTTCCACCGCAGTGCCGCATGGCCGACCGCCTGCTCGACCCCCTCGGCATCGCGGCGGTAGACGACGAACGTGCGGTGCACCGTGCCCTCGTCGACGGCATTGGCCTGGGTCTTCGCCATCAGGGCAGCGCGATCTGCGTAGCGAGGACCCACCTCGGCGGCCATCTCGGCCCGGAGAGCGTCGGCGTCGGGATGATCCCAGTCGACGGAACGGGTGATGAGGTCGGTGCGAGGGTGGAGTGCGTCGGTCACGCCTGATCGCAACACGCGCGAGATCCTGCGGTCAACCGTTGCAATCACGGTGAGCGCATCCCTGACGAAACCTCACCCCATCGATCATTCTGTGACTGTGAACGAGAACTGTCGCTGCCCACGCTGACCATCCGACCCAGTTCTGCAGCGCACGTTCGTCACAGGAGACAACCAGCCATGAGCACCGAAGCCACAGTCGTCCTCCGCATTTCGGACTCGGGCACGTCGTCCTTGCAGGGATTGACCCGCCCACAACTGCACGCACTCGCCGATGCCCTTCGTGGCGCAGCGAAAAGCTATGCCCCGCATGCGAAGATCCTCACCCGATTCGACGTGCGGGTCAACGAACTCAACGCTCCTCTGGTGATCGACCTGCCGGCTCACGACGTGATCGTCGGCGGCAAGAGTGTGCGCCTCAGCCACACCGAGTTCGAGATCTTCGCGTATCTCGCACAACGCCCGCGCGTTGTCGTGAATCGGTCGGAGCTCAGCGGTTCCGACGGCGGTCGCAGCGTCGACGTGCACCTGTCGAGGGTGCGAACCAAACTCGGACACTTCGGTCGTTTGATCACCACCGTCCGCGGGGCCGGCTACCGGTTCGACCCGGAGCCGGGCATCCGCGTCATCACCGACCCGACCGTACTGCGGAGCGCGTGACCGTTACTGCGACAGTGCGACGGACCTGCGACGACGATTTCGGCGAACGACAACGAAGACCAGCAGAGCCACGAGGACCACGGCGATGATCGCGCCCAATGCCGTCGCGCCGCGGAAGCCCGGTGCGCTGGTGTCGAGAGTGCGTTCGCCGGCATGAGCGGCATTGCTGGTTCCGAGAACGATGGTGAGTGTCAACAGGTTCGGGATGGCGGTGACGACAGCCAGGATCACCGATCCGATGGCCAGCTGCTTGCCCGCTCGACCCTTGCGGACCGACCATGCGCTCCAGAAGAACACCAGCGGCGCGAAGGTGCAGACGATGCCGAACAACAGGCCCCACAGAATGCCCTTGGTGAACGTGCGGTCGGCCAGTTCCTCGACCCGCAGACTCCACCAGCGCGGTAGGAAAGCCGCGAGGATGAAATACGCGATCAGCAGAAGCACGATGCCCGCTCCGACGAGGATGGCGCGTCGTTTCCAGTTGGCCGAACTGGTCGACGGTGCGGGCGTGGTCGGATCTGCAGTCATGTCGCAATCGTAGATCGTGCGGAGCGTTACCCCACGCGAGTCGAGACCCGATCGTTAGCTGGACCTCCCGCGAACGAACGACGTTAGACTCCTCGGCCATGGTCGCCGACTCCCTGCGCGAATGGCTCATCGACTCGGATCCGGCGCTGCGTTGGCAGGTCGAGCGCGACATCGTGAACGAATCCCCCGCGATATGGGAGGCAACGCGCGCACGAGTGCCGACCGAAGGATTCGGTGCACGGCTATTGGCGCTGCAGGACGCGGACGGCCAATGGGCGGGTGGTGCGTACTTCCCTGCCGGCTTCGACGGTTCGGCCGAACAGGGGCAACCCTGGACCGCAACCACCTGGTCGCTGAACTCGCTGCGTGAATGGGGTGTCGACCCAGCCGTTCTGCGATCGCGTCGCACTGCAGAACTGCTCGCGGAGAACAGCCGGTGGGAGTACGAGAACCTGCCGTACTGGGGCGGCGAGGTGGACTGCTGCATCAATGCGTGGACCCTCGCCAACGGGCTGTGGCTCGGTGCCGACGTCGAGGGCATCGTCGAATGGTTTCTCGAGCACCAACTGCAGGACGGTGGATGGAACTGCGAGTGGGTCGACGGCTCCACCCGGTCGTCGTTCCACTCGACGCTGAACTCGCTGAAAGGATTGCTGGCGTACGACGCGGCCACCGGTGCCACGATGGAGACGCGGGCCGCACGACGCACCGGTGAAGAATATCTGCTGACGCGAAAGCTGTTGTACACGTTGTCCACCGGCGAGGCAGTCGGACCCTGGGTGAGTCGCTTCGTCCACCCGTTCCGCTGGATGTACAGCGCTCTCAACGCACTCGATTATTTTCGGCACGCGTCTCTGCTCGACGGAACGCCGCCGGATCGCCGTCTGGAGGAGGCAATCGGAGTCGTCCGGGCCGCCCGACAGAGCGACGGAACGTGGTTGCAGGGTCGAACCCTGTCCGGTCGGGTCTGGTTCGAGACCGACGTGCCGGAGGGCGAACGCTCGAAGTGGCTGACCTTGATCGGAACCCGAGTGCTGACATGGTGGGATTCATACGACCGCTGAGGGTGCGGGCCAACCCCCGTCCGTATTCAGCCGCGAATACCGAAGTCGACGGCAGCGTGGGTGCAGGCAGGTTGTGATCCCAGACGATCGATGATGGCCGTCAGTCGTCTTCTGAGCCAGGTCATGAACGCGACGCTAGGCTCGCCGCCCGAATAGCGCACCCGTTGCAATCACGCTGATTCGAAGGCCTGGCGCTACCGATCCTGTTCCGTCGACCTCCAAGAAGATCCGGTCTCCCGTTCGAAAGCTGGTCGCACGTCGACCGTGTCGTACACGATCGACAGTGTTGTGATCCGGCCGTCGTCGTCGAGTTCGGCGACATCGACGACGTCGAACGGGGCAGCCACCCCGGAGGGTAGCCGCCAGTCGACATGGAACCAGAACGTGACGAGCCGCGTTCCTGCCGAGGTGCGCCCCTCTGACACGCCCTTCGACGTCAGCTCCGCGCTGTCGGTATCGATGAACAAAGCGCGATAGAAGTCGGGTGCGGGAGTCGGACCGTACAACGGCGAATGCACAACGGCACCTGGCGCGAACAGACTCACGATCGCATCGAGGTCGGCGCGATGGAGGGCGTCGAGGTAGCTCTTCACCAGGTCGTCCGTGGCCGAGTTCATGCGCCAACGCTAACCGATCGCAGAACGTCCGCGGCGGCCCGCCACAGAGCGGATCGCACAGCTCCCGCGTCAGGGAATCAGGACGAACTTTCCGCGCGGGTGCGTCGACTGCAGTTCGGCGTGCGCCCTCGCGGCGTCGGAGAGCGGGAAGGTCTTGGCGACCGTCACTTCGATGACTCCCGCGGCGGCCTGCTTCAACAGGGCGGGCGATGCGAGGCGTCGACGCTCCATGCTTGCCGGCCCACCGACGGTCGAGAACCCGTCCGCTTCAGCACGGCCGAAGGCGGCCGTCGTCACCAAACGTGCTCGGTCCGTGAGCACTTCGAGAGAGACATCGATGGCCTCGTCGGTACCCACGGCATCGACGGCTGCATCGATACCGTTCGGGGCAGCCGCACGAACACGATCGAGCAAGCCATCACCGTATTCGACGGGCTCGGCCCCGAATGCTCGCAGTGCGTCGTGATTCTGTGCGCGTGCGGTTCCGATGACGGTGGCACCGCGCTCTTTCGCGAGCTGGGCCACGACGGATCCGACGCCGCCTGCGGCCCCGTGCACGAGGACCGTGTCACCGTCTTTCACGGCGACGGATTCGAGTGCGTCGTAGGCCGTTCCGGCTACGGCCAGCACTCCGGCAGCAACGTTCCAGTCCAATGCGGCCGGCTTCGGAAAGACGAACCGTGCGGGAACCAGAATCCTCTCGGCGTAGGTACCGTTTCGGCCCGACACGATCACGGCGTCGCCGACGGCGATGGGTCCGACCGGCCCCTCGACGTCTCCGCCGACCGCAACGACGATGCCCGACGCCTCACTGCCCAACGCGATCGGGAGCTTGGATTCGTCGGTGCCGAACGCGCCGCTGTAGCTCTTGTAGTCGAAGGGATTGACGCCGATCGCCTTCAGCTCGACCAGGACCTCACCGTCGGACGGTTCGGGAACCTCTCGTTCGACGATCTCGATGACGTCCGGCCCGCCGTAGGACGCTGCCACTGCTGCTCGTGTCATGGAACCTCCAACGGTCGATGCGGTGAGTATGTTCCGATCACACCCGTAGTCGCGGCAGTCCCCACTCCTTACCGAGCAGCTCGTACGAACGCAACCGATCCACGTGATCGTAGGTCACCGAGGTGAGCACCAGTTCGTCCGCGCCCGTCGCCTCCTGCAACGCCTCCAACCTGTCCGTCACGGTGGCTGCGGATCCGACGAACTGGGTCTCCACCCGATCGGCGACGAGCCGATACTGCTCGTCGGTCAACGGCGTGGCACCGTCGGGATTCGGATACTCGGCGGCACCGTGTCCACTGCGAATGCTGTACACCCACTGCGGAAACGACGCTGCCAGCCCACGTGCCTGCTCGTCCGATTCCGCGACGACCACATCGGCCGACACCGCCACGTACGGCTCGGACAGACCTGCCGAGGGCACGAAGGATCGGCGATACTCGTCGATCGCGTCGAGCGTCGTGCCCGGGCTGAAGTGATAGCTGGCCGCGAAGGGCAGACCACGCGCACCTGCCTCACGCGCAGTCGGCCCCGCGCTGCTGCCGAAGAGCCACACCGACAAGCCCGCACCCGCACCCGGCCTCGCCGTCAACGGCACACCGTCCCGTTCGTAAGTCCCGGCGAGCAGCGCGGCCAGATCGTCGAGCTGACCGACGAAATCCGGTGCCTGCGCCTCGGGCTGTTGCAGCGCGGCCAGGGACGCCGAGAGCAGTGGGGTCCTACGTGGTGCAGCCTCCGCCGGTGCGGGAGGAAAGAGCCCACTGGGATCGGGCGACGACACACGCTCGGGCATTCCCCGCCCATCGCCTGCGACCGCCTCGGCTCGTCGCTGACCCGACCGACCGACCCCCAGATCGATCCTTCCCGAATACAACGCGTCGACGGTCCCGAACGATTCGACGACAGCTGCGGCCGTGGTGAATCCGAGTTGAACGGCCGCCGATCCGACGCGAATCCTGTTGGTGGCAGCAGCAATCAGGCCGATCAGCACCGCGGGCGACGAACTCGCGACCCCGACAAAGTGGTGCTCGGCCACCCAGTAGCGCTCATAGCCCCACTCCTCGGTCTGGCGTGCAAGGTCGACCGTGTTTCGCAGCGCTTGCTGGACGGTGGACCCCTCGCTGATCGGGGACAGATCGAGAACGGACAATGGAACTCGGGTCATCTCGGGTTCTTCTCCCCTGCCTCGACGGCGATGGTCAGCCTGTTCTCGGTAGGCGCAACCGGGCACGTCGCGTAGTCGGTGAACGCACACGGAAGGTTCGATGCCCGGTTGAAATCGAGAACGACGGTGCCGTCCACCGGTGCGGGCACTGCCAGGATCCGTGCAGCCGGATAGGTGGTCACCCCGCTCGTGGCGTCGGTGAACAGGACCTTCAGACCATTGCCGTTGCCACCGAAGGCAATCAGCTGCGCAGCGGCACCGGCCAACTCGAAGTCGAGAGTGCCCACGGCCGAGTGGTGATGTTCGAGTCCTTCCACCACGGCTCCGGTCGTGACGGTCACCGGAGAGTCGTACGGGGTGAACGTCCCGGTGGCAACGAACTCCTCGTCGGGCTCGTAGGCCGGGATGCCGTCGTACGACTGCAGGGTCTGCGCTTTCGGATCGTGCACCCGCAACGCGACCGAACCGGTCCGACGGATCACCTCGATACGCCGATCTCCGTCCTGCACCAGGATGCCCGGTGCGCCCTCCACCGGATTCAGCGCGGTCACGCCATCGAACCCCTCGACGGTCACCGAATCGGCGTCGGCCCTCCACCGGCCGGGAAGATCCGCGACGGTCTCGAATTCATCGGTCAGCCAATACAACCCGGTCAAGGACACCCAACCGAGGGGATCACCGTAGGACGCCTCTCGCTCGGCATGCCATTGCTTCCAGTCCTGCTCGAAATCGCTCATGATGCTCGCACTCCTTCTCGCTGTTCGTACGGATGCCGCAGACCGAGGTGCTCGCGCAAAGTGGTGCCGGTGTATTCGGTGCGGAAGCTACCGCGGTCCTGTAATTCCGGAATCACTCTGTCGACGAATTCGTCGAGGCCGGCAGGGGTGATGTGCGGGACGAGAATGAAGCCGTCGCTCGCGTTGTTCTGCACGTAACTGTCGATCTCCTCGGCCACGTGCGCGGGGGTTCCGACGAACTGCTGCCGTGTCGTCATCGCGATGATCAGTTCACGAATACTCAGGTTGTCTGCTTCGGCTCGCTCGCGATACTGCTGGGCGATGGTTCTGGGGTCGCCGTGTCTCGCACGGCCACGGGTGATCGACACATCGCCGCTGGGTTCGATGTCGGGCAGTGGCCCGTCGGGATCGTATGCGGACAGGTCCTGTCCCCACACCTGTTCGAGGAACGCGATGGCCGTCCTGCCGCTGACCTGCTGATTCCGGATGTGATCCGCCTTCTCGGCGGCGTCCTGCGCAGAATCTCCGAGCACGAACGTCGCCGCGGGCAGCACCTTCAGGTCGTCGTGATCGCGGCCGTACTTGGCGAGCCGACCCTTGACGTCGGAGTAGAACTTCTGCCCGTCCTCGAGAGTGCCGTGGATGGTGAAGATCGCGTCGGCCTTGGCGGCACCGAATTCTCGACCTTCATCGGAATCGCCCGCCTGCAACAGAACCGGATGTCCCTGCGGACTGCGCGGCAGCGTGAAGCGGCCCTCCACATCGAACTGGGGTCCGGAATGCCGGACCGTTCCGATCTCCGATTCGCGGCCGAAGACTCCACGCTCGCGATCGACGACGAACGCGTCGGACTGCCATGAGTCCCAGAACTTTCGCGCGACGTCGATGATCTCGTTGGCACGCACGTAGCGGTCGGCACGATCGAGGTAGCCGCCCCGCCGAAAATTCTCGCCCGTGAACGCGTCCGAGGACGTCACCATGTTCCACGCCGCTCTACCGTCGGACAGGTGATCCAGCGACGAGAACTGTTTGGCGAGCTCGAACGGCTCGTTGAAGGTCGTGTTGATCGTCCCGGCAAGTCCGAGCCTGCTCGTCACCGACGCAAGCGCGTTGAGGACGGTGAGCGTATCGGGTCGCCCTACTACATCGAGGTCGTGAATCTTGTTGCGGTGCTCACGCAGTCGCAGCCCTTCGGCGAGGAAGAAGAAGTCGAACAGGCCGCGTTCGGCCGATTCGGCGAGGTGTACGAACGAATCGAACTCGATCTGGCTCTTCGACTCCGGATCGGCCCAGACGGTGGTGTTGTTGACGCCCGGGAAATGGGCACCCAGATGAATCTGCTTCTTCGTCACAGGCTCTTCCCTTCGAGTGCATAGCGATTGGCCGGACGTCTCAGGCCGAGACGCTCGCGCAAGGTCGATCCGCTGCGGGTGTCCGTGGCCGGAAGTGCTGCCACTCCGGACGGCAGCGCGAGCGGTACCAGCGTGACTCCGTCCAGGCCGGCCGCCTCGACGGATCCGAGGAGCAGGTGCAAGCCCGCCAGGTCGCCGATATGCGACACGGACTCGGCGACTCTGACGTGCCCCGCCCAGTTGTCGAGCTGAGCGAGTTCTTCAGCGGCAGAATCGGATACCAGGGTCTCCACATCCAACAGAACGAACACGTCGGCCGGGTCACGGCCTTCCGCAACGACGGCCCGTCGAATACGGGCGGCAACAGTGGCCGCATCCTCGACTGTGTCGGCGGCGATGCGGACGATGTCGGCGCGCGCCGCGGCCACCGACACGGACTCCGTGGAGTCCACGCGGATCACGACGAGCGGCTGCCCCTGCGGAGACCTCGGAGTGATGGACGGGCCCTTGACCGAGAAGTTCTCACCCTCGAAGTCGATGTAGTGCAGCTTGTCTCGGTCGATGAACCGCCCCGACTCGACGTCGCGAATCTCGGCGTCGTCCTCCCAGCTGTCCCAGAGCCTGGTGACGACCTCGACTGCCTCATCCGCCTCACGCCACAGACTACTGTTGTCCTGCTCCGCTTTTCGGCCGAACAGCGCTGCCTGCTCGGCTCCCGGACTGACCTCGACCTGCCACCCGGCCCGGCCGTGGGATGCGAAATCCAGGCTCGCGATCTGCTTCGAGATGTGAAACGGCTCGGTGTGCGTGACGGTGATCGTGGGCACCAGCCCGATCTTCTCGGTGAGGGCGGCTGCCCGTGCCGCGACGGCTGCGGCCTCGAGCGTCCGACTGGCGAACGAATCGCCCAGGAAGGCGACATCGACACCTGCTCGATCTGCAGCCTGGAGCTGGTCGATCCAGAATCCTGCTGTGAACACTTCTTCGGCGCGGGAGTCGGGGCGACGCCAGGCCTGGGAATGTGCGCCGGTGCCTTTCAGCTCGATCGCGGTCAGGAACAGCGTGTCAGACACTGGTGCTCGCTTTCTCGTGCGCGCTTCCGGGGATGGCCCCGAGTAGCTCGCGGGTGTAGTCCTGCTGTGGATTGTCGAACAGTGCTGCGGTGTCGCCGTATTCCACGATGACTCCGGATTGCATCACGGCCACGGTGTCGCTGATCTGACGCACCACGGCCAGATCGTGGGAGATGAAGAGGTAGCTCAGACCCAGCTCGGACTGCAGGTCGCCCAGCAGCGTCAGAATCTGCGCCTGCACCGATACGTCGAGGGCCGAGACCGGCTCGTCGAGCACCACCAGTTCCGGCGCGAGGGCCAACGCGCGGGCGATGGCGACGCGCTGACGCTGCCCACCGGAGAGCTCGGCCGGCCGGCGCGACAGGTAGTCGCCGGTGAGTGCCACCTGATCGAGCAGCGTCCTGGCACGCTCGGAACGCTCACGCGAGGTACCGACCTTGAACGCGTCCAACGGTTCTCGCACGATCTCCCCGACGCGCAACTTCGGGTTCAGTGAGGCGTACGGGTTCTGATAGACGATCTGTACACGCCGCCGCAGTTCACGCTTGGCCTTGCCACGCAGACCCGTGATGTCCCTGCCGTCGAACGTGACCGACCCCGACGACGCGGTCTCGAGACCGATCGCGATGCGCGCCAACGTGGATTTGCCGGAACCGGATTCGCCGACGAGCGAAACGGTGCGCCCACGTTCGACGGTCAATGTGGCTCCCTTGACCGCATCGAGGTGGACGCCGCGGCCGATGGTGAAGCGCTTCGAGACGTCGCCGACCGTCAGGATCGGCTCGCCGACCGTGGGGCGCGCGGGTCGTACGGCGGTGTTCAACGAGGGCGCTGCAGCCAACAGCTGACGTGTGTACGCGTGGGTCGGGTTCGCCAGCACCTCTGCAGTGGGGCCGGATTCGACGATCCGTCCTGCGCTCATGACGATGAGGCGGTCGGCTCTGTCCGCAGCCACGCCCAGGTCGTGGGTGATCAGCAGGACCGCGGCACCGGTCTCGGCGATCCTGGTGTCGAGATGGTCCAGGATGCGACGCTGCACGGTGACGTCGAGGGCGCTGGTCGGCTCGTCGGCGATCACCAGTTCCGGGCGGCACGCGAGAGCGATTCCGATCAATACGCGCTGACGCTGCCCACCGGACAGGTCCTGCGGATACTGCCGCGCCCGCACCTCGGGGTTGTCCAGCCCGGCTTCGGTCAGGATCCGAATCGCCTCGATCTTCGCGGAGCGGCGATCGGCCAGACCGTGCACCCGCAGCACCTCGGCAACCTGGTCGCCGACGCGAACAACCGGGTTCAGCGAGGTGGTCGGATCCTGCGGGACGAGCCCGATGTGGCGGCCGCGCAACCGGTTCAGCGTCTTGTCCGACGCCGTATCGAGCCTTTGCCCGTCGAACGTCACCGATCCGCCCACGATGCGTCCGGAACCCGAGAGCAGGCCGATGAGGGCGTGCGCAGTCGTCGACTTTCCGGAGCCCGATTCACCGACCACGGCCACCACTTCACCGCGGTCGACGGTGAACCCGATGCCGGAGACGGCGGTCGTCTCAGCGTAGTTCACGTGCAGATTCTCTACTTCGAGAATGGGGCTCATCGCGATCGCCTCTCGAGTGCATGCCCGAGGCGGTGCGCGGACACGACGACAGCCACGATCACCAATCCCGGCAATGTGGTCATCCACCATGCGGTGGCCAGGAAGTTGCGGCCCTCGGAAATCAGCGATCCCCACTCCGGGGTGGGTGGAGCAGCACCGAAACCGAGGAAGCTGAGCGCCGATACCGCGAGAACCGCCATACCGAATTCGACTGCAGCGAGAGCGATCACCGGGCCGTACGAGTTTCTGAGGATGTGCCTGCGGAAGACATCGAACCACCGCACACCCGAGGCGTACGCCGCTTCGACGTACAGCGATCTGCGCACCCGCAGTACCTCCGAGCGCATCACTCGGGCGAAATTGGCGATCAGCGTGACTCCGACGGCGATAGCGACGTTCACGGTGCCGAAGCCCAGTGCGGTCACCAGCGCCAACGAGAGCAACAACGTCGGAATCGACAGCAGGACATCGACGATTCGCATCAGCACCGCGTCCACGATTCGGCCGACGGCACCCGAGACCAGACCGATGATCGAGCCGACCACCAGTGCGATACCGACCGCCAACAGCGTTGCCGTCAGCGACAGTCCGGAACCGTGGACCACTCGGGTGAAGACGTCACGGCCGATGTTGTCGGTGCCGAACCAGTGCGACGCGCTGGGTGCCTGGAGCTTGTCGGCCGGCGTGCCGACCAGCGGGTCGCCGCTGGCGAAGACGGACGGGAACAGCGCGAACCCGAGAGCCGACAACAGCACGATCACGGAGGCACCGAGCCAGATGTGTTTCACCACGTCTCGCAGACCTCGTCGCCGCGTGGGTACCGGTGCTGCTTCGCCTGCCTCGGGACTCGTCGAATGGACGGCAGGTTCACGAATCAAGATGTCAGACATGAGCTTTCTCCGGTTCTGCACTGGCCTGCGCGGGCCGGTATTCGCGCACGATGCGCGGATCGATCAGCGGATAGAGCAGGTCGACTGCGAGATTGACCAGGACGAAGACCAGCGAAGTGAGAACGACGATGCCCTGCACCACCGGAATGTCCTGCGCCAGCACCGACGTCTGGGTCAGACGTCCCACTCCTGCACGCGAGAAGACCGTCTCGACCACTACCGATCCGGCCAGCAGGGTGCCGACCAGGACCCCGGCAATCGTGAAGGCGGGGATCGAGGACAGTCGCAGAACGTGTCGAGTTTGCACCCGCAGGCGTGAGACCCCCTTGGCGCGAGCCACATCGACGAACGGCTGCTTCCACGTGGTGGCCATGCTGGTGGCCAGGACCTGGGCGATGACAGCGCCGGTCGGTAGAGCGAGCGTCACGGCAGGTAGCACCAACGACGCTGCGCCTGCGTCACCGAACGCCGGGAACCAGCGAAGTCGGAACGAGAACAGTTGCAGCAGAAGTAGTCCCACCCAGAACGTCGGCACGGCCACCCCGAGCGGTGGGAGGGCGAGCAGCAAATTCTTCAGCCAGCCGATACGGGTGTACGTGGCGGCGTAGGCCACCGCGGATCCGAACACGACGGCCAACACCAGCGCTGTCCCTGCCAGACCGAGTGTGCTCGGTACCGCGTCGAGGATGGCCGTCGTCACCGGTTGGCCGGTGGCGATCGACAATCCGAAATCACCCTGCACGGCCCCGACCAGTGAATGCCAATACTGCACCAGCACCGGCTGATCCAGGCCGTAGCGAGCCTGCAGTTCGGCGATGGCCGCAGCGTCCGCCGGGGTGCCCGATCCGGCCGAGTCGACGGCAAGACTGACCGGGTCCGAGGGAAGGAGGAAGAGAACGATGAACGAGATGGTGAAGGCGGCCCACAGCACCGCAAGTGCCTGCAGTACTCGCTGCCCGATGTAGCGGATCACGGCGCTACTGCCCGCTCAGCCAGGTGTCGAAGAACTGCAGGCGGGCCGAGGCCTCGAACTTCAGATCCTTCACCGCCGAAGCCGCGCCGACGGCCTGCGAGAGCTCGATCGTGGGGATCCACAATCCGTTGTCGAGGATCTGTTCCTGCGCGGTTGCGAGAATCTCGTTGCGCGCTGCAACGTCCGTGGCCGAGAGCTGCTCCGTCAACGATGCATCCAGATCCGGAATCGGGCCGCGCGCATTGAGGTTGCGGCCGTCGACTGCGAACGAAGTGCGCAGAATGTCGCCGTCGGCGCGGGTGCTGTTGTAGTACGTGGAGTCGTAGTCCTTGGTGCCTTGCCGCGCCGTCGCCTCCGACGTGGACACCAGCTCGAGCTGTAGGTCGACGCCGACCGCGCGCAACTGCTGCTGGGTCAGCTCCAGGATCGCCTGGTTGCCGGCGAACACGGCCGAGTACATGACCTTGAAACTCAGCTTCTGTCCGTCTTTTTCGCGTATTCCGTCAGCACCGGGAACCCAGCCCGCGGCGTCGAGGAGCGACTTCGACTTCTCGGGATCGTAGGTGACATCTGCGAGTTCGACGTAGCCCGGGGTAGCGCTGGCCAATGTGCTTGTGGCCGTTCGGAAGTCAGGTCCGAGGACCGTGTCGACGAGTTCCTGACGATTGATCGCCGGCACCAGAGCCGTCCGAACGGCGGGGTCCTGCAGCGTACCGCGAGTGACATTGGGCTGAATGCCGAACGGAACGCCGGGGTTGGATGTCGTGAGGATCCGGCCACCGACCGCCTCGATCTGCGGCGCGTCCTGCGGCAGCGCGTCACTGACCGCGTCGAGCTGGTCGGAGGACAAACTGCCGGTACGTACACCCGACTCTGGCACGATGGTGAATTCGATGCGGTCCAGGTACGCCTCGCCCTCGTGGCCGAATACCGCAGAGCCCCAGTTGTATCCGGTTCGCTTGGCCAAGGTGACGGAGCGGTCCTGCTGGTAGTCCGCGTAGGTGAACGGTCCAGATCCGATGTTGGTACCCAAGCACCGCGACTCGGCCGACTGCGCCGACGTCGCAGTGGACTGGATTCCCAGCTGAGGTGTCGAACTCGCCTGGAGGAACTGCGCATTGGGTGCCGAGAACTCGATGCGAACCGTGAGCGGATCGACGACCGTGGCACCCTGATAGCCGGTCAGGTAGCTGGCGGCCAGCGGCGCCTTGGCGGCACCGAGGGTTCCGGTGATGGCATCGAAATTGTCCTTGACGGCGGTGGCGTCGAGCGGGGTGCCGTCGCTGAACGTCACTCCGTCTTTCAGCTGGAAGGTGAACGACCTCGCGTCGGGACTCACTTCCCAGCTCTCGGCCAACCACGGTTCGATCTCGCCGGTCTCCGGATCTTGATCGGTGAGTGAGTCGACCACCTGTCGGGTGACATAGATCGTCTGATTGGTGCCGGACTGCGTGGGGTCGGAGCAGGTCGGGGCCCCGGACAGGCCGTAGCGCAGCGTGCCGCCCGGCTGGGCCGGGCCGGCATCGGCATTCGAGGTGGTGGCGCTACCGGCGCACCCGGCGAGCAGTGTGGCGGTGGCGGCGATTACTCCGGCCACCAAAAGAACAGGGCGAGTGGACACGTGGGTGTCTCCGGTATCTGGTCGATCGCACACGAACTCCCGCGTCCGAGCCACGTGTGCCCAGGAAGGAGGTCGTGCAGATGGTGAGGTGTGGTGTCGAAAAGTACGGTGCCGAAATGTCAGCTAAGACAGGTCGAACCGTTCAGACGGCACAGATCGACATGAATCCGACGGCAACCGTCGACGAAACCTGAGGCGACTCGGGTGTTCACGTAAATTCCTCCATCGGTCCCGGCGGTAGCACCCTCACCCGACAAGCGGGGGGTTGCTGCGACGTCATAGAGCCAGGTCTCTCGGTCGCTCTGGATGGTCCTACGTTTCAGATACTACGAGAGGGTCGGCGCAGTTGCCAACCGGGGTAGGAATTGCGCACGAGGTGGGACTCGGAATGGGCGGCGGCCGGAATCACCCCAACAGTCAGACGGCAACGGTCAATTCAGCGCCTTCGCTGCCGATAGGTTCCGAATCGATGTGTTGCTCTGACCTGTTCGATTCGTGATCGCACACGCGTCGCACCCAATAGCCGATTGTTTCGTCGGCCGCGGCGAACCGATCCAATACATCCACACACAGCCAAGTTGCGACCGAGAAATCCTGCTCCGCAGCATCCAGTCCGATCAGCGTCAACTCGTCGGCCACAGCAAGTAGCGCGTGGTCGACTTCGGAACCTGTGCGTTCGAGCCACGCCAACGCACGCCGCAGCAGCATCCAGTCGGATGCGAACACACGCTCGGTAGCCGATTGTCTGCACAGTTCCGCCGTCGCAGTGAGGGTCTCGACGACCGGTATGGACACTGCGCCGTCCAATTCGGCGAGCAGCCCTCTATCGGAGTCGATCAAGTCGGCCATATACCGCCAACTGGCGGGGAGGTCGACGTCCTCGGACCACAATTCCGTCGTGCCGAATTGGAGTCGGGTGACCAATTCTCTCGGCGAACTGCACGAAGCGAAAAAGCGAAACGCGTCGTTCATCTCGATCATCCCCATTGGGTCACACGAAGCTGACGGACACCGGCTCGACACACGAGTGGCGGAGTTACTGACACGCAGCACGATCGTCACCGAAACCAGCGCCGCTGCTGTGGTCGTTACGTCGGCCTTGACCGTTATTGAACGCCCTGACCAGCGCTGGCGCGACTCGGCGTTACGCAGAATCGACAACGTCACACTATCGATCCATCTGTTATGCGCCACATACCGATTCCAGGTTGGCGATTCTGCTCGGTTCGACCGTCTCGCAGCGTGCCCATGCGGAGAACGTGTGTTCGAAAGTGTGTCGGTGGGTCGCGATAGATTCTGTGCATGCTTTCGGGGGACGGCGGATCAGGGGTGGACGGCATCGAGACGGTGCCGCCCACCCCCGAGGTGTCCGATCCCGAACTGTCGGCACTGGTCGACCGAGTTGAATCCGCGATCGCGGAATTAGCGGAACAGTCGTCGGTAGCGTGGTCGAACGCCGACCGGCGCGCGGTGATCCAACGGATGGAAACGGCGACGAGATCCCTGACGGCGCACTCGTACACCTGGCTCAACGAGCTGATCTCTCAGCACGGCCTCGATGTGTACCCGGGATCGGTGCCGTCGTCGGTGGCGTGGATGCTGCGGATCACCCCACGAGCAGCAGGAGCACGGGTCCGTCTGGCGGCCGAGTTGGGTGACCGCACCGCCTTCTCCGGTGAAGTCCTGCCGCCGTTGCTGCCGCACACCGCGGAAGCGTTGCGGGCGGGGTTGCTCGATGCCAAGCATGTGCAGATGATCCGCGAATTCTTCCGCCACCTGCCCCGAGACGTCGACCCGCAGACCCGCGAGCTCGCCGACGAACAACTGGCGGGCTACGCCTCGACCAGGCGACCCGACGACTTCGCACCGTTGGTGGCGCACCTGGATTCGATCCTCAATCCCGACGGCGACCACGACGAAGACGAAGACGAAGACGAAGACGAGGACGAGGACGAGGGGAAGCCACCGAAACCACCGAAACGCAGGGATGCGTTCTTCTACCTCGGCGAGCAAGGTGCCGACGGAATGTCGGAAGGAAAATTCTGCGTCGACCCCGAACTACGGGCCTACCTCGAAGCCTTGTTCTCCAAAGCCGCGAAACCGGGCGTCAACAACCCCGCAGACCCGACGTCCGTCCTGCATGACGAGACCGGCGGCAAGGACAGCACGAGCCCCGGGGCTGCGAGCGACGGTGCGCGTCCCGATCCTGCAGCAGCCGAACCGGATTCGCCCACACCGAGTGGCGTCTGCGATACCGACACCCCACCGCCACCGGAGCCGGACGACCGTTCGACGAGCGATCAGGGACTGTGGAGCGATGCGGGACTGTGGAACGACGGTTCATGCGACGGCGACGATCCCTGCGACGGTGACGGCCGGTGCGGTGACGGCCTCGACTGTGGTTGCGGCACAAGGCCCGGCGACACAACCGAACCAGAGGACAGTGCTGAGCCCGGCGACACAACCGACCCGGACGACGCAACCGATCCCGACGACGCCGTCGGATCCGACACCGACGACGCACCGGACACCGCAGCACGCGACGCTGCCGCCGCGCGGGATATCCGCACCCAGCGCGAACGCCAACACGACGCCCTCAAACTCGCGCTCCGACACACCCTCGCCTCCGGCACCCTCGGCACCCACCGAGGCCTACCCGTCACCGCCATCGTCACCATGACCCTCAAAGACCTCGAAGCCGGCTGCGGCTACGCCATGACCGCCACCGGATCACGCGTGTCGATCCGCGACGCGATCCGCATGGCCTCGCACGCCCACCACTACCTGACCATCTTCGACGACCACGGCCGAGCCCTCTACCTCGGCCGATCCAAACGCATCGCCTCCGCCGACCAACGCATCGTGCTCATCGCCCGCGACCGCGGCTGCAGTTTCCCCTCCTGCACCCGCCCTGCGACCTGGTGCCAAGCCCACCACGTCACCGACTGGAACACCGGCGGCTACACCGACATCGACGGATTGACCTTCGGCTGCGACATGCACCACGCACTCGTCGGCACCGGACCCGGCAAGTGGGCCACCACCAAAACCGGAGCCCGACATCGCTACCCGGGCCGCACCCTGTGGCACCCACCCGCCGGAATGGACCCCACACGCCGAGGCCTGATCAACCACGCCCACCACCCCGAAGAAGTCCTCTACCCACCCGACAACCACAACGACACCGACGACGAAGAACCACGACAACCCGCCTGACGACCCACACCGCCGTCAGGGGAACAGCCCTGCCTCGAGGACACCGCTCTGCTTCTGCACAACCTGCTACCGACACAGCAGTCCACACACGGGGTGATTCGCGGTTGCGTCCGATGCGGAACAGGTCTTCGATGAGTGCAGCGACCACCGGGGAGGCAGGACATGCCGTACGACGAGCTACTCGCAGACCGCGTCCGCGCCACTCTCGCCGATGAAGCGAATCTGCGCGAGCAGAAGATGTTCGGCGGTCTGGCGTTTATGGTGCGCGAGAAAATGGTGGTGTGCGTCGGGACCGGAACCCGCGCTCTGCTGGTTCGTGTCGACGGTGTGCGCGAACCCGAATATCTCCAGCGGGAGGGAGCACACCACGCCGTGATGGGACGAGACCGGTCGATGGGCCAAGGGTGGATCACCGTCGACGCCGACGCGCTGGCAAACGACACAGCACTGCAATTCTGGGTCGCCGCAGCGCTCGCGTACAACGCGAGCCGAGCCGGCTGATCACTGCAACGGGCTCATTCGAGACTCTTCTCGAAGGGATGTGATCCGACAGTCCTGGACGGCAGGCTCCGGTCGTACAGTGGGGTGTATCCGGCTGACAAGTACAGCGCCACAGCCTCGGGCTGGTTCCAGCCGGTCGTCAGATACACGCGGCGATATCCGCGCTCACGTGCGCTGCGTTCCAGCTCGGCAACGACACGCTTGCCGAATCCCCTGCCGCGGTGCTCTTTCGAGGTCCAGATACGCTTGAGCTCAGCGGTATCCGAGTCGTACTGCCGGTACGCACCTCCCGCCACAGGAACGCCGTCGGACAATGCTATGACCAGCACACCGCCCGGCGGGGCGAATTCCTGCGCGGGATACGACTTCAATTCTTGGTACTGAACGCCGGGACTACGGCCGTACCTGGACGCGTACTCGTTCGCCAGCTCCTGCAGCAGAGGCGCCGCGAGTGGATCGTTCTGATCGACTTCGACGAAGGTAAGCCGCCCTGGACCGGCGTCGCCAGTGCGGGTGTTCAGGTCGAACGTTGCGCTCATGTGCTTCCTGTCTCGTCTATCCGTCGACCAGATCTGCGACCAGTTCCCCGACCGCAGGGGCGAACTTGAATCCGTGGCCCGAGAATCCCGCAGCGACAACGGTGTTGCCTGTGCGTCCGATGGCGAAGTTGGAATCGGGCGTACTGGTGTACAGGCACGTCAGCGGGTCGGCCGTATCGGCGTTCACTCCCGGGAGCCAGTTGCGTGCGTACGCGATCAGGCGATCGACTCCCGCTGGTTCGGGCACGAAGTCGCGGGTGTGCGGATCGACGACCGGTCCCGTGGCGTGTTCGCCGATCTTGATGCCGTCGAGTGAGGACAAGCCGTAGATGCCGGCCGTATCCAGAAGTGCACCGGGATGATGAATGAAGCTCGGCCACTCCACGTCCGGGCACAACGGTACGAAATGTGCCGGCTGTTCCTGGGTGGTGACCAAAGGTGGAATCACCCCCTGCGGCACGAACTCGGATGTCCACGCTCCTGTAGCGAGGACGACCACGTCGGCCACGTAGGTGCGAGTGTCCGTCACCACGGCGGAGCCGGAGAGCTCGCGCACCGGCGTCTCGTATTCGACGGTCGCACCGCGCGATCGAGCTGCTGCCGTTGCTGCGGCGACGCTGCGATCGGCGTGCAGTCGCCCGGCCTCGGCATGGAACAGCACAGTGGTGTCGAATCGAAGTCCGGTCCACCGCCGCTGCGCAGCAACCGGTTCGAGAACCTCGAACTCGAGCCCGGCTCGCTTCAGTGCGTCGATCCTCGGATTCACCGTCGCCGGATCTCCATGATCCACAGCCCCTGTGATGTCCAACAAGTGGGTGTCGGTAGCGGTTTCGAGATCTCGCCAGAGCGTGTGCGCCCGAGCGGCCAGTGATACGTAGTGGTCGTCGGCGTAGGCATGCCGAAAGATTCGCGAACTGCCGTGCGAGGCACCGTTCTTGTGTCCCGGACCGAATTGCTCGAGCACGGTGACGTCGTGCCCGCGTTCGGCGATCTGCCACGCCGACGACGCTCCGACGATGCCGCCGCCGACGACCACTACTTTCACTGTGTACCTACGCTGCGGGCTTGCGAGGCAGCCCGGGCGGATTGATGACGGACTCGGACACGGCCTCGGACTGGAGGCCCCACCGATCGATGACCCGCTGGTAGCTGCCGTCGTCGATGGCATGTTGCAGTGCCTCGTGGATGGCCTCGATGAGACCGTTGTCCTTCTTGGTCAGGACCGCGATCTCGCCCTGCAACGCATCGCCGGCCCCGGAGAACGTCCCGACGACCTTCGATTCCCCACTGGTTGCCGCGTGGTAGACGGCAGAGGGGTTGGGGCCGAGATAGCCGTCGATTCGCTTCGATCCCAGCGCCAGGTAGTAATCGGACGTATTCTGGTAGTAGGCGAGCTCTGCCGGTGCGAGACCTTCGGCCACGTTGGCCTCGTTCCAGTCCACCAGCAGCTGCTCCTGGTTGGTGCCGGAGCCGACGCCGATCTTCTTGCCTGCGATGTCCTGACGCTTCTCGACCTTCCAGTCGGTGTCCTTCTGGGTCTCGAAGGCGAGGTTGTCGAGACGGTAAGTGGCGAAGTCGTACTTGTCCTTGCGCTCCTCGGTGACCGTGACGTTGGAGATGAACACGTCGTTCTCACCGGAGTCGATCTTGACGAAGTTCTGCGACCAGTCGGCAACCTGCAGATCGACGTCCAGCCCGAGAATGTCGCCGACGAGGTAGGAGAAGTCGACCTCTGATCCGACGATGGTTGTGTCGTCGGTGGCGTAGAAGCGCAGTGGCGGCGCAGTTCCGCCCGAGCCGGTGACGATCAGGGTTCCTCGGTCCCGAATGGCCTGTGGCATCTTCGCTGCGATCTCGTCGACCTTGTCGACCCGGACTCGTTCGGTCTGCTCGGGTGAGAGGTCGAAGCTTTGTCCCTGCTCGGTGACGACCTGCGACTCGGCCGCGGGTTCGCTGCAGGCGGTCGCAGTGAGCGCCACGATGGCCAATGCTGCGGCCACGACCGTCAGCCTGCGTGATGGTTTCGACATGGGTGTTGTCCGTCTTTCGCTGAAGTGAGGTGGTTTACAGAACGTGGGAGAGGAAAGCTTTGGTCCGCTCGTGCTGCGGCGAATCGAGAAGTGTTGCAGGAGGTCCTTGTTCGACGATCACACCGGAATCCATGAACACGACGGTGTCGGCGATCTCGCGGGCGAAGCCCACCTCGTGCGTGACGATCACCAGAGTGGCACCGTCGCGGGCGAGTCCACGGATGACTTCGAGCACCTCGCCCACGAGCTCCGGATCGAGTGCCGAGGTGGGCTCGTCGAACAGAATCACTTTGGGGCGTAGCGCCAGTGCCCTCGCAATGGCCACTCGCTGCTGCTGGCCACCGGAGAGCCGACGAGGGTAGTCGTGCGCTTTTGCGGCGACACCGACCCGCTCGAGCAATGCCAGTGCGTCGGGCTCGACGTCCGCACGCTTGCGCTTCTGCGCCGAGATCGGAGCCTCGATGACGTTCTCGAGCACCGTCAGGTGAGGGAAGAGGTTGAAGTTCTGGAATACGAAACCGATCTGCGAACGCTGGCGCAGGATGTCGCGATTGCTGAGCTCGTGCAGCTTCGAACCCTTGCGCCGGTATCCCACCAGGTCTCCGTCGACGCGAACGGTGCCCTGGTCGACCTTCTCGAGGTGGTTGAGGGCACGGAGCAGCGTGGACTTACCTGATCCGGACGGGCCGATGATCACGGTGACCTCACCGGGGCGAACGGTCAGGTCAACACCCTTGAGAACCTCGAGAGCACCGTAGGACTTGTGCACCCCGCGCACTTCGACGGCGTACTTCGTTTCCGATCTGGACGTGCCGGCATCGAGCGTGGTCATCGTGTTGCTCCTCGCGGGGCCAGGGTGATCTCGGCCAGCTTCTTCCGTAGTTTCTGAATCGGCGTGAGCTCGAAGGTGCGGACGGCCCCCTTGGCGTAGTGCCGTTCCACGTAGTACTGCACCACCGACAGAATCGAGGTGAGAATGATGTACCAGACGGTGGCCACCATCAGCAGCGGTACGACTCGGCCGCTTCGGCCGTAGATGACCTGAACCTGATAGAACAGCTCGGCGATGGCCATGACGGAGACGATCGAGGTGCCTTTGAACAGGCTGATCACCTCGTTGGCGGCGTTGGGGAGAATGCCTCGCATCGCCTGTGGGAGGACGATCTTGAAGAACTCTCGGCGCTTCGGAATACCCAGTGCTGCAGATGCTTCCAGCTGCCCCTGGTCCACCGAGATGATTCCGGCGCGGACGATCTCGGCGGAGTATGCAGCCTGATGCAGGGCCAGTCCGATGATCGCAGCTGTCGAGCCACTGATGACGTTGTTGACGTCGAACTCGAATAAGCTGGGACCGAACGGAATCCCCAGCGACAGGGTCTGATACAGGTACGCAATGTTGAACCAGAACAACAGCTGCACGATCAGTGGAATGGATCGAAACGCCCAGATGTAGAACCACGAGATCACCTGCAGCACGGGGTTGTTCGACAGCCTCGCCACCGCTAGGGCGATGCCGAGGGCGAAGCCGATCAGGGTCCCCCAGAACGTGAGCTGGATGGTGAGCCACAGAGCCGAGAGCACCGATTTCGCCGTGAAGTACTGAGCGAAAGTGCCCCAGTCCCATCCCGCATTGGTGGCCAACCCGTGCAGGAACTGAGCGACCACGACCAAGGTGGCGACGCTGATGACCCAACGCCACGGATGCCACTTCCTGGCGACGACGAGTTGCTCGTCCGGCAGTTCTGCGGTGTCGCTCGAACCGGTGGATGTCGGCGAGGCCTGTAGTTGCGTCACCGGAGCCGCCGGTGCGGATGGGCAGCGATCATCGCTGTGGTGCCTTTCGAAAGGGTGGACTGTGAGTACGCGAACCGGTCAGGCGGGCGTACGGATACAGGTGTTCATCAGCAGTTCCTCCATCGGTCCTGGCGGTAGCACCCACACGCCCGAGGGCGGGGTTGCTGCGACGTCGTAGAGCCAAGGTCTCTCGGTCGCTCTGGATGGTGACAGGAATGTATAGAACGTCAGATTGAAAAGTCAAGTGCGCGTAGTCTTTCGGGTTGAAATCACGATGATTTCAACCCTTGCCACGTTTCCGAACTGCCTGGTGTCAGCTGAAGGCACCCCGGTATCGGGCAGCCGGATGCGACGCGGGCAATCTGTCCCGGCCGGTGAGTTTGGCTCGGACGGTGCCCCGGCCGTACTCCCGTTGTGCCAGCCCGCGTTGCCGAAGAACCGGCATCAGATGTTCGATGAATTCCAGGTAGCTGCCCGGGATCGTCGAGTTGATGACGTTGATCCCGTCGACGCCGGCGTCGCGCCACTGTTCGAGACGATCGGCGATGGACTCCGGCGTTCCCACCACCCGCCCGCTCCGAGTCCGCATGTGCGCCAGATCCCGAACGGTGGGTTCTCGATCGGTGATCGCCTCGCGGAGCCACGCCAACGTGCTCTGCGAGCCTTGTCCCTGCAACTGACCGATCGGGGTGTCCAGATCGTAGGAGCCCAGATCTATGCCGATCCCACCCGCAGCGTGCGCGATCATCGCCTCGTCGTCGACGTATTCGTCCAACTCCGCTTCTCTGCGTCGAGCTTCGCTCTCGGTACTACCGATGACGAACGACAGACCCTGGAAGAATTCGAGGTCTCCGGGGGACCTCCCTGCCTCGACGACCAGACGGCGCGTGTCGGCGATGAGCGAGCGCGCGGCCTCGGGTGTGGGGGAGGCGATGAACTGGGCCTCGGCGTTGCGCGCAGCGAAGCGTCGGCCCGTCGGCGATGATCCGGCCTGGAACAACAGTGGTGTCCGCTGCGGAGACGGAGCCACGAGAGGCGGGCCCTCGACGCTGTAGCGCGCACCGACATGATCGATCTTGTGCACCTTCGAGAAATCACCGTGTCGACCGGATGCTTTGTCCTGCAACAGAGCTCCGTCGTCCCACGACCCCTCCCACAGCTTGTACACGACGTCGACGTACTCGTCCGCCCAGGCGTATCGATCCTCGTGCAGAGCCAGATCTCCGTAGCCGAAGTTGCGCCAAGCGTTGGGTGACAGGCTCGTGACGATGTTCCAGGCGATACGGCCGTTGGACGCATGATCGAGCGTGGACATCTTCCGCGCGAAGTTGAACGGATGCTCCTGTAGAATCGACGAGGTCAAGGCGATCCCGAGATGCTCTGTCGCGTAAGCGATCGCCGACGCGATCACGGTGGGATCGTTGCTGGGAATCTGCAAACCGGACTCGACGAACTTCTCCCACGAACCTCGATGGTCGTCGTACAGCCCCACGACATCGGCAAAGAACACGAAATCGAACTTGCCTCGCTCGAGTTGTTTCGCCAACGACACCCAATGCTCCAACGAGGAGAAATCGGACTGCTCCGCTTCCGGCTTGCGCCACGCACCGTGCACGATATGAGAGGTGGTGTTCATGACGAATGCGGAGAACCTGAGCGGCCGAGTCATATCTGCACCTTGCCACGAATTCGCACCACCCGGCGAAGCTGCAACGCTCCGCAGCCGTCGGCAACGCACCGACCGCAGCCCCTCGAATCAGCCTGATTTCAATCATTGCGTCGCACCATCGACCCGGCGAGCCTTTTCGGTAGCGAATCGTTCTGTGCGGGCCGGGTCTCGCGCAGCGTCGACGAAAGGAATGGGTCGCCACGATGCCGAACAGCTCTGCCACGTCGAAGAACACCGCAATCGCCATGATCGAACGCAGAATCTCCTCCACCACCGAATCCTGGGATTGGCAGGTCGACGCACTGTGCCGAGGACAGGACTCGGAGATCTTCTTCTCCCCGTCCGGCGAAGGCCGCTCGGCTCGCCGCGCACGGGAGGACCGCGCGAAGCAGGTGTGCGCGGGCTGCGGGGTCATCGACGAGTGCCGACGATTCGCACTGGCCGCCAACGAACCGTTCGGAGTCTGGGGCGGAACGACAGCCCGGGAGCGACAACAGCACCGAGCCAACTCCCGGCGTGCCGAGGAACTGCAGGCGAGTTAGTACCGTAGTCGCGCCTTCGGTGCGACCGCCGTAGTTCACAATGGATGGGTGAGCGAAACCGAGAAGCCTCAGCAGTGGACGTACCTGATGGACATGGACGGCGTGCTCGTCCACGAGGATCACCTGATCCCCGGTGCCGACACGTTCCTCGCCGAGCTGCAGGCCAACGAGATCCCGTTCATCGTGCTGACCAACAATTCGATTCGCACCCCCCGTGACCTGCGCGCGCGTCTCGCATTCACCGGTCTGGACATTCCGGAGAAGTCGATCTGGACCTCCGCCCTCGCCACCGCGACATTCCTGGGCAATCAGCGGCCCGGTGGTAGCGCCTACGTCGTCGGCGAGTCGGGTCTGACCACCGCCCTGCACGACATCGGCTACACCCTCACCGACTCCAGCCCCGATTACGTGGTGCTCGGCGAGACCCGGACGTACTCGTTCGAGGCCATCACCACCGCCATTCGTCTCGTCGAGAGGGGTTCGCGCTTCATCGCAACCAACCCCGATGCCACCGGCCCGTCCCGCGAGGGGTCACTGCCCGCCACCGGTTCGGTGGCCGCGCTGATCACCAAGGCCACCGGTAAGGAGCCGTACTACGTCGGCAAGCCCAACGCGTTGATGATGCGGTCGGCCCTGCGCGCGATCGGCGGACATTCCGAGAACACGCTGATGATCGGCGACCGGATGGACACCGACGTGCTCTCGGGCCTGGAAGCCGGACTGCAGACCATCCTGGTCCTCACCGGGATCTCGACGGTCCAGTCCGTCGAGCAGTACCCGTACCGGCCGACCAAAGTTCTCGATTCCGTCGCAGACCTGGTGGGCCGCACGCAGAACCCGTTCTGATGACTCTCGAATTCGTTCTGTCCCGCCATGATCACCACGTCGTCGGGCTGGGTGTCCGGCACGCGTTTCCCGATATCGCCGACGCAGTCGCTGCGGTGCGGGACGGCCGAAATGTCGTCGGCGCAATCCCTTTCGACATGTCCGACGCCACCGCCCTGATCGAGCCGGAGGAGTTCTACCGCCTCGACGGACCCTGGTCGACGGTCGATGCTCAACCGCCGTTGCCCGAGGTGACCGTCGCACGACAGATTCCCGATCCCGACGTGCACGTGCAGCGAGTGCGGGATGTCGTCGAGCAGCTGAAAGCCGGTGTGGCCGAGAAGATCGTCCTCGCGCGGGCCATCGAGGTGACCGCGGATTCCCCGATCGACGCTGCCTCGGTGCTCAGCGCTCTGGTCTCACGCGATCCGATGGGCAACGGCTTCCTGGCGGACCTGTCCCCCGCCACGCATCGGGGTAGGCACATCGTCGGCGCGAGCCCGGAACTGTTGGTTCGCAAGCGCGGCAACATCGTCACCTGCCATCCGTTCGCCGGCACGGCCGCACGATCGACCGACCCCGACGAGGAAGCGCGCATCTCCGCGGCGTTGGCGGCCAGTGCGAAGGATCAGGCCGAACATCGCTTCGTCGTCGACGAGATCCGGGCTGCGTTGACGCCGTTCTGCGAGACGCTGGAGGTGCCCGAGTCGCCACAGCTCAGCAGTACTCCGCAGCTGTGGCACCTGTCGACGCCGATCGTCGGCACCTTGGCCGACCCCGAGACCTCGGCGCTCGACCTCGCGCTGGCACTGCACCCCACCGCTGCAGTCGCCGGTGTCCCCCGCGCGGCAGCGATGGCGGCGATCGCAGACGTCGAAGGCTCCCGCGGCTTCTACGCCGGAGCGGTCGGCTGGACCGACGGCAGCGGCGACGGCGAGTGGATGGTGACGATCCGCTGTATCGAGCTCTCGGCAGACGGACTTTCGGGAACGGCCACGGCAGGTGGGGGCATCGTCGCCGATTCCGACCCCGACGCCGAGCTGGACGAGACCACGGCCAAGTTCCGCACCGTTCTCAGCGTGTTCGAGCACTGACGTCCACCGGTACACCGCTACCGATCGATCGTGGTGTCGAGATCGTGGTGTTGAGATCGTGGTGTTGAGATCACGGTGAATCGAACTGTGTACATCCACGATCGACAGTGGTCAGCTTGTTGAATTACGCACTGCGCCGGTGTGATTCGGGCAGTCTTCGACCAGCGAAAGGTATCGACATGTCGGTGGACACTCTTGCCGAGAATACGACAGCTCTGCGTGCGATCAAGATCGGCGGCAACCTCGGTGCCCGCATCGAGGGTGTGCGACTCGGCGGCGATCTCGATGCCGACACTGTCGAGTTCGTTCGTCGGGCTCTGCTCGAGCACAAGGTCATCTTCTTCGGCGGCCAGCACCATCTCGACGACGAAAGCCAGTATGCGTTCGCCGAATTGCTCGGGTCGCCGACCACCCCGCACCCGACGGTGACCTCCCGTGGCACCAGGACACTGGCCATCGACTCCGAATACGGCAAGGCCAACAGCTGGCATTCGGATGTGACCTTCGTCGACCGCATCCCGAAGGCCTCGATCCTGCGTGCGGTCAGCCTCCCGGAATACGGCGGGAACACCACCTGGGCCTCACAGACCGCCGCCTACGCTCAGCTGCCGGATTCACTGAAGGCGTTGGTGGACAACCTCTGGGCCACGCACTCGAACAACTACGACTACTCGGCGACCGCTGCAGAGAAGATCAGGAACGACAAGACCGAGGAGTACCGAAAGGAGTTCCAGTCCACATACTTCGAGACCGAACACCCAGTCGTCCGCGTACACCCCGAGACCGGCGAGAAGACTCTGCTACTCGGTCACTTCGTGAAGAACTTCATCGGATTGTCGACCAAGGAGTCGCATACGCTGTTCGATCTCCTACAGAATCGAGTGACCAAGCTGGAGAACACTGTTCGCTGGACCTGGAGCCTCGGCGACGTGGCCATCTGGGACAACCGTGCCACCCAGCACTACGCCGTCGCCGACTGGGACGATCAGTACCGCCGCCTCGAACGCATCACCTTGGCCGGCGACGTGCCGGTACACCCGAACGGTGAGAGAAGCCGAGTGGTTGCAGGCGATGCCGCGCACTACTCCCTCATCGACAAACCGGTACCGGTGACACTCTGACCCAGCTACTTCAGCGCCTGATCCAGATCCCCGATCAGATCCTCGGTGTCCTCCAGACCGATCGAGATGCGTACGACGCCGTCGGTGATGCCCACTGCTGCACGGCCTTCCGGCCCCATCGCGCGGTGCGTGGTGGTCGCCGGATGGGTGATCAGTGTCTTCGAGTCGCCGAGGTTGTTGGAGATGTCGACGATGCGCAATGCGTCGAGCACCTCGAAGGCACGCTTCTTGCCCTCGCCCTCGGGAGCGTCGAGCTCGAACGTCACGACGGTACCGCCGCCCGACATCTGCGACTTCGCCAGCTCGTACTGCGGATGCGACTGCAGGAAAGGATATTTGACCCATCTGACCGCCGGATGGCCTTCGAGGAACTCGGCGATCTGCAGCGCCGATTTCACCGAATGCCGCACCCGCACCGGCATCGTCTCCAAGCCCTTGAGCAACGTCCAGGCGTTGAACGGGCTCAGCGCCGGGCCGGTGTGTCGCATCAGAGTCTGCACCGGCCCTTCGATGTACTCCTTCGAGCCGAGGATCGCACCGCCGAGAACCCGTCCCTGGCCGTCGATGTGCTTGGTACCCGAGTACACGACCACGTCGGCACCGAGTTCGAGGCTGCGCTGCAGCAGCGGCGTCGCGAACACATTGTCCAGCACCACCGTTGCGCCGGCCGCATGAGCCAGCTCGGAGACGCGCCTGACATCGACCAACGACTGCATCGGATTGGACGGGGTCTCGAAGAACACCGCCGTGGTCGGCACCGACAGCGCCTGCTCCCACTGCTCGAGGTCTTCGCCGTCAACGAAGACGGTCTCTACTCCCCACCGCGGCAGAATCTCGTTGCACACCACGAAGCACGACCCGAAAAGACTACGCGCAGCGACCAATCGGTCACCGGCCTTCAGCAATGCACCCAACGCGGTGAACACCGCGGACATTCCGCTCGAGGTTCCGAAGCATGCCTCGGCACCCTCGATCAGCCGCAGCCGTTCCTCGAACATCTTGACCGTCGGGTTGCCGTAGCGCGAGTACACGAAATGATCGATCTCACCGGTGAACGCCTGCTCGGCCGCACCGGCACTCTCGTACACGAAACCCGAAGAGAGATAGAGGGCTTCGGCGTTCTCGTCGAAGCCGGATCGCATCAGGCCGCCGCGCACTCCCAGCGTTCCCTGACCCACGCCCTCGGGCAAGGGCTTGTCGAATCCGCCGCCTTTGGGAAGGTTCGTCACGACTGCCTCCAAGGCAACCCGACCGCACGCCAACCCGTGGCTCCGCGGTGGCCGTCGGCGTCGGTGGCGCCTTCGAAGCCGTCGAGCACGTTGTAGGACGGACCGATGCCTGCTGCCGTCGCGGCCTCGGCGGCTCCGATGGATCGCTGACCGGAGCGGCACAGGAACACCACCGGTCGATCGCCGTCCACGCCTGCGGCTTTGAGATCGTCGACGAAGTTGGCGTTCCGGGCACCGTCGGGGAAGCTGACCCACTCGATCAGGTGCGTCGGGCGGTCGATGCCGGAGGTGTCCGGCACTCCGACGTACTGCCACTCGGCGCGCGTACGAACGTCCACGAGCACGGCCTCGGGGTTGTTCTGCAACAACTCCCAGGCAGCTTCCGGGGTTATGTCACCTGCGTAGGTCACTGGATCAGCCTTCCGTCACTTGCCGTTACGTCACACATACCGAGATCAGACATTGCACACCAGCCACTTGTCGTCGACGCGGAGGAACTTCCACACGTCGTCGGTCTGCGCTCCGGATTTCTCTTCCTTCAGCGGGACCGTGACCATTCCGCGGTCGCCGTTGACCTGATAGTCGGAGGGCACCCCGTCGATGGACGTCTTGCCGTTCCGCTCGACCTCGCCTGCTCGATCGGTTCGGTACTGCGCATCGTCGCCCGGAACGAGGCGCTCGACCTGATCGAAGCAGGTGTTCTGGCGCAGCAAGTCTGCGTCGCCGGTGTTCTGTGCCTCGAGGAATCCGTCGACGGCGTCGGTGAGCAACTGGGCCTGCGTCACGTTGTCCTCGGCAGGTGCGAACTTCGAGGCCGCGAAGATGCCGACCAGCAACACCACGACGACGCCGACGGCGAGGATGAACGGCCACGCGTTGGGCGGACGCTGCTCGCCGGAGTCGGCAGCCGCCTTGGACGCGTTGTTGCGCGCTTCCTCACGACTGTCGACCCACTGCTGCCTACGTTCACTCCACGACGCCATGCGGCCAATCTTCCTCGATCCGACGGGCCGGGCACTAGCGGGGTCCGACGGGAATGTCTCCTCGCAACGTGATGCGGTGCATCTTGCGGTGCTCGGTGCCGTAGTCGCGATTGGCATAGTGCGAGGTGCTGCGGTTGTCCCACAGCACCAGATCGCCCAACCGCCAGCGGTGCCGCACGATGTGTTCGGGCTTGGTCAGGTGCGCGTACAGCAGGTCCAGGATTCCGCGACTCTCGGCCTCCGACACCCCCACGATGTGGGAGGTGAAACCTGGATTGACGAACAGCCCCTTGCGGCCGGTTTCCGGATGGACCCGCACGACGGGATGTTCGACGGGGACCAGCGCGGTGACTTCCTTGCCGTCCCACACGTTGCCTTTTCCGCCGCGCTTCTGCGCGAGGTAGTAGCCGAACTCGCGGTTGCCGTCGTGCATTGCCGTGAGCCCGTCGATCATTCGGCGGACCGGTGCGGACAGCGATTCGTAGGCGAGCTGACTGTCGGCCCAGTTGGTGTCGCCACCGTGCGGCGGTAGGACGACGGGACGCAGGATCGAGCCCATCGGCGGGCGTTCCATGAACGTGACGTCGGTGTGCCAGACGTCGGCGAATCCGTTGTCCTGGCTGTCGAGGGCGTAGACCTCGGGGGCGACGTGACCGCTGTCGTGCACCGGATGACCTGCGGTGAGGTCACCGAGCCTGCGGCCGAATTCGATGTGGCCCGCGTCGTCGAGCGTCTGCCCACGCAGCACGAGAACCTTGTGTTCGACGAGGGCTCGTCGCACGGCGTGTATCTGCGGATCGGACGCCGACGCGACGTCGAGGCCGATGACCTCGGCACCGAAGCTCGGGCCGAGCTTGTCGAGAGTGAGAGTTGCGGTCTGTTCCAGAGTGGTCATGTGTCCTCGAATCCGTGCACGGTCGAGCGCTGATCTTCGGCAACGCTGCCGTCGAGAGAGGGGTCCCGTCCTGGGAGGAGGGGAAGGGGCGTCGGGTCTTGTCACCGACAACACATGTTGGTGCAGGTACGACAGAAGTCGACGGTGAACCGTCGGACCAGGTATGTCGTGTGCACAGAGCAATTCCTACCGGAAACCGGGAAATCCGGCAAGTTGCCCACTGCCCCAGCTCAGGTAGTCCTTAATTTATGCTGGGGTGTCCGCACTTCCCTCGAAGAAGGTAGCTCGCTGCACATGACCGATCAGACTCGTCCACTCCGCGTCGCCATCGTCGGTGCCGGACCGGCAGGCATCTACGCCGCCGACGCGCTCATGAAGTCCGACCACAATGTCAGCGGACCGGGCGTCAGCATCGACCTCTTCGAGCGCATGCCTGCGCCGTTCGGGCTGATCCGCTACGGCGTGGCCCCCGATCATCCGCGCATCAAGGGCATCATCACCGCCCTGCACAAGGTGCTCGACAAGCCGCAGGTTCGCCTCCTCGGCAACATCGACTACGGCACCGACATCACGTTGGACGACCTGCGCCGCTTCTACGACGCCGTCATCTTCTCCACCGGTGCCAACGCGGACCGCGCCCTCAACATCCCCGGCATCGACCTCGAGGGCAGCTACGGCGCCGCCGACTTCGTCTCCTGGTACGACGGCCACCCGGACGTGCCGCGCACCTGGCCGCTCGAGGCCGAGAAGGTCGCCGTCCTGGGTGTCGGAAACGTCGCTCTCGACGTCGCGCGCGTGCTCGCCAAGACCGGTGACGAACTGCTCCCCACCGAGATCCCCGCCAACGTCTACGAGGGCCTCAAGGCCAACAAGGCCGTCGAGGTGCACGTCTTCGGCCGCCGCGGACCGGCTCAGGCCAAGTTCACCCCGCTCGAGCTGCGCGAGCTCGACCATTCCCCCAACATCGAGGTCATCGTCTCTCCCGAGGACATCGACTACGACGAGGGCTCCGAGCAGGCCCGCCGCAGCTCCAAGCAGATCGACATGGTCGCCAACACCCTGCAGGACTGGGCCATCCGCGACGTCGGCAGCCGCCCGCACAAGCTGTTCCTGCACTTCTTCGAGTCTCCCCACGAGGTACTCGGCGAGGACGGCAAGGTCGTCGGTCTACGCACCGAGCGCACCGAGCTCGACGGCACCGGCAACGTCAAGGGCACCGGCAAGTACAACGACTGGGACGTTCAGGCCGTCTACCGCGCCGTCGGCTACCTCAGCCAGAACATCAGCCAGCTCCCGTTCGACGAGCAGGCAGGCACCATCCCCAACGAGGCCGGACGCGTCGTCGAGTCCCCGTCGTCCACCACGCCCGTTCCGGCCACGTACGTCACCGGCTGGATCAAGCGCGGACCCGTCGGCCTCATCGGCCACACCAAGGGCGACGCCAACGAGACCGTCGCGAACCTGCTCGAGGATGCGCCGAGCTTCGTCGGCGCAGTCGAACCGGATCTCGATGCCGTCACCTCGTTCCTCGAAGGCAAGCAGGTCCCCTTCACCACGTGGGACGGCTGGTACCGCCTCGACGCGCACGAGCGCTCACTCGGCGAGCCCGAGGGCCGCGAGCGCGTGAAGGTCGTCGAGCGTGAGGACATGCTGAAGGCATCCGAGCCCGACAAGGCCTGAGTGCCTGCGGCAGTGGTGTGGTTGTGTGCCCCAGGGAGCGCACAACCGCACCACTGCGCGAAGCGCACTACACGCGAACTGCCAACAACTTGCCCTCGGTCTCGATCTTGCGTTGATGCTCGTTGAAATCCGGTGCAGCGCAGACGAACAGCGTGCGGCCGTCGGATCCGCCGAGTCCGCAGGCGAAGACTCCGAGATCGAAATCGAGTTGCTCGAGAACCTCCCCGCCCTGCGCAACGTGCAGCACTCGCTGCCCCAGTGCGTCGGCGATCCACATCGTGCCGTCGGTGTCGATGCAGCATCCGTCGGCGGCCACTTTCACCTCCCCGATGGCCGTGGCCATGTCCGTCGACGACGGCAGTTCGCCGAACTTCGCCCAATCACGCCGCTCCCCCAGTGACCCGTCCTCGGCGATGTCGAAGGCACTGACCCGATTGCCGACCGTCTCGTCCACCAGCAGTTCGCCCGACGCGGTGGACGCCATTCCGTTGGGGAAGTACAGATCCGACGCCACGACGTGCGCGGAACCGTCCGGGTCGACGCGAATCAGGTCGGCCGTCTCGACGGGCGCGAAGTTCATCAGATCGAAGCCGAAATTGCCGATGTACGCGCGGCCGTGCGCGTCGACGAGCATGTCGTTCAGATTCGCCCGAACATACGTCGACAGATCCGCGTGCACGGTCAGCGAACCGTCGTGCTCACGCAGTAGCAACTTGTAGTCACGCATCGACACGATCAGCAGCCGCCCGTCGGGCAACCATCCCAGGCCCGACGGCTGATTGGGCACCTCGGCTTCGACTCGTACGTCGGAGCCGTCCTCGAGGGCGGACACGACGCGATGGGAGTAGAAGTCCGATACCCAGATCCTCCCCTCGTGCCATCTCGGACATTCGAAGTAGGTGTATCCGTCGAGAACGACTGTGGTCTCCGGTTTCATGTTTCGAATTCAAACACCGCGGACGGTGGCCGCGACGCCGAATGCGCGAGCTGGCATGCTGGGGCCCGTGTTCGACGCCCACCTACACATCATCGACCCCGCGTTTCCGCTCATCGAGAACCACGGTTTCCTGCCCGATCCGTACACCGTCTCGAACTACCTATACGACGTCGACGGGCTCGGTATCACCGGTGGCGCAGTGGTCTCGGGATCGTTCCAGGGCACCGACCAGACCTACCTGCTCGCGGCGTTGAAGACCCTGGGGCGTGGCTGGGTGGGCGTCACTCAGATCGATCCGGAGTGCTCCGACGAGGACATCGTCGCGCTGGACGACGCGGGTGTCCGCGGAATGCGGTTCAACCTCAAGCGCGGCGAGACGGACGTCCAGATGCTCACCACCCAGGCGCGGCGCGTGCACGAACTGGTGGGGTGGCACGCCGAGCTGTACGTCGATGCGTCCCTGTTGCTCTCCCTCGAACCCATCCTCGCGAAGCTACCGGCCGTGAGCATCGACCACCTGGGACTGTCGACGCAGGGCCTGCCGTATCTACTCGACCTCGTCGACCGCGGAGTACGCGTCAAGGCAACGGGATTCGGCCGGGTGGACCTCGACATCATCGACACTCTGCAGAAAATTCATCGCGTGAATCCGGCAGCATTGATGTTCGGCACCGATCTACCGGGCACCCGCGCCCCGCGTCCGTTCTCGGAGACCGACATCGACATCATTTCTCACGCCGTCGGCGGCGACCTCCCGGCGGTGCTCGACGGCAACGCCCGGGCTTGGTATCGGGTCACCTGACCTAGACGAAGAGCGCTCCGCCGAGCCACACCGCCGAGGCGAGCAACGCGCCGAACAGCTCCACCAGGATGGACAGTCCTGCCGCCTTGGTGGCGTGCACGGTCGATCTCCATGCCTCGGAATGATTGCGATGCCTGGGCACCTCGGCCACGTAGACGCCGGCGATGAAGCCGACGAACAGTCCGACGACGGGGATGACGAAGAATCCGACGATGCCGAGCAGTCCGCCGATCATCAACGATCGCATCGGCACTCCGGCCTCCCGCATGCGCCGGCCCGGCCAGGTGTACTTCACGACGCCGCTCAGAACCAACAACACCGTCGCGATCGCGAACACCGTCCAGGCGGCGGCTCCGCCGGTGACCCACGCCCACACGGCGACGGCCGCGAAGATCAAGATGGTGCCCGGCAGAATCGGGACGACGATACCGACGAGACCGACCAGAATCACCAGGCCGACCAGGACCTCACCGAGCACGCTCATGGGCTCAGTGTGCCCTGTGTCGACTCAGACGACAGGACGAACCTTGCCTGCTGCCTCGCGGGCCCTGCTCCGTGCCGTCTCGATGTCCGAGGCCGTCGACACCGCGACGCCCATCCGGCGTCGGACGAAGCTCGTCGGCTTGCCGAACAGGCGAAGATCGGTCTCGGGGACGGCCAGCGCATCGGCGACGCCCTCGAAGTGAATGCCGTCCGCGTCGACACCGCCGTAGATCACCGCCGACGCACCCGGCGACAGCAGCGTCGTGTCGATCGGCAGACCCAGAACGGCGCGGGCATGCAGCTCGAACTCCGAGAACCGTTGCGTACGAAGCGTCACCAGGCCCGTATCGTGCGGCCGCGGACTGACCTCGGAGAAGTACACGTTGTCGCCCTGCACGAACAGTTCGACGCCGAACAACCCACGCCCACCGAGCGCCGTCGTGATGCGCTCGGCGACGTCGCGCGCACCGGCCAGGGCCGCGTCGGACATCGGTTGTGGTTGCCAGGATTCGATGTAGTCGCCGGACTCCTGCAGGTGCCCGATCGGCTCGCAGAACGAAGTTCCGTCGCTCGCTCGAACGGTGAGAAGTGTTATCTCGTAATCGAAATCGACGAATCCCTCGACGATGACACGGCCGAGGTCGACGCGACCGCCCTTCAGGGCGTAGTCCCACGCCGCTTCGACGTCGTCCTCGCTGCGCACGACGGACTGCCCCTTGCCCGACGAGGACATGACGGGCTTGAGAACGGCAGGAAAGCCGATGGTGGACAACGCTTCTCGTACGTCTTTCAGCGAATCGGCGAACGCGTACGGTGACGTCGGCAGCCCGAGCTCCTCGGCGGCGAGACGCCTGATGCCCTCACGGTTCATGGTCAACTGCGTCGCGCGCGCCGTCGGGATCACCACACTCCTACCCCGCGCTTCGACCTCGGCCAGGGCATCGGTCGCGATGGCCTCGATCTCCGGCACCACGAAATCCGGCTGCTGCGAATCGATCAGCGCCAGTAGTTCTTCGGGGTTGCTCATGTCGATCGTGAACGCGTGATGAGCCACCTGATGGCCAGGGGCGTTGTCGTAGCGATCGACGGCGATCACCTCGACGCCGAGGCGCTGGAACGCGATGATCACCTCTTAGCCCAGCTCACCCGAGCCGAGCAGCATCACCCGGGTGGCCCCGGGAGTGAGCGGTGTACCGATACGGACGGGATCTGGGGCAGTCACAGCCCTATTATCCACACCCCGATCGGTTGGACGACCTAGTACAAGTTAGTCTCCATTCACATTCGCAGGTGACGAGTCGGAACGAGGCAAACAACGTGTCGAACACTGGTGGACCACTCGCAGGGCTTCGCGTGGTCGAACTCGCGGGCATCGGGCCCGGCCCGCACGCCGCACTGCTGCTGGCCGACCTCGGCGCAGACGTCGTACGCGTCCAGCGTGCCGGGCAGATCTCTGCCCACGACCACCAGCTGCGCAGCCGCACCATCGTCGAGGCCAACCTCAAGGATCCGGCCGACATCGAGAAGGTGCTCGGTCTCGTCGAACGCGCCGACGTGCTGATCGAGGGCTTCCGACCCGGCGTCACCGAACGCCTCGGCCTCGGACCCGACGACGCCCTCGCCCGCAACCCGCGCCTGGTCTACGGCCGCATGACCGGCTGGGGCCAGCAAGGCCCGTGGGCGCAGACCGCAGGCCACGACATCAACTACATCTCCGTCACCGGCGTGCTGAACGCAATCGGTCGCGAGGGCGAGCGCCCCGTGCCGCCGCTGAACATGGTCGGCGACTTCGGCGGGGGCTCGATGTTCCTCGTCTTCGGCATCATGGCGGCGCTCTACGAGCGCCAGAACTCCGGACAGGGCCAGGTGGTCGACGCGGCCATGGTCGACGGCACCGCCGCACTCTCGCACATGATCTGGGCCTGGCGTGGCGTCGGAGCCTGGAGCGACGACCGTGGCACGAACCTGCTCGATACCGGCGCACCGTTCTACGACACCTACGAGACCTCGGACGGCCGGTACATGGCAGTCGGCTCGCTCGAGCCGCAGTTCTACGCCCAGCTGCTCACCGGCCTCGGCCTCGCCGATGCGGACCTCCCGCCGCAGATGGACAAGTCGCGCTGGCCCGAGCTGCGCGAGAGATTCACCTCGACGTTCCTGTCCAAGACCCGCGACGAATGGGCCGCGATCTTCGACGGCACCGACGCCTGCGTATCGCCGGTCCTCACCTTCGCCGAGGCCCCGAACCATCCGCACATGAAGGACCGCGACTCCCTCATCGACATCGGCGGCGTCACCCAGCACCGCCCGGCACCGCGCTTCTCCCGCACCGAAAACGGAGTCCCGACGCCACCGCCCGCCGCAGCAACCGATATCGCGTCGGTCTGGGTCTGATCTGTTTGCGCCGAACTCGAAGTTGTGGACGCTTTTCGGCTGATTTCCGTCCATAACTTCGAGTTCGCGGTCAGAACATGGCCGGTCAGAACACCAGGGCCGGCTGCTCCGATTCGGCGCTGGGAGCGAGGGCACGATAAGCAGCAGCCGTGGCCATCACCGCGGCCCGAAGCTCCTGTGGCTCACGGGTGTACGGCAACCTGAGGTAGCGCTCGAATGCACCCTCGACGCCGAATCGTGGGCCTGCCGCGAGTATCGCGCCGAATGCGGGCGCGGTGGCGGCGAGCGCACTCGACACCGGTGCAGGCAGCTGCAACCACAGCGACATGCCGCCCTCGGAGCGGCGGTAGCGCCAGTCCGGAAGATGTTCGGCCAGAGCCTCTTCGAGTACGTCCCGACGCTCGCGCAAGTGCGATCGACGGAGCTCGAGCGCGGGTTCGGCGTCCTGCAACAGGAACGAGGACGCCAATTGATCCATGATCGAGGTGCCGAGGTCGTGCGCTGCCCGCGAGCCCGCGAGCTGTGAGACGAGCGACGGATGCGCTCTGATCCATCCGATGCGCAGTCCGCCCCAGAACGACTTGGACGCCGAACCGATCGTGACGATGTCGGACCCCGAGACCCGCCCGAACGACGCGACCGGCGGCGGCGGCGGGGCGTCGAGCCACAGGTCCACCATGGTTTCGTCGACGATGAGCGTCATACGGGTGTCGCGGGTGATGCGGGCGAGTTCGGCCCGCCCCTCGGCACCGAGCACCTGCCCGGTTGGATTATGAAAGTCCGGAATCAGGTACGCAACCTTGGCTGCTGTTTGCCTTGCTGCACTGCGTATCCCGTCGAGATCCCAGTCGCCGTCGGCCGGACGTACCGGCACCGGTACGGGACGCGCACCCACTCGCCTGATGGCTTCGAGGGCGTTGGGATAGGTCGGGTGATCGATCAGCACCCGATCGCCGGGCGAGGTCAAGGTACCCAGCAGCAGCCGAACTGCTTGCTGCGCACCGGAAGTGACCATGATCTGGTCGGCCGTCGTCGGCAGGCCACGCTCGACGAAGCGTTGCGCGATGGCCTCCCGCAGCACCGCAAGACCGATGGGCTCCATGCCGTGCGTCGGAAGATAGGTCGGAAGTGCTTGCAGCGCAGACTCGTACGCCGCAGTCATGGTGCCGTCCGCTGCTGCCATCGCTGCGTGAGACATGTCCACGACCGGACCCGAAGGCGATGTCGACTGAATCAACATTCCGTTGGGGGTGGGCGCAGCGGGCAGAGCGACGGTACTGCGTGATCCCTGCTTACTGATCAGATAACCCTCGTCTCGCAGCACCGAGTACGAGGACGTGATGGTGGTACGACTGAGATCGAGAGCCGCGGACAGATCACGCTCACTGGGCAGACCGACGCCGAGCGGAATACGACCGTCGTGAATCAGCAGACGAACGCCATCGGCCAATGCGCGATACGTCGGACGCGACGCCTTGCGCCTCCCGGATCCGTCCGAGGACGCATCGCCCCGCCAGCTGCCGAGATCGCGGGCCAGTGACGTTGCATTGAGGACTCTCGAAGCCATGCACTCCAGTATTCGCTCACTGGCCTCCGACATTCAAGTCCATTGCGTATTCCACTGGACTGCCACACGAGGGCAGGTGGATACTGGACCGATGCCGAGCAGCACGCTCTTCGACACCTCCATCGGCCGTTGCGGAATCGCCTGGACCGACGACGGCGTGCTCGCCGTCGCCCTGCCCGAGCCGTCGGACGAGGCGATGCTGGACTATCTGAACCGCTTCGGCGCAGCAACAGGGCCTGTCGACACATTGGCGGCCGACGCGATCGCGCGAATCGTCGCCCTGCTCGATGGACGGACAGTCGACATGAGCCCGATTCCGCTGGTCCTCGACATCTCGGAGTTCGACGCCTCGGTCTACACCGTGTGCAGCAGCATTCCCCGGGGCGCGACACTCACCTACGGCGACATTGCCCGCCGACTCGGCCACCCAGGCGCCGCCCAGGCCGTAGGCGGCGCGTTGGGACGAAACCCAGTGCCGATCATCGTCCCGTGCCATCGGGTGCTCGGCGCAGGCACAGAAGTCGGCGGTTTCTCGGCACCGGGTGGTACGAATACCAAACAAAAAATATTGGGCATCGAAGGAGTCCCAGGATTCGACGAGCCGACATTGTTCTGAGCTGCTTCATCGACGAACAAAACCGCGAGACCAAAGAATACGATCGAAACGGGGAGCAGGAAAGGATTCAGGCAGAAATACCGAGTGCGTCGATGGGAGCGTCCACCGCCGACATCAATTCAGCTTCCGGGCCCGGAGTCACATCGGATTCCTCGTGCCGACCACCGATGGTGAATGCACCCACCTCCGGCAACCACCCGATAGCTCCGCGTTGAAAGAGGTTGTAGCGACCGGATCCGGTGGGTGTCGGACGCTCGTTACTGATCGGATAGCCAAGTGCGCCATAGGGTCCCCCGTGACCGAGGTACCAGTCGAGGATCGGACCGTGCACTTCGTGCGCGCCACCCTCGGGAAGCGCGAAGACGGTAGCGTGCGTGAATTCGAGCATTCCCCCACCCTCGGGGCCGAGCATGAATTCACCGGCCTGAGCGCCGATCCATGGATGTTCGTATGCGAAGCGATCGAATTGGTAGCTGAAAACTTCCAATCCGTTGTAATTCTCAGTCATCGCTCGACCTTCCGTCGATTTACCTGGGCGCAATTATCCACGCAGGCGAGCAGATGTGCAGTTCGATTCCGACATATATGTGACGGCACTAATTCAAGAGCGCGAGAATTTCCGCCGGAATTTGTTCCGTCGCCGTCGGATCGATCACCGTTCGCGACCACGAACCGCCGGTGCTGTCGAGACGAACGAGACGATCGGGACCGAGCAGCCACAGCTGATCCCCGGCCGACCAATTCACGCCGTAGCCGAATGCCTCACTGGACGTGGCGGGAGCGCTGTACTGGACTGCTCCGGCTGCGTCGACGATCTGCAGAGTCGGAGCGCCGTCGATGTCGACCACCCGGGCCGTCGATGCACCCGACGGCGAGGTCACCGGGGCGGACAGCGCCGCAGGTGCCGGCGGGGTCGTCGTTGTTGTTGTGGTGGTCGGCGGTGGGGCCACCGCCGCGGGTCCCCCGTCAGTGGTCGACGGGACAGTCGTGGACGGCGGGACAGTCGTGGACGGCGGAACCTCGACCGACGGCGTAGTCGTTCCGGGTACTGCGGTTGACTCCGGTGCCAGAGTGGTGGGGGTGGATGTCGTGGAGGACGGAGTAGTTGCCTCGGGAGCGATCGCCTGCGGGGCGCTGCGGGCTGCGGCAGCGGCAGCGGCAGCGGTGCCTCCGCACCGCGCACTTGCAGCCAATCCGAGAAGTAGGCCGTTGCTCATGGTCAAGTTCACGGTCGGGCTCGGCTGCGAGAACCTCGTACCCGATTTGGTTCGGATGGATGCGGTGTACACGCCGTCGAGTACAGGGGCCAGTGGCAGCGGCAGCAATTCCAGGAGGGCTCCGTTTTCCACTGCTTGAGTGATGACCACCCCGGTAGCAGCGGTCCCGGCTACCGCGAACTCACGGTCGTTCTCGCCTGCCTTCTTCAAGGTCAACTGGTACGTGTACTGCGACCCGCGTGATGGAAAACTGAGATTCACGAATCGAATCGCACCGACAAGACCCCGCTCGGCATTCGTACAAGTCAGCGACAGCGGCGCGGGGATCGGCAATGCTGTGGTGATGGTGCCGCTGAGGGCCGTTGCCGTGTCTTGCCCCGCAGCAAGGGTTGTCGGAGTGTTCGACGCAGTGATGCCCACTGCCGAGATGGCCGCCAGTGCGAGCACCACACCGAGGGTGGACGTCCCGCGTCCCTGGGCGCTGTGCCGTCCGCTGGGCGGTTCCTGCGGTCGATCGTCGTCGTCCGGCTGCGCAGAGGACTCCACAGGGGACCTACGAAATCCGAACGCGGTCATGAGAAGTACGCCGACGGCGATGCCACCGATGAACACTGCGACCGGGCCGCTGAGCCAGGTGACCGCGTAGCCGAGTTTCCCGACGCTGAAGAACACACGATCGGCCTCGGACACGACGTAGCTCTCGGCATCGGGCTCGGGGTTCGCGTCACCCTGAAGGAACAGTTGCACACTGTCGGTTCCGACTGCGCCGATCTCGACCACGCGGTGGGTGATTCCTGCTCCCGACGCGCTAGTGACCTTGACGACGTCGCCGACCTCTATGTCTGCGGCAGGGGTCGACTTGCTCAGTGCCAGCGCCCCGGTGTCGATGGCCGGGGCCATGGAGCCGGACCGAAAGACCAACGGGGTGATACCGAAGAACACGGCCGCGAGCGCGAACAGCACACAGACGAGCCCGGAGACAGCGCCGACGGTCAGTGCGATCTCGCGAAGCAGACGCCGGCCGGATGGCGCTCCGGTAGCCGAGGCTGCGTGGGTATCGGACATGATCTACGACGACGTCGCGGTGATGGTGTACGTGATGGTTCCGGTAGCAACGGGATTGGGCGGAGCCGTACCGGTCGGCATGGTCACGCTGATACACAGCTGATCACTGCCGTTGACGGGAAGCGAACGATTCAAGGCAGGGAATTGCTTCGAGGTTCCGAGGCCGGAGACCGTGCTGACGGCGGCACCTGTGCATGCACCCCCCGATGGAAGTCCGCTGTGCACCGAGGAATTGAGCACATTGCCCAGCGCAGTGTTACTGGCCAGCACGGAGATGGTGTAGGTGTTGGCGACGGATCCGGTCGCATTGCTCACCAACAGCCCGGCTGCGACGGTATCCCCGGGGAAGATCGCGGGATTGGCCAGAGTCGTCGAGAACGCGATCGGATTGTTGTCCACCGCGGGGTCACCGACTTTGATATCGAGCCTGCCGGTCGTGAAGGTGCCTGACGTCGCAGTCGCCGTATCCGACCATGCAGCAAGGGTTCCCACCGCGCCGAGGCCGAGCACGATGCCGATCGACATGAAGGCCCGAGCTCGCGCACTGATGAGCGCGACACCGACCCGACGGAGAACCGTCTTCGGACCGACTGAGTCCTTGTGACGCGACATCAGGGCTGCGCCCCTTCCATATCCGTCCGCGCACCCGACGATTCCGGGCACTCGGCTCTGTTGCTGTTGTCCCACTGCACAACGAGATCGACTGCAGCAGAGGAGGACCAGGTGTCGTTTTTAGCTGCTTCGGCCATCGTGATCGTGGAGTCGATTCGCTTCTTCTGGCCGGCCTCGAGGTCGATCCACGCACACGATTCGGCCGACTCGCCGCCGCCGATCGACGCGCTCAGAGCTCGAAGGAACGCCGGGTTGTCACTGCCGAAGGTCAGCCAGAGACGCCCGTCTCGGTCGGTGTCGTTGAACACGTGGAACTGCGATGTACGCACGTCGCCGGGAACCCATCGAATGTCGCTGTCGTACAACGGGCTCGGAAAGTCGGTACTCCAGCGCTCGCCGTCATCGCTGTACTTGACCGTCTGCGCCGCTTGCGACGGACCGGCACCCATCAACAGAACGACCGCGATGCCGGCGAACGCTGCGGTGCAGGCGGCAAGACCGGGGTGCTTCATCGCGCCTGCTCTTTTCGGCTCCGGTAGCGATCGACACCGGCCCCGACGAACATCACCAGCGCATAGCCGAACAGACCGATCACGATGACCGCGACCGTGATCTTGCGCTGCTCACCGTTCAGCCAGTTGTTGACGTAGCCCATGTACGGCACCGAGTACCAGACCTTTCCGCGAATCTGCCCGATCTGCACCGGGTTCTCGTCGTCGGATCCGTTGTTGTCCCCGCGAGTGACATAGGTGGTGATACCTCGTCCGCTCTGCCGGGTCGCCACGATGCGGTGAGTCACCACTTCGGGCTCGCCCGAACGGATTTGGTAGGTGATCGGTGTGCCTACCTCGAGTTCGGCTGCGTCGGCGGGCTTGACCACCACCAGGCTTCCCGGTGGGTACGTCGGCTTCATCGAGCTGGTGAGAATCGTGTACGGCGTCGAACCGGTGACTTTCGGAATGACGACGGTCACCCCGAGGACGAACAACATCGCCGCCAGAAGCGTGTACGACGCGATCCGGCTCACCCACCACCAGAGACCGGTCCGGTTCTCCTCGGATACGTCCGTGACGGTTTCGATCACGTCCGTGTCGTCGTCGGCACTCATGTCTGGTCCGCCCGGAACGAGAACGTCACCGTCGACGACGCGCTCTGCGGCGGAGTGGCACCGACGGCGAGCCGAAAGCACCACACTTCGCGGGCGCCTGCGGCCAACAGTCTGGCCGCCGGTGGCACCGGAGCTTGCGCACCACTGGCGTTTCCGTTGTACAGCAGTGTCGTCGGTCCCGTCGGTGTACCTGTCGCCGGGCAATTCGTCTCGGCCGCAACAGTTGTCGCAGTCAGAACAAGGGGGACTATTCCGGTCGACGTGGTTCCTTGCAGTCGAAAGTTGAACGGTACGTTGCCGGAGTTCCGAATCGACAACGGTGCCTGCGAGAAACCGTTCGGTCCGAGACCGGTCGAACCGAGCGCAGCGAGAACGTAGTCGTTCACTTCTGCTCCGTTCGGGCCGACCTTGATGTCCAAGGTGCCGGAGTTGATGGTCCCGCCTTCGACGACCTCGTCGTCACGCCACAGCGCGCCCGTCGTCTGTGCTGATCCGAAGACCACCACCGCGACGGACGCGGCTGCGAGCGCCCAATAACGACCGTGCTTGTTCGTCACTGCAACAGATCAGGGACGGACCTGGTCGAGCGTCAGGGTGAAGTCGTTGAGGTCGACGCTCTCGTTCTGTGCGATGAGATCCGCAGTCGCTTCATCGAACGTAATGGTCACCTCGACGGAGATGGTCTGAGGCGATGTGGTCAGCGGTAGGTCCACGGCCGAACCGTTCGGAAGGGACGTTCCACCGTTGACCGACACCTCGGTGTCGAGAGCGGCAGCAAGGTCGGCGTCGCCGGCAACATTGGTGAAGTCCGCGGTGATCGAAGCGCGAAGATTGTCTCCTGCCCAATTGACGGTGTACTGGGTCGAGTACTCGAGAACGTCGCCCGGCACGATGAGGAAGCCGGACGGGTCGGCTCCGAGAGTCACGTTCGGAGTGACCGAGGTTTCGGTCCAGTTCGCGGTGCCGGCAACCGGAGCGAAATTGAGCTCACCGGAGTTGATCTCACCTCCGGTGACCGTTTCGGTGTCCTGCCAGAGCGCATAGGATCCCAAACCGCCGAGCAGCAGTACCGCTGCCGCCCCCGCGGCTATGGCACCCTTGGTTGCCTTGTTCATTCGTTGTCGCTTTCTTCGGTGGCCCTTGTTCGCTAGGCCGAGGGGAGGTGACCCGGTTGCGGGTCGGTCGGCCGGAATGTGGGCCTCCGCAACTTGTGCGATGTCCATTGTTTCGGCACGACCGTCTCACCCGTTACCCAAGTGAAGGTAAAAGTCCGAGGGAATGTTCGGCCGCCTGTTTCATACTTTTGGTTTACACAACTACATGGTGTGTAAAGCTACCCAAATTACGAAAACTTCTGCCCTGCAGCGGATTTCCCAGCAAGACCGCTCGAATACAGCGAACACAGTACTTTTTCGCGCTGTTTTCCTACTGAAGGCGCTGTTTCCTTGCATTGGTGAGAGCGACTCCCGACGGCATGTCCGGGCACGAAAAAGCCCCGAGGCCGTGGGGCCTCGGGGCTTGGAGTTTCGCGTGGCCTGATTACCGCAGAATGTCCCGCCGAACGATGGTTTCGTCGCGGCCCGGTCCGACTCCGATGCACGACATGTACGCGCCCGAGAGCTCCTCGAGACGCAGGACGTAGTTCTGCGCGTTGATCGGCAGTTCCTCGAACGTACGGGCACCGGAGATGTCTTCCCACCAACCGGGCATCTCTTCGTAGATCGGCTTCGCATGATGGAAACCGGTCTGCGTCATCGGCATCTCGTCGTGGCGGACGCCGTCGACGTCGTACGCGACACAGATGGGCACCGTGTCCAGACTCGAGAGCACGTCGAGCTTGGTCAGGAAGTAATCGGTGATGCCGTTGACGCGGGTGGCGTACCGCGCGATGACGGCGTCGAACCAGCCCGTGCGTCGTGCCCGCCCGGTGGTGACGCCAACCTCGCCGCCCTGCTTGGCCAGGTATTCACCGTGATTGTCGAACAGCTCCGTCGGGAACGGGCCCGAGCCGACACGCGTCGTGTAGGCCTTCAGGATGCCGAGGACGGTCCCGATCTTGTTGGGGCCGATACCGGAACCGACCGATGCGCCGCCCGCCGTCGGGTTGGAGGACGTGACGTACGGGTACGTGCCGTGATCGACGTCGAGCAGAGTGCCCTGCGATCCCTCGAGCAGAATCGTCTCGCCGCGCTCGAGAGCCAGGTTCAGCTGCAGCCTGGTGTCGGTGATGCGGTGCTTGAAGCCCTCGGCCTGCTCGAGCACCTCGTCGACGACCTGCTGCGAGTCCAGCGCCCGCCGGTTGTAGATCTTCGAGAGCACCTGGTTCTTGAATTCCAGTGCAGCCTCGACCTTTTGGGTCAGGATCTTCTCATCGAGCACATCGGCTGCCCGGACGCCGACGCGAGCGAGCTTGTCCTGGTAGCACGGCCCGATGCCGCGGCCGGTGGTTCCGATCTTCTTGGCTCCGAGGAAGCGTTCGGTCACCTTGTCGATGGCCACGTGGTACGGCATGATCAGGTGCGCATCGGCGCTGAGCAGCAGGTTCGTGGTGTCGACGTCACGCTTTTCCAGGCCGTCGAGTTCGGTGAGCAGCACACCCGGGTCGACGACGACGCCGTTGCCGATGACGTTCTTCACGCCGGCTGTGAGGATTCCCGACGGGATCAGGTGCAGCGCGAACTTGTCGCCGTTCGGGAGAACCACGGTGTGGCCGGCGTTGTTGCCGCCCTGGTAGCGAACGACCCACTGGAGTCGTTCGCCGAAAAGGTCGGTGGCTTTGCCTTTGCCCTCGTCGCCCCACTGGGCGCCGATCAGGACTATCGCCGGCATGTGCTCTCCTACGTTGCTTTCGTGCGAGGACGTGCTGCAGATATTGCTCGATCGAACGCAGCCGTCACCAATTGCCGCAGGCGCGACAGTGGCCGGGGGAACAGTCTAGCCGAGGCGGTGAGCTGGCCCGCATGCCGCTACGGTGGAGCCGAAACGAGGGCACTATGGTCGTTCGAGGGTTCACCGATGATCTAGGAGCGCCGTGACACCGTTCGTTCTGCACTGCGGAAACCCGCCGTTGCCGATCACGCTGACCGACGTCCCATTGCGCAACGCCGATGCCGTGCCTACCGACGACGACTGCAACGCACTGTTCGCCGACATCGAATCGGCCCCCGCACCGCGCATCATCGTGTTGGGCGACGACGCCTCGCTGGCCGCCGTCCTGACCAGGTTGATGCGCACCGAACGCCTCCACATCGAGGTCGCGTTCGTGCCCGATACCGCGACCAACGCCGCCCACATCTACAAGCTCGGCACCGGATCGCGCGCGGCCAAGGTGGCACTGACCGGTACGGCGTCGAGCACGCCCCTCATCCGCGACGACGCGGGCAAGGCCGTTGTCGGGCGGGCTCTGCTCGGCGGCGGTGGCGGCGCGGACCTCGAAGGCGAGGCGTACGTCGACGACACTCGGTTGTTCTCCGGAGTCGTTCCCGGCGTCGAGGTGGCACCGACCCCGGAGCTACCGGGCCTTCGTGCGCGGGTGATCAGCCGTCGACGACTGCTGCCGCGCCGCTGGGTGAGCGGACGCGCGATGCAGCTCGGCTCCCCCGCCGCAGACCTGATGCGCGACGGCATCGCCGGCGACAGAACAGTCAAGCGGTCGACGTTCTACCGTCACCACGAAGAGTGGTTGCTGGTCCGATGACCGTTCCGGTGCGCCGCAGTCCCGTTCTGCCGAGCCCGGTGTTCGTGGCCGTTCTCGCCGTCGCAGGAGTGGGCGGCGCGCTGGCGTGGACAGCGGAGGACGTCACCTCTCTCACCGCCCGACTCGGGGTGTTCGTGCTGGTGCTCGCCGGGTGGATCGCCTCGGTGTGCCTGCACGAATTCGGGCACGCGTACACCGCATTTCGGGCCGGCGACCGCGAAGTCGAACTCCGCGGCTATCTGACGCTCAACCCGCTCAAGTACACCCACCCGTTGCTTTCGATCGTGCTGCCGGTGCTGTTCATCGCGATCGGCGGAATCGGGCTTCCGGGCGGTGCCGTGTACCTGCGAACCGACCGATTCTCGGCGTCGACTCAGCGGCGCATCGCTCTCGCCGGACCGTTCGCCAACGCCGTTGTCGCCGTGGTCCTTCTGATCGTCATTCGGATGTTCGGCACCGACGGCACCCATCAGGCCTTCTGGTACGGGCTCAGCTTCCTGGCGTTCCTGCAGATCATGGCCACGATCCTGAACCTGATTCCGGTGCCCGGACTCGACGGATACGCCGCACTCGAACCCTCGCTCTCACCCGCCACCCGCGCCTCGCTGAACCAGTTCAAGGGTTACGGAATCCTCGTTCTCGTCGCGTTGCTGTTCGTGCCCGCGGTCAATTCCGCCTTCTTCGGGGCGATCTACACCCTGTTCGGGCTGTCCGGTGTTCCCGAGTTCTTCGCAGGCAACGGAAACTACCTGATGCGATTCTGGCTGTGACCCGAGCGCCGGGAAGGACTGCACGACACCGACCGTGACCGACGGGATTTCCGTCGCTTTCGAGAAGTTGTGTGCAGCAATTCCCGATTCGGTCGGTGGCGGGTCGCATAATTCCCCCATGACGACGTGGAACGACTTCTCGACAGCCGCCCCGAACCTGGCCTCGGCAGTGCAGGCCAGGTTCACCGCCCACAAACACCACGTACTCGCCACACTTCGGGCGGACGGCTCACCGCGCGTGAGCGGCACCGAGGTCGAGTTCGCCGACAGCGGTGTGCTGCGCCTCGGTTCGATGCTGGGGGCAGTCAAAGCACGAGATCTGCAGCGCGACGGACGGTTCGCGCTGCACAGCAATCCGGGTCACCATTCGATGGAGGGCGGGGACGCGAAGATCGGCGGCCGTGCCGTCGAGATCACCGATCCTGCTGTGCTGCAACCGATATTCGACGCCACACCGGGTGAACTGGTGCCGTACCACGTGTTCGACCTCGACATCACCGAGGTCGTCCTGACGTCACTGGTGGACGATCACATGCAGATCGACGTGTGGCGTCCCGGCTCCGAGGTGCACACCGTCACCAGGTGAGCTCTTCCTTGCAGGTCCGGCCGTGCGCGGTAGGTTCGACCTGGACCGTGGCGTGGTCGAGACCGTAGGCGGACAGCAACGACCGGGCGCGATCGAGCACCATCGACGACGACCCCTCGCACTCGAGATGCACTGTGGCCACGTCCATTCCGGTGGTCAGCGTCCACACGTGCAGGTCGTGAACCCCCGTCACGCCCGGCAGCGCGCTCAGGTCGCCGGTCAATGCGTCGACGTCGACGTGCCCCGGACTGGCCTGGGTGAGAATGCGCAGTGCCGAGCCGGCGAGCTTGATCGCGCGCGGGATCACCCACAGGGAGATCAGGACACCGACGACGATGTCTGCCCAGGTCCACCCGAACACGACCATCAGCACGCCGGCGACGAGCACCCCGACGCTGCCGACCGCATCGGCCAGAACCTCCATGTACGCACCGCGGACGGCCAGGGAATCCTTGGCGTCGCCGCGAATGAGCAGCATGACGACGATATTGGCCGCGAGACCGGCTGTCGCAGTGAGAATCAACGGAACACCGGGGATTTCGGGAGCGTCGCCGATGCGCGAGACCGCCTCGTACATGATGAACGCCGCAACACCGAGCAGCAGAACGGCATTGGCGATGGCGGTCAACACTTCCGCCCGATGCCAGCCGAAAGTCCTTGCCGCTGCAGCACTTCCCTTGCGGGCGAGCACGAGTGCGATCAAGCCCATCGTCATGCCGAGCACATCGGTGAGCATGTGGCCCGCATCGGCGAGCAGGCCGAGCGAGCCGATCGCCACGGCGACGGTCGCCTCGACGACGAGAAACACCACCAGGATCGCGAGGGCGACGATCATCTTGCGAACGCGGGACCTGGGTGGCCCCGCACCCGCAGGCGTGTGTCCGCCCACGCCGTGGCTGTGCCCGTGACCCGCGCCCATGACTCCCCCTCGTGACTGCATCGACTTCCGGGAGTCACCATATGCGTACATACGCATATATGCAATGGTGTCCTCGGGTCACAACTCCGGAGGGACGTGCGGGTGCTTCACCGTCGGCGGAAGCGTCGCCAACGCAGAGATACGCTTGAGCCCGGCAACCTGCAGCAGGTCGACGATGATCGACCGCAACTGCGCCAGGACCACCGTTGCCGACAGACCGGCGTTCGAGATCAACTCCGGTTTCGCACCGGCCGCAACCGACCGCAACACTCGTGCAGCCTCTGCCGCATCCGGCTTCTGACCCGGATCGGCAAGGATCATCTGCCGCAGGACCTCCACCGCATGCGCCAATTTCTCCACTTCGTCGACGACGCGCGGATCGAGGATCTCGTCGTCGCGCACCAGCGTCAGCGACCGTCGCGCGAGCACCCGAATGTTGCGGACGGCGTTGTCGATGGGATCGGCCGTCGCCGCCAGCGACGCCAGACGGTTGCGGTGATTCCAGTACATCGGCGAGATTCGCGCGATCTCCCGGCCGCCCTTGAGATCGGTTCGCAGAGCATCGATACCCGACTGCGTCGCACGCGCCTTACGCAGCGCCTCCTCGATCGGCTTGGGATCGTTCGCCACCAAGCCGTCGGCCACCTTCTGCAACACACTCGCAGCCGTGGCCAACACACTCGCCGCATCCTTGCGGGCCCGCCACACCGGGTGCGTCGGGATCAACGCCACGATCGCGATGCCCACCAGACCACCGACCAACGCGTCGACCATGCGGTTGGGGCCACCCATGTTGCCGGGCGGGATGAGCGTGGCCACCAGCACCGCGGACGATCCGGCCTGCATCGCGATGATCGGCCCGCCGTCGAGGAACACCGCTGCCGACATCGCCAGCACCACGACCAGAGCGATCTGCCACGGCCCGCTACCGATCAGCGAGATGAGCAGATCTCCGATGCCGATGCCCACCGTCACTCCGACGACGAGCTCGGCCGATCGGCGCAGGCGAGCACCGAGCGAGACGCCGAGCGAGACGACAGCGGCGATGGGTGCGAAGAACGGGCTCTCGTGACCGACGATGTCCGTCGCCACGAACCACGCCACTCCCGCAGCCAACGCGCACTGAATGATCGGTAGCAGCGACAACTTCAGCCGAGCACTGCCCGACTTCAGCCGGGTTCGACCCCGCGCCCGGCTGGCGCGAGCCCGATCAGCCCAGGCCGAGCGCTTCTGCTGCCTTGGGGTCACAGTCTTCGAGGAGGTCGAGGCAGCGGGCGTACTCGTCGTGCTCGTTGATGTCGCGGGCCGCTTTGGCGAGGACTGCGACGCATCGGAGGAATCCTCGGTTGGGCTCATGGCTGTACGGGACCGGCCCGAATCCCTTCCATCCATTACGACGCAACTGGTCAAGACCTCGGTGGTAGCCGGTACGAGCGTAGGCGTACGCCGTGATGGTGGCTCCCGACTCGAGCGCCGCCTCGGCCAGGTAGGCCCACGCGATGGACGCCGTCGGATGCGCCGCCGCGACGGTCTCGGGTGCCTCGTGGTTCAGCAGCGCGGATTCGGCCTCGTCGTCGCCGGGCAACAGTGTGGGTTGGGGTCCGAGCAGATCACCGAAAGAAGTCATGGCGCTCATTGTGCCCCTACGTCACCGAATCGTGTCCGAACACCCCCGGTGGCGCTCGCGCCGAGCGCCCGACACGGTCGATAGGCTGCCAGCTGACGAAATCGAGAACACGTGAGTTCTCGCAGGATTCGGTGAACGAGGGAGAACGCATGCCGGACGAGAAGAAGAAGGCACCCTCCGAGGCCGACGCAGCCACCGAGAAGATCGATCTCCGCAAGAAGAAGGTCGACGAGCCGGCCGACGCAGCCACCGAGAAGATCGCCACTGCTCCGGCCGAGGAACCGGCCGCAGCGGAATCGAAGCCCGTCGCAAAGCCGACCGCGGCCCCGCGTCGTATCCCGCCCCGAAACCCGTCCGAGAATCGGACCAAAGATGTTGCGGTTGAGAAGAAATCACCCGCCACCGTGCCACAACCAGTCGGGCCGAGAAGGATCGAACCGCAGAAACCAGGGTCGAAGCAGGTCGGTCCCCAGCGCATCGGACCCGACCCGACGGAACCCGGCACACCGAGTCACAAGAAGTGGTGGGCGGCGCTGGTGGCCGCAGTTGTCGTGATCGGGGCAGTGGCCGCCGGTGCATACCTGCTGATCGACCGCCCGAGCGTCGACGACTCCCCGGAGGCCCGGATCAGGACGACCGTCGAGTCGTTCACCAGAGCCTTGGCCGTCGGCGACCTCGCCACACTGCGCAGCACCTCGTGCGGTGACCTGGCGACGTTCTACCGAGACATCCCCGACGCGGAATTCGCCGACGTCCATCGCGTCTCGCTCGCGCAGGGCAACATCCCCACCGTCGACAGCATCGACGCCATCCAGGTCGGTGACGACGACACCGCGATCGCTCAGGTGATCGCGCACACCGACGCGAACCCGAACGATCGCTCCCCGCGCACCTTCGACCTGCGACTCGACGGCGACCAGTGGAAGGTGTGCAACTGACCGACGTGAGCGGCGGAGCCTGCGGGTCGTTCCGCAGGCTCCACTCCTACCTCGTAGCCTGCTACGAAGTTCCGCTCACGGGGATCAGCCGGCGCTGACGCTGCGACCGGCGGACTTGAGGTCGTTGCAGGCCTCGACGACACGGGCCGCCATACCGGCCTCGGCCTTCTTGAGGTAGCTGCGCGGGTCGTAGGCCTTCTTGTTGCCGACCTCGCCGTCGACCTTGAGCACACCGTCGTAGTTGGAGAAGAAGTGTCCGGCGATGGGACGGCTGAACGCGTACTGGGTGTCGGTGTCGACGTTCATCTTCACCACGCCGTACTCGAGCGCCTCTTCGATCTCGCTCTTCGCCGAACCCGATCCACCGTGGAAGACGAAATCGAAGGGCTTGGATCCCGATGCCAGACCGAGCTTCTCCGACGCGACCCGCTGACCGTCTGCCAGCACCGACGGCTTGAGCTTGACGTTGCCCGGCTTGTACACGCCGTGCACGTTGCCGAAGGTCGCCGCCAGCAGGTAGCGCGAGCCCGCGTCGCCTGCGCCCAGGGCCTCGACCGTCTTGAGGAAGTCCTCGTTCGAGGTGTAGAGCTTGTCGTTGATCTCGGCCTCGACGCCGTCTTCCTCGCCGCCGACGACACCGATCTCGACCTCGAGAATGATGTTCGCAGCCGCAGCGCGGGCCAGCAGATCCTTGGCGATCTCGAGGTTCTCGTCGATCGGGATGGCCGAGCCGTCCCACATGTGCGACTGGAACAGCGGGTTCTTGCCTGCGTCGACGCGCTCCTGCGAGATCGCGATCAGCGGACGAACGTACGTGTCCAGCTTGTCCTTGGGGCAGTGGTCGGTGTGCAGAGCGATGGTGACGTCGTACTTGGCCGCGATCACATGCGCGAACTCGGCGAGCGCCACGGCACCGACGACCATGTCCTTGATACCGAGCCCGGAGCCGAACTCGGCTCCGCCGGTCGAGAACTGGATGATGCCGTCGCTACCCGCGTCGGCGAATCCCTTGATGGCGGCGTTGATGGACTCGGAACCCACACAGTTGATTGCCGGAAAGGCGAACTTGTGTTCCTTCGCCCGGCCCAGCATCTCGGCGTAGACCTCGGGAGTTGCGATAGGCACGGCGTCATTCCTCCATAGAAAAGTTCGGTTGTGTCCAGTGCAGTATGGCAACCTCCCGGCCCGGTGTCGTGCGTACCCGCACCCATCCGGTCATTCCGCAGGCTCCACTCCCGCACCCCTCCGGTCATTCCGCAGGCTCCACTCCCGCTGACGTCGGCCGGGAGCGACGGCCCGTCGACGGTGCCGAACAAGCCATCACGTTCACAGCAGAGCGACACCATCTGTTCAGGACTTACCAGTTTCGGCCGGTAGTGTGGGCGCGGTGAGTCTCCTAGCTGCCTCGGAAACGATGACGACGAACCTGGCCCTGTTGCCGGGCTTTCTCGACCCGGTGAACCTGCTCAACTCCTTCGGGCACTGGGTGTTGATCGGGCTGCTGCTGGTGGTCTTCATCGAGTCCGGGCTGCTGTTTCCGCTGCTCCCAGGTGATTCCCTCCTCTTCACGGCCGGGTTGATCGCCGCGTCGAAGTCCACCGAGATCGAGCCGTTCGCGTCCATCTGGACCCTCGTCGTTCTGATCCCGATCGCGGCCATCCTCGGCGACCAGGTCGGCTATCTCATCGGCACCAAGGGTGGCGCGGCCCTGTTCAAGAGCAACGATTCGCGATTCTTCAAGAAGAAGTACATCGACGAGTCGCACCTGTTCTTCGAGAAGCACGGCCCGATCACCATCATCCTGGCGCGCTTCGTACCGATCGTGCGTACGTTCGCACCGGTCGTCGCCGGTGCGTCGCACATGAAGTACTCGCTGTTCCTCACCTACAACGTCGTCGGCGGCGTCCTCTGGGGCGCGGGCGTGACGGTGCTGGGGTACCTGCTCGGGCAGATCGCGTTCATCCGCGAGCACGTCGACATCATCTTCCTGATCATCGTCGCCGTTTCCGTCCTCCCCATCGTCGCCGAGGTCGGCAAGCGCATGATCAAGGCCCGCAAGACCCCGCTCGGGGAGGCGGCCGACGTGATCGAGGCCGACGCCCCGGACACCAAGTCCTGATCGAGATCTTCCGAAAGTGATCGAGTCCATGTCGTCGATTACCACTGCGCTGTCGACCGAGTCCGTCCAGGCCGCCGGCAGTTTCGGTCCGTTGGAGACAGCGGGCCCACTCGTCGTGTGGATCGTCGTGATGACCTTCGTGTTCATCGAATGCGCAGTGATCATCGGGTTGTTCCTGCCCGGAGACTCGATGTTGATCACGGCAGGAATCGTGATGGCGACCCACGCGTCGGGCACCGGTCACATCTGGGCGCTGTCGCTCGGTGCGATGGTCGCCGCCATCGCAGGCAACCAGGTGGGCTATTCGATCGGCCACCGCACCGGCTCGACTCTGGTGGCCCGCAAGAACGGCAAGTATCTCAACACCAAGAACCTGCACAAGGTCAATCTTCTGCTCGAGAAGCACGGTTTCTGGGCGGTGCTGGTCGCGCGGTGGATCCCCTGGGTCCGCACCCTGTGCCCGCTGGTCGCAGGTGCTGCGAAGATGGATCACCGCAAGTACACGATCGCCAGCACTCTCGGTGCCATCGTCTGGGCTCCGGTGCTGCTGCTGATCGGGTTCTACTTCGGGTCGTTCATCGAGGGCATCCCCTGGCTGATGCCCGCCGTCCTCATCGGCATGGTGGTGCTGCTCGTCGTCGGAACCGGTCTCGGTATCTGGCAGTACCGCAAGGAAATGGCACGGCCCGAAGAGACCATCGAGGTCGAAGAGGTCGTCGAATAGGGTCTGCGTCGGTCCGCCCCGACGAGGTGTTCTAGAAACCCGCAGCCGAGACTCGGTAGGCCGCTTCCATCAGCATCCAGCCGCCGAGCTGCACCGAGAAATCCCGTTCGGGCACATCGGACGGTCGGACCGTGCCCTCGGCGAAGGTGGCGATGTGCAGGCCTTGCCCCGGGAAGCGGGCTTCGCGGGTCCAGTCGGCTCCGAACAGTGGATTGTCTTCCACTTCGAGACGGTTCTCCCACGCCGACTCGGCCGAGTTCAGCACGATCGCCGCAGCGAGTTCGCGTGCCCGGTCGTCGGCGTCCGAGTCTCCGGGTAGCTCCACCGCGACCATCGCCAGGTAGCGCGCGAGGATCGGGTTGAACAGGCCGCCGTCTCCCCCACCGCCGCCGGTGACGACGAGGTTGCGGGTCAGGTGGTTGTCGACGGCGTCGACCAGGGCATGGACTCGCTCGGCGTGCCGGGGTTCTCCGAGTCGGACAGCGAGTTCGGTCTCGAGGCCCAGCGTGACGCCCTGGCAGTAGCTGTACACGGCGCGTTCCATCTCGCCGGTCTTGCCGGCGTCGACGAGTGCACGAGTGGAATGCATTCCGTCCAGAACGAGCCCCGTACGCGGGTCCTTGAGGGTGCGGTCCATCCAATCGGCCATCTCCTGGGCACGCCACAGCCGACCGGTGCGGGCCAGCAGGATCGCGGCCGGGCCGTTGGCGGGTGCGTTGTAGAAGTCCGACTTCTTGCGCCACGGAATGCCGCCGCCCTCTGCCGGAGCCCAGGCGTCGAACAATTCCATCTCGATCTGCTGGATGCCACCGCGATTGCCGACGAAATGCTGCCGCTGCGCGCGTTCGAGCGCCAACCCGAGCCACGCCATGTCGTCGTAGTAGTTGTTGGTCCACCCGCTGACGTTGCGGGTTCGGTGCGCTCGGGTGATCTTGTTCAATCGCCGACGGCGCTTGGCGGTGAGATCGCGATCGGCGGCGTCGACCGCGCAATCGAGCAGGTGGGCCTGCCACCAGTAGTGCCAACGCAGGAACATCCGTTCCGAACGCGCCGGTGGCCAGGCGACGACTCCCAACGTCGTGCCCGGCAGCCCCCACAGCCGACGCATGTGCCGCGCGACGACGGCCCCCTCCGCAGCGTCCGCACGCTGCGACCACAACTCCTGCATAGCCGCAATCCTGCCACTACCGTTGCCGATTCGTTACATCCCGCCCCGGAAACCCCCTCGGACAGCGCTGCGACTCACCACGCTGCATCGAGATCCGCGTGCCGCCGAATCCACGAGTGCATGGCAATCCCGGCGGCAACACCTGCATTGATGCTGCGCGTGGAACCGAATTGCGCGATCGATACCGTCATCGAAGCCGATTCGCGGGCACTGTCGGTGACACCCGGTCCCTCCTGACCGAAGAGCAGCAGACAGTGACGCGGCAACTCCGCGGTCTCGATCGGTACCGACCCAGGGGTGTTGTCGACGGCCACGACCACGAGGCCCTGCTCGGCTGCGAACGCCATCAGCGCCTCCACCGAGTCGTGGTGATGGATGTGCTGGTAGCGGTCGGTGACCATGGCACCGCGACGGTTCCACCGACGACGTCCGACGATGTGGACCGCCTGCGCGGCGAAGGCGTTCGCGGTGCGCACCACCGTCCCGATGTTCGCGTCGTTGGTGAAGTTCTCGATGGCGACGTGCAGCGAATGCCGTCGGGTGTCGATGTCGGCGACGATCGCCTCGCGTCGCCAGTAGCGGTAGGCGTCGACCACGTTGCGGCGATCTCCGCCCGCGAGCAGGTCCGGGTCCAATCGCGGATCGTCGGGTGGCGGTTCGGTGTGCGTGTCGAACCACGGTCCGACGCCGTTCGGGTTCTCACCCCACTCGGTGGGGCCGGCATCGTCCGACGACGATTCGTTGCCGATCGTGTTCTCGCTCAATAGACTTCGTTGCTGTCCGGTGCGATGCGGAAGCCGTGTCCGGTCGCATCGTCGACGCACGAGATGCCGTTCTCGGCGGACGTGCAGGTGAATCCGTTCTCGGAGATGCTCGCTCCGACCGCCAGCGGTGGGTCGATCGTTTCCCCACCCGAGGTATAGACCACGCCGCCGGAGCACATGAACGCCGCCGGGCCGTCGTTGGTGACTCGAATACCGTTGCCCCAGTTGATCATGCAGTCCTCGGGCCGCGGCGGCACCGGGGTGGTGGTGCCCTGACACCCGGCCTCGACACGACTGGAGAGCGGCACGATCCCGCACTGGAACAGACCGTCGGGGGAACTGAAGTAGTACGCACCGCCGATGGCGGCGTACGTCGTCTGCGGTTCCGCGGTGGGCGGCGGCTCCACCGGAGGCGGGGGCGGCGGCAGTGGCACTTCCGTGGTCGTCACGGGCGCAGGAGTGGTGGTGGTCTGCGTCGTCGTCGGCACCGGAGTCGTGGTCGACGCAGGCGGTGGAGGCTGGGCAGCGGACTCACTGCTGCAGCCGGCGAGAACGAGCGCCGTACAGGCTCCGATTCCCACCAACCAGGCTCGTGCCCAACCCATTTGCCGTGCTCTGCTCGATCGCTGCCCGCTCGCACCCCACGTAATCGGCATGAAGAAACCCCGACCCACCTTTCGACATCGACTGCTCGAAAGACCGACGATACCGGCGCAGTGCCGGCATCGTCCGGCGAGGAGATCTAGGTGTGGCTCAGACGCCGGTTGACCTCGCGAGTGAGCCATGCGGGCGAGAAGCGCGAGCCGAGCGAGAGTGCCTTGGACGGCAGGCCGACCGGGAAATGCACCTTGTGCAACCGACGCTTCACCGGACGAGTCGCGTCGAAGATCGCGTCGGACACGTCCTTGACGGTGAGCTTGATACCCAACGAGCTCGTGGTGCCCGTCGACACGCCCTGCGTCATCGCCGTTTGGACGAACAGCGGCCACATGGCCTTGACCGAGATGTCGTACTTGCTCCACTCGAGATCCAACGCCTCGGTGACGCCGCGCACCGCGAACTTGGTCGCGCCGTAGGTCACCAACTCGGGCTGACCGTAGATGGCCGACGCGGAACACAGGTTGACGACCTGCGCGCCTGCGGTGTCCTTGAGGTACGGGAAGGCCGCGAGGGTGCCATAGATGACCCCGTTGAAGTTGATGTCGATCTGACGACGATGCACCGACAGCGGCATGTCCTCGAAGGCACCCGCGGCGAGAATTCCGGCGTTGTTGATCAGAATGTCGAGTCGACCGTCACCCTCGGTGACGAACTCCTTCAGCCGGGTTTCCCACTGGTCGGAGTTGGTTACATCCAAGATGCCGGTGACGACGCGGCCGCTGAGCGAGGCAGCTTCCTTGCCGAGCGAGGCCAAGCCGGTCTCGTCGATGTCGTATGCACCGACGAGGTAGCCGTTGGCCGCGAACTTGAGAGCCGTCGCGCGGCCGATACCGGCAGCTGCGCCTGAGATGAAGACAGTTGGTCGAGTCACATCGATCACCGTACATGTAACCCTACTTACCGGTAACCCCCTATCGTCGAATATCGAACAGTCGCCTCCGGCGACCCAGGAGCACCGAAGTGAACAACGCGAGAATCGTGCGAGCAGTCGTCGTCGTGACGATCGGATACGCCATCGTGCTGGCGATCTGGATCGGCTGGCTGATGAAGCGAACCCCGCCCGGGACGCTTCCGTACCAGCTGGCGGCCCTGGTCGCCGGATTCGGCGCGGCCCTCGGCCTGGCCATGATGCTCGCGGGACGACCGACGCGTGAGCAGAAGGAACTGATCGAACACGGCGTCGAAGGATGGGCGACGGTCGATGCGATCCGTCGCATCGACGAGAACACCGCCGAGTTGGACCTCGAATTCACCGTGCCCGGCTCGAGCAGCTACTTCGGCAAGATCGTCTACGACGTCCCCCGCTCGGACACCTCGCGGTTCGAGCCGGGCACCGTCATCGCCGTTCGCGTCGACCCCGCCCACCGCGAGCGAGTGCTGCTGCTACCCCGAAGCGAGGGCTTCGACGAGTAGGACCTGCGCCGCGACGTAGGTCGACAGGACTATGGCCTCCGCGGTCCGCCGCTGACGATCCTCGGTCAGGAACAGTCGGCGGAAGACGATCAGTGCGTCGGATGCAGTGAACAAGGCACCGCCGATCATCAGCCGTCGATCGCCGCCGCGGGAGACAGAACGAGCAGACAGGGTCGACGTGGTCGCGAGCACCGCACCGTACGCGATCAGGGTCGACGCCACCGCGGGCTGTCGCCTGGCCAGTAGCGTCGCCGCGGCCGCCCATCCGGCGTACCGCGGAACGGCGTCGATCAGTGCCGGACGCGCACCCTTGCGGTACAGCAGATACGTATAACTGCCCTGCATCACGGCGAACGCACGCGCACCCCATTCCAGAGCGGAGTCGTCGTCCGGGTCGATCAGTAGAACGTCGCCGATCGTTGCGGCCGCGAGACCAGCCGTGAGCACCCGATCTCGGCCCGGATCGAGGCCGCTCGCCAGGGCCGGGACTATCAGAGGCTTGGCCATGCGCTGCAACGGTATCGACCCCGTCCAGGCACCGACCACGGTCACCGCACCTGCTATCAGCGCGGCCGCACGAGCCCGCCGAACCCGACCGACAACCATCGCAGACCTCCACCCGAACATCTCGTCACAGTGAGCATCACATGTGACGCTGACCCCTATCGCTTGATACTCGCAGGTTGCGTCGCCATCGTGGAAAGGTCGGTCGGATCATTTCGAGGCAGTGGGGACCAGCATGCGCCGCAAACTCACCGGGCAGGACAGTTCGGGCCGCTCCGCGTTCGCAGGCCACCCCAACCCGTTGCTCCGCGACTGTGACGTTCGCCAGGCTCGCATCAAGCACTGGGTGACCGCACTGCTGATCCTCATGGTTCCGGTGTCGCTGTGGATCGGTGCCGCCGCCCACACCGATCAACAACAGCGACTCGAGGACCAGAAGACCTCGATTCACCAGGTCACCGCGACCACCACCGCCGCCGCCGAATCCACACCCGTCGCATCGACCGAATTCGGCGCGTCCGGCGCAGCGGCGACCGCCGTCGACTCACGGTGGGTCTACCGAGGCGTCGAGCACACCGGACGCGTCAGCGTGGACACCGGATCACCCGTCGGCACCACCACGCAGATCTGGGTCGACGACAGCGGCAACCCGAGCATGCGGCCACTGACCTCGTCGGACGTCGTGGCCGCGTCGATCTTCAACACCATCGGTAGCTGGGTGCTCGTGGCATCGATTCTCATCGGCTTCCATCACCTGATGCGCTTTCGCTACGACGGTCATCGGGACGCCGAGTGGGACCGCGACATCGCCGCTCTCCTCCGCCAGTACTGACGCGACCCCCGGTGCCCTTCCGCAGGTCACCTGCGCCGTTGCATTAGATAGTTAGTGTATGTAACAATAAATCGGTGAGTCACTCCGACGCAGACATCCGGGACCTTCTGTCGCAATTGGTCACCAGCTCGTCACGTTTCGTCCGATTGGCCGCACGGTTCGGCAGCGACGAATGGCCGAGAGCGTGGATGCGGGCACTGTCGTTACTCGAGGAATATCAGCCCCTGCGCATCAGCACGTTCGCCGAGCTGGACCGCTGCTCCCAACCGTCGGCGACGGCCTTGCTCGCCAAGCTGAGCAAGCGCGGCCTCGTCACCCGAACCGCCGATCCCGACGATTCCCGTGCCGTCCTCATCGAGATGACCGACGACGGCCACCGATGGCTCGCCGCGAGTCGACGCCACATCGTCGACGGACTGGTGCCGTACCTGTCCGACCGCGACCCGGAACAGATCCAGAAACTGACCGACGGACTGAGCGAGCTTCGCAGCATCCTCGAGCCCGTCGATCGCGGAATGAGAGGAACCTCTTCGTGACCACCAGCACCTCCCCCGACAGCCTGCTGAAGCAACCGCGAGCGGTGTGGGCCGTCGCGTTCGCCAGCGTCATCGCCTTCATGGGCATCGGCCTCGTCGATCCCATCCTCAAGCCCATCGGTGAACAACTCGATGCCTCGCCGTCTCAGGTGTCGTTGCTGTTCACCAGCTACATGCTCGTGACCGGATTCGCGATGCTTATCACCGGGGTCGTGTCGAGCCGCTTCGGACCCAAGCGCACCCTGCTGGCCGGACTGGCGATCATCGTCGTCTTCGCGGCACTGGCGGGCACGTCCGGATCGGTCGGCGAGATCATCGGTTTCCGCGCAGGCTGGGGACTGGGCAATGCCCTGTTCATCGCGACGGCGCTCTCGACCATCGTCGGTGCCGCATCGGGAGGTGTCGCTCGCGCGATCATCCTCTACGAGGCCGCTCTGGGTATCGGTATCGCCACCGGACCCCTCGTCGGTGGCGTTCTCGGCGGGTTCAGCTGGCGCGGACCGTTCTTCGGCGTTGCCGCACTGATGGCCGTCGCGTTCATCCTGCTCGTCGTCATGCTGCCGGACACCCCGAAGCCCGCGCACACCACCTCGATCCTCGACCCGTTCCGCGCGCTTCGTCACCGCGGCCTGCTCACCGTCGGCATCACCGCGCTGCTCTACAACTACGGATTCTTCACCCTCCTCGCCTACACCCCTTTCCCGTTGGACATGGGCACGTACTCCATCGGCTTCATCTTCTTCGGCTGGGGCCTGTGCCTGGCGATCGCATCGGTGTTCGTGGCACCGAAACTGCAGCGGGCCTTCGGAACGCTGAACATGATGATGCTCGCGTTGCTGCTGTTCGCCCTCGACCTGGCCGCCATGGCGATGTTCACCGAGAACAAGATCGTCCTCATCGTGGGAACCGTCGTGGCCGGGCTGTTCCTCGGCGTCAACAACACGCTGATCACCGAGACCGTGATGATCTCGGCACCGGTCGAGCGCTCGACGGCGTCGGCGGCCTACAGTTTCGTTCGCTTCACCGGCGGGGCCGCGGCTCCTTACCTGGCCGGCAAATTGGGCGAGTCGAACATGCACGTCCCGTTCTGGGTGGGTGCCGCCTGCACCGCTCTCGCCATCGTGGTCCTGGCGACCGGCCGGAAGGTGCTCGCTCATGTCGACGACCACGAACCCGCACCTCACAGCATCGACGAGGCCCGGGCCGTGACGGTCGGCGACTGAAATACCTTCACCTGAACAGGTTTTCGCGGCGGTCGAGATCTTCGGATCTCGACCGCCGTTGGCTTTCGCAATTCTCACTCGTCACATGAGTCCCATCAGTAACACTTTCATAACCAATTCTCAGGTAAAGGCTTGAACGGTTCCCGAGACCGGCCGGTTGGTTTACGGTCACGTCAACACGGTTGTTCGTGTGACTCACCAACTACACCCGTTCCGCGTGGGAGGGCGGGTGCGCGCAGCACTCTGCTGCCACTGACCGAAGGGCCACAATCTCCATGTCGCAGAAGTCGATCGCCAGGTCCAAGAGGGCGCGCCTCGCCGCTGCCGGGGCCGCCATGTCACTGTCCCTCTCCATCGCTGCACCGGGAATTGCCAGTGCGCAGGATCAGACACCCGAAAGCTCCGCAGTCGAGCAGCCGGCCACCGAGGGCGGCACCGAATCCGGAGCTCCCACCACCGAGGAGGGCGCAGCGGTCGAAGGATCCGCCACCGTCGACGCGCAGATCGAAGCACCTGCTCCGGCCGTCACCCCGGAAGACGCCGCAGCCGCAGCGGCCGCAGCCGTCCCGGCCCCCGAGCTACCGTCGACCATCCGCCCGCTGCCCCAGGTCACCGGCGGCGTCGTCTTCAACGACGACGGCACCGCGACGGTCAACCTCGACGTCATCCCGCAGCTGTCCGACGCGGAGAGGCAGGCGATCGCCGACGCCGAAGCGGCCAGCAAGCTTGCCGCCGAAGCATCTGCCGCCGCTCAGGTGCGCCTCGAGACCGCCAAGGCCGCCGACACCGCCGCGAGTAGCGACGCCACCAAGGCCGAGGTCGCTGCAGCCGAGGCCGACGTCAAGGCCAAGGCTGCCGTCACGGCCGCCGCATCGGCCAAGGTCCAAAGCGAGGCCGCGAGTGCTGCGGTCACCGCAGCCAAGAAGGACGCTGCCGAGCTCGAGACCGCGGCCGACGAGGCCAAGGCGGCAGCGGACCAGGCCGCAGCCGACGCGAAGACGGCGGAGGATCTGGCTGTCGAGCTCGAAGCCGCAGCGGTATCGGGCGACCCCGAAGCCACCGCCGCAGCTGCGGCCGCCCGCGCCGACGCGAACGCGAAGGCCGAGCTCGCCGCCAGCGCCAAGGTCGAGGCCGATGCGTCGACCAAGGCCGTCGAGGACTCCCTCCAGGCACTGCAGGACTCGTTCAAGAACTTCAACCTCGCCAAGGTCGCTGCCGCCACCAGGGCCGCAGCTGCCACCGCGGCCAAGTCGCTGGCCTTGCACATCGAGGCTCAGACCGCAGCTGCGGTGGCCGCGATGGCCGAGCAGAACGCCAAGAACCTCGAAGCCGCAGCCGAGGCTGCCGCAGGCGAGGAGACCGAATCGCAGAAGGCTGCAGCCGACGCCCGAACAGCAGCCGATGCGGCCAAGGCCGACGCCGACGCCAAGGCAGAGGCAGCAACCGCAGCCCAGGCCGCACTCGACGCCGCCCCGTCGGACGCCGACATCGCGGCACTGCAGAAGACGGCCGACGACGCCGCGCAGGCAGTTCTGGACGCCGACGCCGCGGTTGTCGCCGCCGATGCAGATCTGGCAGCCAAGACCGAGGCAGCCGCGGCAGCCAAGGCCAAGGCGACGGAGGCCGCGGACGCACTGGCAGCCGTACAGGCCGACGTCGATGCCGCCAAGGCCGATGCCGACGCGAAGGCCAAGGCCGAGGCCGATCTGAAGGCCGCAGCAGCCGAACTGGCTGCCAGCGGACCGAAATTCGAGTGGACGATCAACCTCGGAAATGTTGTCCGCGAGAACGTTCCGGTCACCGAGATCGACGAGAACACCGTCGTCGTCGACGAGACCGGAGTGTCACTGGTCGGTGTCAGGAACGAGGACGGATCGTTCACCGTCGCGGACTACTTCACCACCGACGAGAACGGTGTCGTCAGCGTTGCCGGCGATCTGCCGCCGGTCGATCTCGCTCTCGGCGATTCCCCCGACGAGGCATCGGGCGGGTCGGACAGCTCGTCCAACACCCCGGTGATCCTGGCCGGAGTCGGCGTGGTCGTGGTCGCGGCAGCAGGCGGAGCGTTCTACCTGCGTCGCCGCAGCTCCACCGATGCCACCTCGTAGAACCCGCTGGCTGTGGACGGCGATCCTGACCCTCGCTCTACTCGTATCAGGTTGTGCGAGTGACGAAGTCGGGATCGCCGCACCCGATCGCTCGCCCGTGCAGTCACAGATCTCGGTGGCTGCACCGGCGAGCGACGTCGCTCCCGCTCAGCCGGAACACATCGAACTCCGATCCTCGGACGGCACGACCTACCTGAGCAGCCCGATCCATCCCGACCCGCTCTACCGCGGCGGCGACAGTGGCCAGGTGCTGAACCCGGTCGACGAACTGCCCGCGTGGTGGGCCGAGAGCGGAATGCCGGGAACCTCGACCGAACAAACGGTAGTGGTTGCCGGACATAACTATTCGAAGCGTGACGCCCCGTTCAAGGCGTTGCGGGTGGTGACCCCGGGCGACACCGTCGTGTTGCGCACCCCGAGCGGCACCTTGCAGTACGCGGTCGAATCGGTCGGCCCTCTACCGAAGGGATCTCTGCTCGCGGACAACGAACTCCGACGCTCGGTACCGGGACGATTGATCCTCGCCAACTGCGACGTCCAGGGCGGCGAACCCACCGACGACAACTTCGTCGTCGTCGCGCAACTCGTTCGCTGACAAGCCCCTTCGAAGCCAGGGGCTACAGGCCGAGGTCCGCCAGGCCGAGGAGGGATCGATATTCGAGCCCCTCTGCGGCGATGACCTCGTCCGCCCCGGTCGCCCGATCGACCACCGTGGCCACGCCGACGACCGTCGCTCCCGCGTCCCGCAGAGCCTGCACGGCAGTGAGCGGAGAATTTCCGGTGGTCGTCGTATCCTCCACCACCAGAACACGTTTGCCGACGATGTCCGGACCCTCGATCCGACGCTGCATGCCGTGCGCCTTCGCGGCCTTGCGCACCACGAACGCATCGATCGGACGCCCCTGCGCATGCATGATCGACATCGCCACCGGATCTGCACCCATCGTCAGACCGCCGACCGACACGAAATCCCAGTCGGCAACCAGATCACGCATCAACGAACCGATCAGCGCGCCTGCCCGATGATGCAGAGTCGCGCGACGAAGATCGACGTAGTAGTCGGCTTCCTTGCCCGACGACAACGTCACCTTCCCATGCACGACGGCAAGCTCTTTCACCAAATCGGCCAGTTCCTGCCGGTCCGAATTCGCGGCACTGTCGGCCATGTTCGGATTCCTCTCGTCGCACCACGGATCTTCGATAGGTCGGTACGAACTTACCCACCGACCCGCGCAGGCGCTCCCGCCGGCTCCGCTGATCGTTCTGCCACTAGGCAGCGATCTCGGCCGACTGCTGCTCGTCGAGCAGTTCCTTGGTCTCCACGAACGGTTCCGGTGCGGTCAACGAACGAGCCCTGGCGACGAGCGAGGACGGGAACGTGCCGATCGCCTGCGACAACCGATACGCGTTGTCGTTGTACACCCGCACCGCGCCTGCGATACGGCGCTCGGTGACGTTCAGTTCACCGGCCGGGCCTTGAAACGACCAATTGCCCAACGCGTTCCGACGCGCATCGGCATCGGCGAGCACGGCGTGAAACGCGGCGGACAGGGCGTTCTCGGCGGCGGCCTGCGCCTGCAGACCCAGGCTGCGATCGCGCACGGCCTTGGACCACGAACGTGCACCGCCGAGCTGACGCAGCAGATCAGCGGACAGCCCGGTGGCCTCCGCGGCGGCGAGGAACGGGCCCAACTGCTCGTGACGCCGATCGAGCTCGACATCGACCAGCCGCAGACTCTGCTCCGTCTGATCGCTGTATCGACCGAGTCGACGCACCGCGACCACCACGTAACCGACCACGACAATGAGGACCAGGACTGCCACGACAACACCCGAAGAAACCGTCACGAGGTACGAATTTAGCCGCGTAAGCGCGTCTGCGCCCGTAAACACGCCCGAACTTCGATCACGGCTGATTGCGTCGGCGGTCCGAGTCGAACGGAATCGGACGCGAGACGGGCGGACGTGGCACCGGACGCGACGGATTCGCCCTACTTGCGGCCTGCGGACCGGCAGCATCGGGCCTCGGCGGACGCGGCCTGCGCCCCGGCTCCTGCGGACGCGGCTCCTGCACACGCGGTTCCTGAACACGAGGTTCCTGAACACGGGGTTCCTGGATACGCGGTTCCTGGACACGGGGCTCGGCGGCGCGAGGAGGCCGAACCCTCGGCTCAGGCGTGTTGGGTGCAGGGGTTCTGGGCTCGGCGACGGGCAGCTCCGGGCGTCGAACCGCCTGAATACGGGGTTCGGCCACGCGAGGCCGAGGATTGTTTGCCACGGGTGCTTGCTGCGTGGGTGCCTCGTGCACCGACGGCCTACCGGGATCACTCCGATCATCACCGGGGCGAGCGCCGTAGACCGCGCTTCCGCGAACCGGCGGCAGCACGTGCAACATGCCCGACAGTCTCGCGACCGCGTCGATCGCGGCATCCCAATCGCGACCGACACTGCCGAGCGGCAGTGACCCGAGCGTCCAGTCCTTCTCGCTCCACAGCAGCTGCAGATTCTCCGGGATGGACTCGGTGAACGCTGCCATCCGCTGGTCGCAGACACGCCGAGCGATGTCGACGTCGGTTGCGAACACCACGCGTGGACCGATGGAACCGAGCAGTTCCATGTCCTCGTCGCGCGGCGGTGGCGTCGAGCGCGGCCGAAGATCGATGTCGACATCCGAACCGACCGAGCGTTGCACGGCCACGATCGTGCCTGTCTCCTCGACGTCGAAGAGAACGAACTCCTCACCGCGTCGAACGCCGGTCACCACTCCGAGAGCCACGTCGAACTCCGGCTTGGACAGGGCAGCGCGCGAGAACCGCGTGACCAGTTCTCGATCGTGCGGTCGGTACTCGTATCCCTGAGCCTTGGCCCACATCTGCCGTACACGTCCGGACCGATCTCGCTTGGACCTGTCGATGTAGAGCAGGGCCACTGCACCCATCAGTGCAATTGCCGCAAGGCCGAACCACATTGCCGTCATCGCGAACCACCTTAATCGACATCGACACCTTCGCCGCCCACCACCGCCGGGGCCTGTGAACCGTCCCTACTGCGACGCGGGTTGCCTAACCACCCAGACTCGGCGTTTCGATGATGACGTTCGCGCGAATCGTTCCGTCCTCGACGGCCTCGCCCTGCACCACGACGAATGCACCGACGGTCAGCGACGCCAGATCGCTACCGGACAACGAGATTATCTGGGTCTGGGGTGTGGTCTGCACCGTGACCGGGGCCCCGTCGAGACCGTCGAGCGTCAGAGTCGAGCCGTCGTTGGCGGTGATCGTTCCCACCGACGAGCCGAGCTGGCCGAGAATCTCGGGAATTCCCCCCGGGATCAGCTCGGGTGTGGTGGCCGTGCCCGATTCGGTGGGCTGCGGCGTGGTCGTGGGCGCAGTCGAGGTGGGCGGCCGGATCGAGGTCGACGGCGCAGTCGCCGTGGTCTCGGGCTCGTCCGATCCCCCGCTCAGGAAGGAAATGCCGAACACCACGACGATGGCGAGAACGACGAGTCCGATGAGCGCCAGAACCCACGGTCGGGGCCCCTTGCTGCCGGAATCGGCGTCGTTCGGTCCTTCGGTGGGAGGTGGGGCACCGTACTCCGGCGGCTGTCCGAACTGCTGAGTGTGGCCGAACTGCTGAGTGTGGCCGTACTGCGCAGTGTCGTAGCCCGGAGCCTGCCCGTACTGCTGGGGTTGCCCGTACTGAGCAGTGTTGTACCCCGGCGCCTGGCCGTAACCCGGGGCCTGACCGTACTGCTGGGTCTGGCCGTAGGCCTGATTCGCCGCAGCCTGCTGCTCGGGGTCGTACGGCGGAAACGCCTGCGTCGGCTGATACCCCGGCGGATACGCCTGCGGGTCCGGATTCTGGTAGCCCGGGTTCTGATACGCCTGCGTCGGATATGCCTCGGTCGGGTGAGCGCCGTCGGGATTTTGCTGGGTTCCGGAGTACGGCCGACCGTCGTCCTGGGTCGGCTCGGACGACTCCGCCTGGCGCGCCGCGTCCTGATCGCGTTCTCGAGGTGACCGCGGGTCGTCCGGATTCGTCATTCCACGAGCGTACCCACCCGCTGCACCCCGGTCGAAGCACGAAACAGGCCCGCACGAGCAGCGCTCGTGCGGGCCTGTTCGGAAAGACCGCGGCTAGCCCAGGATCAGGTGCTCGCCATCCGGGCTGACGTTGACCGACACCACATCGCCGTCGTGGACTTCACCGGCGAGCAGCAACTTCGCCAGTTGATCCCCGATGGCCTGCTGGATCAGTCGACGCAGTGGACGCGCACCGTACAGCGGGTCGTAGCCGCGCACCGCGAGCCACATCTTCGCCGGCGACGACACCTCGAGTGTCAGGCGACGAGCCGACAGACGCTTGGCCAGGAAGCCGAGCTGGATGTCGACGATCGACTCGAGCTGATCCTCGGACAACGCGTCGAACACCACCACGTCGTCGAGTCGGTTGACGAACTCGGGCTTGAACGAACGCCGCACCGCGTCCATCACCTGCTCCTTGGTACCGCCGGCACCGAGGTTGGAGGTGAGGATCAGGATCGTGTTGCGGAAGTCGACGGTCCGGCCCTGGCCGTCGGTGAGACGGCCCTCGTCGAGCACTGCGAGCAGAATGTCGAACACGTCGGGGTGTGCCTTCTCGACCTCGTCGAAGAGCACCACCGTGTACGGCCGCCTGCGCACGGCTTCGGTCAACTGTCCGCCGGCCTCGTAGCCCACGTAGCCCGGAGGTGCACCGACGAGCCGAGCGACGGCATGCTTCTCGCTGTACTCACTCATGTCGATGCGCACCATGGCCCGTTCGTCGTCGAACAGGAACTCCGCCAACGCCTTCGCCAGCTCGGTCTTGCCGACGCCGGTGGGGCCGAGGAAGAGGAACGATCCCGTCGGACGGTTGGGATCGGCCACCCCGGCACGGGAGCGCCGGACCGCGTCGGACACCGCTTGTACGGCGTCCTTCTGTCCGACGACTCGCTTGCCGAGTTCGTCCTCCATGCGGAGCAGCTTGGCGGTCTCGCCTTCGAGCATCCGGCCGGCCGGAATTCCGGTCCAGGCCGCGACGACGTCGGCGACGTCGTCCGGTCCCACTTCCTCCTTGAGCATCACCTCGCCCTGAGCAGGAGAGTCCTCGGTCTTGGCGGCGAGCTCCTTCTCGAGCGTCGGGATGCGTCCGTAACGCAGCTCGGCGGCCTTGCCCAGATCGCCGTCGCGTTCGGCGCGGTCGGACTCCCCGCGCAGGTTCTCGAGCTCCTCCTTCAGGACTCGCACCGAGTCGATGGCGTTCTTCTCGTTCTGCCAGCGGGTGCTGAGCCCGGCGAGCTTCTCCTGAAGATCGGCCAGTTCCTGGCGGAGCTTGTCGAGGCGAGCCTTCGACGCGTCGTCGGTCTCCTTCGCCAGGGCCATCTCCTCGATTTCGAGGCGACGGACGGCCCGCTCCACCTCGTCGATCTCGACGGGGCGCGAGTCGATCTCCATGCGCAGCCGCGACGCGGCCTCGTCGACGAGGTCGATGGCCTTGTCCGGCAGGAAGCGGGCGGTGATGTACCGATCACTGAGCGTTGCCGCAGCGACCAGGGCGGAGTCCGTGATCCGGACGCCGTGGTGCACCTCGTAGCGTTCCTTGAGTCCGCGCAGGATTCCGACGGTGTCCTCGACCGAGGGCTCTCCGACGTAGACCTGTTGGAAGCGTCGTTCGAGGGCAGCGTCCTTCTCGATGTACTTGCGGTACTCCTCGAGGGTCGTCGCACCGACCAGACGCAGTTCGCCGCGGGCCAGCATCGGCTTGATCATGTTGCCCGCGTCCATCGCGGACTCGCCGGTCGCGCCGGCACCGACGATGGTGTGCAGCTCGTCGATGAACGTGATGACCTGGCCCGCGGAGTTCTTGATGTCGTCGAGCACGGCCTTGAGCCGCTCCTCGAACTCACCGCGGAACTTCGCCCCCGCGACCATGGAACCGAGGTCGAGGGAGACGACGGTCTTGCCGCGCAGGCTCTCCGGAACATCGCCTGCCACGACCCGTTGGGCGAGTCCTTCGACGATGGCCGTCTTGCCGACGCCTGGCTCGCCGATGAGCACCGGGTTGTTCTTGGTGCGTCGCGACAGGACCTGCACGACACGCCTGATCTCGGTGTCGCGCCCGATGACGGGATCGAGCTTGCCTTCGCGGGCCAGCGCGGTCAGGTCGGTGCTGTACTTCTCCAGCGCCTGGTAGGTGTTCTCGGGATCTGCGCTGGTGACCCGCGCGCTGCCCCGGACGGCCTGGAAGGCGTCGCGCAATTCGTTGGGTCCGGCTCCGTGGCCGCTCAGAAGCTTGGCTACGTCGTCGTTGCCGGTCGCCAGGCCCACCATGAGGTGCTCGGTGGAGACGAACTCGTCGTCGAGTTCGGTGGCCAGGTGCTGCGCTGCGGTGATCGCGGCGAGGGTTTCACGGCCGAGTTGCGGAGTTGTGGTCGAGCCGGATGCCGAGGGCATGCGTTCGACGAGGTTCTGCGCTTCTCGACGCACCGTTGCAGGGTCGACGCCGACGGCCTTCAACAAGGGTGTGGCGATGCCGTCGGTCTGATCGAGCAACGCCACCAACAAATGTGCCGGACGAATGTCCGGGTTACCGGCCGCGGATGCGGCCTGCAGGGCAGCAGAAAGCGCTGCCTGCGACTTCGTGGTGGGAGTGAAACTGTCCACCGGTCACCTTCTTTCTCGGATCGGGTTTCGTGACTGTCGCTGGGTACAACCATAGACAAGTTGAGTCTGTTCCGCTCAACCTTGATTTTCTTCGTGCGCGACTCTGCACATTCCGCACCGTGCGCGATACCCTCGATCGGTCTACTTTGGAGACGGTCGACGGCAGTGACCGGTGGGGCAATCGGTGGGGTGGAGGTAGATCGATGCTCGACGCACGCACGATCTCCCTGGTTCGCACCGGATTCAAGTCCGTCGTGGCCGCCCAGGACGGACCGGCGCGGCTGTCTCGGTCCTTCTACGGCCACCTGTTCGCCGAGCACCCCCACTTCCGCGCCCTGTTCCCCGCGTCGATGGATGCGTTGCGTGAACACTTCGTCATGGCGCTCGGGTACGTCTTCGAGCATCTCGACGACCCCGACCGCGTCGAACCGTTCCTCGAGCAACTCGGCCGGGACCACCGCAAGCACGGAATCTCGGGCGCGCACTTCCGTGCGGGCAGCTCGGCCCTGATCAGCGCGTTCCGCACCTTCGCCGGCAACGAGGTGTGGACCGACGAGGTCGAGACGGCCTGGAACGACGCACTCACCGTCGTGAGCGACGCGATGGCCGAAGCCGCCGACAACGACGAACTGCCGCCGTTCTGGAGCGCCACCGTCGTCGAACATCATCGGCTTCTCGACGACCTCGCAGTCGTGCGGCTCAAGACCGACGGCGAAATTCCGTACTTCCCCGGGCAGTACGTCAGTGTGCAGATTCCGCAGCGGCCCAAGCTGTGGCGGTATCTGTCCCCGGCCATCCCCAGCAATCCGTACGGCGAGATCGAGTTCCACGTCCGACGTGTATCCGGGGGCTGGGTGTCGCCGGCGATGGTCACCGAGACCGCGGTCGGTGATCGCTGGTCCATCAGCCCGCCACTGGGCGGGATGCACGTCGATCGCACGATCCGCGAGGACGTGCTGATGATCGCGGGAGGTACCGGCCTGGCTCCGCTGCGCGCGCAGGTCATGGAGATGGCGCAGCGCAGCAACAATCCGCGGGTGCATCTGTTCGTCAGCGGGACGTATCCGTGCGATCTCTACGATCTGGACACGCTGTGGCAGCTGTCTCTGTCCAATCCGTGGCTGACGGTCGTTCCGGTGACCGAGGAGCTCGAGAATCCGTGGTGGTACTCGGGCACACCTCGCGAACTGCCGTGGGGAATGCACCACCGTCTGCACGGCGCGGTGGGCAAGGTGGTGACCCAGTTCGGCTCGTGGGCCGATCGGCAGATTCAGATCTGTGGGTCGCCGTCGATGGTTCGGACGACGATCTACGCCCTCCGCAAGGTCGGCACACCGATGGAGCACATTCAGCACGATCCGTTCTGAATCACGTTGCGCTGCTAGGGTTTCAGCTCGACAAAGACTTCGGCGGCAGATCCTCGACGATTCCGCCCGCCACCAGGCGAGGAGTCCAGGTCTCGGTGATGAGCCTGCCGTCTCCAGTGATGATCGCGTCGGGATCGGGGTCGATCAGAATGGGATAGCCCGCGTCCGCGTCGACCAGGACGTTCTGCACCAGAAGGTCGTTCTCGATGGTGTAGTGCACGCGAACCGGATGCAGATCCGAGTCGAAAGCCCATGGGCGGCCGATGAAGATCACCGCATCACCGGAATCGTCGAGTACCGACACCGAGCCGTCGTGCTCGAGCCGCAGGCTCCACCGAGGCGGCATGGACGTGACGAACTCGAAGCGATGGGGCGCTCGGGTGTCGAGCAGGTGGATCATCAGCAGTGCACCGTCCCAGGGATCTCGTTGCGGGACAATCACTTCGAACGATCCACATTCGTAGAACCTGGATCCGAACGGACCCGGGATGCCTGCGCCGAGATCGTCTGCGATGGCGAGTTCGAGCCGAACGAATCCGGAGCCGTCCTCGGCGCGGAGCATGATTCCCTCGGACGGGTGCGGCATGGGCGATTCGTCCCGCGGTGCGTAGGACAGCACTGCACGAAGCAGAGGCTCGACCACCTCCGCGTCACCGTCTCGTGAATCGAACGTTCGTCGTCGACGACCGGTCATCTCCACCCCCTCCGCCTGGCAAGACAGTCTGCCACCGAGGCTCCGATCACGCGCCCGATTCTGCGGAAAAGCATTCGTTCGATCCCGTTTCCCCGGGTACCCGGCCGCGCGGACTCGGCCCCGCACGTCACCCACCTCATGAAACCGATCAGTCCGATTCTGGGACGGATTTCTGCAGGTCAGCCATGATTCGACGGGATCACGACAGCGGCTACTATGAGCCGGTTCGGTCCGTGGCGGACCGATCTGCCCGGGTGGGCAGCGGCTGTATCAGGAAGGCACACACATCCCCGATGTCCGCTGATTTCGCCGCACGTCTGAACCATCTGTTCGCCACGATCCACCCGCCCGGACGCAAGCCTCACACCAATGCCGAGGTCGCCGACGCACTCGCCCTGCGCGGGCACCAGATCTCCAAGCCGTACATCTCGCAACTGCGGTCTGGGCAGCGCGTCAATCCGTCCGCCGACACCGTGGCGGCACTCGCCGCGTTCTTCAAGGTCAAGGCCGACTACTTCTTCGACAACATCTATGCGGCCAAGGTCGATCACGACCTCGAACTGCTCACCCAGCTGCAGGGATACGGCCTACGTCGCCTGTCCGCCAGGGCATTCGACCTGTCCGAGGAATCTCAGAACCTGCTCAGTTCGATGGCCGAGAAGCTGCGCGTGAGCGAAGGACTTCCAGCGGTGCCGCCGGACAGCACCGTCTAGGATCCGGCTTTCGAGGCCGATACGGGTCGTTCCGCAGGCTGCACTCCCGCGGCCGCAATTCGCGCCTGCACTTCAGGACGCCTCAGTGGCGGCACCGTCGGCGGTGGCTGACGCCGCTCCGGGAGCGCGTCGAGGAGCCGGTGCGTCGTCGCCGTCACCTCGGCGACGGCAACCTCGAAGGCGTCACGGGTGGCGTCCGAGGTCTTCTGCACACCACTGATCTTGCGGACGTACTGACGCGCGGCCGCTTCGATCTCCTCGTCGGTTGCGTGTGGTTCCAGCCCTCGCAGGGTGGTGATGTTTCGGCACATGCATCGACGATAACCCCGCAGCTCACACCTCGAGAAGACCTGCCACGGCACGTAGACACACCGCACGAACCTGTTCTCGGCTCAGAGTTCTGCGCTCCACCCAGTCCAGGCACACCGCTCGCACGAAGGCCACCCACCCGCGCAGTGCGGTGCGGACAATTTCGTCGTCGCGGAATCCTTCGGGCAGAGCAGCCAGGATCCGCTCCTGCTGGATCTCGAACTCGCGCCTGAGGATGTCGTCGATCCGTCGGTCTCCCAGCAGAGACCCGCGGTTGACGGCGCGGACGCCGTGCGCGTGCTCGTCGGTGTAGGAGATGTATGCATCGAGACCGGCGGCGATCTGCTCGAGGACCGGAAGGGAGGTGTCCGGTGCGGTGAGGTCGAGGTTTCGCTCGGATTCGGTGCGCACGACCTCGACGAAGAATTCACGCTTGGACGGGAAGTAGTGGTACATCAACCCGCGGGAGACGCCTGCGAGGTCGGCGACCTCCTCGATCCACACGTCCTCGTAGGGCCGCTCGGCGAACAGCGCCGAGCCGATCTCGAGTAGCTGCGCACGCCGTTGCGTCGGCGTCATCCGCTTACGGGGTGTGGTCATGGGACTCGAACTTTACTTGACACGGGTTCAACAGTGAGTACGGTCACTATTGGACACCGGTTCAACAGGCTTGTCTCTAAACGATGGAGTGGCGATGTCGACAGAGTTCGCGGTACGAAATGACGCTCTGCCGCATCCCCCGTACCGAGTCCCCGTGCTCGGCGACGTTCTCGGAATCAACCCGCGCACACCGGTTCAGGACTCGACCGCCATGGCCGGCCGCCTGGGCACCATGTTCGAGCGGAGCATCCTCGGCCGACGGTTCGTGTTCGCCTCGGGTGCCGATGTGGTGGGCGAACTGTGCGACGAGAAGCGGTTCGAGAAGTTTCTCCCTCCCGGCGTCGAGAATCTACGCGACATCGGAGCCGACGGTCTGTTCACCGCCTACAACCACGAACCGAATTGGCAACGCGCCCACGATCTGTTGCGTCCGGCGTTCACCGCCGGTGCCATGCGCGGTTATCACGAGATCATGGTCGACGTCGCCGACGATCTGGTTCGGCACTGGGAAGGTTGCGCACGCACCGGGGCGACGACCGACGTGTCCTCGGACATGACGAAGCTGACGCTCGAGACCATCGGTCGCACCGGGTTCAGTTACAGCTTCGGTTCGTTCGACCGAACCGAGCCGCATCCGTTCGTCTCCGCGATGGTCGGCGCACTGACCTACAACCAGCGGCGGGCGTTTCTGAAGGTCCCTGCGTTCGCCAAACCCTTGTTGGCCCGCTCGGATCGCGCGTACGCGCAGAACAAACAGTATTTGGCCGATGTCCTCGCAGACGTCGTCCGAACTCGACGCCGGTCCACCGAGAACTTCGACGACCTGCTGCAGATCATGATGAACGCGGCACGCGACGTCGACAATCCGAATGCGTTGAGCGAAGCCAACATCGGCTACCAGATTTTGACGTTCTTGATCGCCGGGCACGAGACCACCTCCGGTGCGCTGTCGTTCGCGCTGTACTACCTGGCGACACATCCGGAGGTCTTCGAACGGGCCCGCGCCGAGGTCGACGAGGTCTGGGGTGCGGGCAAGCCCGAGTTCGGGCAGGTCCCCAAGCTACGGTACGTCCGCCGAGTCCTCGACGAATCGTTGCGCCTGTGGCCGACGGTTCCCGCGTTCGGCCGAGGAGCACGGGCCGAGACCACCGTCGGTGACGGCTACCGAATGGCGGCCGGGGACTGGGCGATCGTGCTGGTGACGGCCCTGCATCGCGATCCGGTGTGGGGCGATCGTCCCGGCGAGTTCGACCCGGACAACTTTCTACCCGACCGCATCAGGGCCAGACCGGCTCATGTCTACAAGCCCTTCGGTACCGGTGAACGTGCCTGCATCGGAAGGCAATTCGCCATTCACGAGGCGGTCCTGGTACTCGGAACCATTCTCCAGCGTTTCGATCTGCACGCCGACCCTTCGTACCGGCTTCAGGTCGTGGAGCGACTGACCATGATGCCCACGGGCTTTCGGGTGCAACCGTCGACTCGGCACTAGTCAGTCCGGCAACAGCGGAACCGAGATTCCCGGATCGCGGCCGAGAAGCACCCCACGAGTGAGCGATGTCGATCCGAACTTCTTGTGCACCCCGTCGAGCGCACGGTCGAGAGCCGATGCCTCCGGCGGCGTCCGCACCTGCGGTGCGTCGAACTGCAACTCGAGCTGTTCGGCTCCACCCTTGTCGATACTCGAGACGGTGACACCGACGAGGGTGATGCCCTTCTCGGCGATCAGCGGTGCGGCATCACGGAGCAGTTCGAGTGCCGCGTCCAGGATGTCTCGGGTGTCAGCGGTGGCGCGATCGAGCGTGTGTGATCTGGTGGCGCGAGTGAAGTCGGCAAACCGTAAGCGCAACATCACGGTTCGACCGGTTCGCTCTGCTGCGCGCATACGGTGCGTGACGCGATCGACGAGCCCGATCAACGAGGCCTCCACCTCGGCCGCGTCGTGCCTGCCGCGTCCGAGTGCCCGCTGTGCGCCGATGGAACTGCGTGACTTCCCGGGTTGGACGCGTCGCGGATCCCGGCCCATGGCGAGCGCGTACAGATGGGCGCCCGCTCCCCTGCCGAGCACCGATGCCAACGACCGCTCGCCGTAGGCTGCGATATCCCCGACGGTCCTGATGTCGAGGACGTGCAGCTTCTCGGCGGTCACTTTGCCCACGCCCCAGAGCCTTTCGATGTTCAGCGGATGCAGGAACTCGAGTTCGGCACCGGGCGGCACGAGAAGCAGGCCGTCGGGCTTGGCGAAGGCGCTGGCCACCTTGGCCAGAAACTTGGTGGTGGCGATCCCGACGGTGATGGGCAGCCCGACCTGCTCGGCGACGTCCCGGCGCAGTTGCCGACCGATCTCGGTCGCACTGCCCGCTATCTTCTGCAAGCCGCCGACGTCGAGAAATGCCTCGTCGATGGAGATGCCCTCCACCAGCGGGGTGGTGTCGTGGAAGACGTCGAACACGTCCTTGCTCGCCTGCGAATAGGCATCCATGCGTGGCGGGACGGCGATCGCCTGCGGGCACACGGCGCGGGCCTGCCCACCGCTCATCGCCGTGCGTACCCCGAAAGCCTTGGCCTCGTAGCTGGCGGCGAGCACCACTCCCCCGCCGACGATCACCGGCCTGCCGCGCAACCGCGGGTCGTCACGCTGCTCCACCGAGGCATAGAAGGAGTCCAGATCGGCGTGCATGATGCTCGCCACGGGTCGGCCGCTGGACTCCACGAGTCCATGCTCGCATGAGCCACCGACACCGCACCCGACTCAGCGGCAGACGTGCTCCTCCGCGGCCTGCACGATCGGCTCGGCCCAGGGTTCGCCGGTCCCCTTCTCGTAGGTTGCTCCCAGAGAATCGGTCACCTCTGCGACGGCTTCCTCCTCCGTGAGTCCCTGTTGGGCGCGGGTCTCGCAGAAGCCGGGGATGTAGATACCGAGCGCGAACACCTCGTTGACGGTCGTTCCGATGCCCTGCCCGTAGAGGTCGTCGAACAGTGCGGCCATTCCCGGGGTCTCGAGAAATCCGTCCCGCGCCTCCTGAACATCACGCGACACATCGCTCCCTGCGCCGGAGGACGTCAGCTCGTAGCTGCAGCCGGCGGTCAACGCCATCACGCACAGTGCAGCACTCACCGATGTCCGACCTACTCGCGACTTCACAGGACCACCCCGGCAACCACGTAGGTCAGCGCGGCGACAGCTGCCGCCGCGGGCAGCGTGGTGACCCACGCCGCGAGCATGTTTCCCGCCGTTCCCCAACGCACGGCCGTCGTGCGCTTGGTCGCCCCGACGCCCATGATCGCCGACGAAATGACATGCGTCGTCGATACCGGTGCTCCCAGTCCGATCGAGGCAACGTAGAGAACCGCGGATGCGGTCGCCTCGGCCGCGAAGCCCTGGGGTGGGTCGAGTTCGATGATCTTGCGGCCGAGGGTGCGCATGATCCGCATTCCTCCGGTCGCTGTTCCGACCGCCAGCACCGTCGCGGTGAGGAAATAGCACCACAGAGGAATCGTGTAATCGGCCTGATGACCCGACACCACCAGTGCCAGAACCACGATGCCCATCGTCTTGGCCGCATCCTGCATACCGTGCCCGAAGGCCATGGCTGCGGCCGAGCATGTCTGAGCTCGCCGGAATCCGCGGCTGGTGGCACTGGGAGACGAGCGGCGGAACATCCACAGAATGGCCACCATCGCGGCACTTCCGAGCGCGAAACCGACTGCAGGAGAAACGATCATCGGCAGGATCACCCTGGTCGCGACGCCTCCCCACAGCACTGTCATTCCGCCTGCGAGCGCAGCTCCCACCATGCCGCCCACCAATGCGTGCGAGGACGAGGACGGCAACCCGAACCACCACGTGATCAGATTCCAGGCGATGGCACCGACCAGGGCGCACCCGACCACGAGCAATGCGTCGGATCCGACATCGAGGGCGATGATTCCCTCGCCGACCGTCGAGGCGACCTTCGCACCGAAGAAGGAGCCGAGCAGGTTTCCCACCGCGGCCATGAGCAGAGCCGAACGCAGTGTGAGTGCACGCGTGGACACCGACGTCGCGATGGCATTGGCCGAATCGTGAAAGCCGTTGGTGAAGGTGAACGCCATCGCCAGAGTGATGACAAGAACGAGTGCTACCACCGCGCACTCACGTCTCTTTCAACACGATGGATTCGATGACGTGCGCGACCTTTTCGAAAGCGTCTGCGGCATCTTCGAGTTCGTCGCCCACTCCCTTGAGTTTCATCACGGTCAACGCGTCGAAACGGCCATCGAACAGATCCGCCAGGAATGTCCGATAGGCATGGTCGGCCCGGTTCTCGAGCTCGTTGATCTCGATCCAGTAGCGCTCGAGATCCTTCATCGACGCCAGCCTCGGCATGGCTTCCGCAGTGACTTTCGCCGACCGGTCGAGGATGTCGATCATGTCGTGCATGTGCGGGGTGAGTCGGTCGATCCGGTAGAGCGAGAGCAGATGAGTCGCCGCTTCCATGTGGTCCATCACGTCGTCGAGACTCGAACCCAGGACGTAGATGTCGGTGCGATCGAACGGGGTGATGAAACTCGAATTCAGGGTGCGGAACAGGTCGTGAGTGATGCTGTCTGCTTCGTGCTCGAGATCGACCATGCGCCGTGCAACAGCATCGATCTCCGGTGCGGATTCGAGCAGTTCGGTCAACGTCTTGGCTCCGGTGGCCAGCAGTTGAGCCGAGGAGTTGAACAGGTCGTAGAACAGAACGGACTTGGGCTTGAAGCGTGCGAACATCGTGCGGCTCCTAGGGGTGAGTCGGCTACCGGCGAGCGCCGGCGTATGGCTCGAGTAGATCCGACGGCACGCGATGGTCGGCATCGGCGGGAAGCACGAGTTCGGGTGCACCGGCGCGTGATCGGGGTGCCATTCCGAATGCCTCGATGGACTGGCAGTACTTCGAGACGCGAATGACGGACATGTTCATGCGAGCCGTCATATCGGTCACCCAGTACGGAACCCGCTCGTTGGCCTTGATCTCCAGGATGGCGAGCTTGGGCGGAATGATGAACCGATTCTCGGCGCCGGAGTCGAAGCGGAAGTCGCGGTCGCGTCCGTGCACCTTGTGATCGATGGTGACCCGAAGCCCCAGATCGGCCTCGCGTCCGACGTACGCCTCGCGTAGATAGCCGGTCGTCACCATCGGACGCAGGTCAAGATTGGCGATCAACGTACTGACCTCGTTGACGAACGGGCGTTGACTCGGATCGCAGTCGATCTCCTCACGTCCGTTCAACCACCGCTGAGAAACGTCGTAGGGCAACGAGATTCGACGCTTCTGCGTGACCCTGTTGACGCGCTGCTTGATCTCGATCTGCACCGGTGTGTCGTCCGTGCACTCCGACGGCGCCCCGTACAGGCGCACCCGCACCTTGCGTCGGAACTTCAGGCCCTCGATCTTCTCCCAGTAGAACCGCAGGTCGGTGGTGTCGTAGTACAGCGAGGTGACCGGGTAACCGCCCTTCGGCGAGAACGGATCGGTGTCCATCCGCGCCGTCAGCTCTTCACGGACCTGCGCGACGTCTGCCTCGGCGACGAAGTACTTGATCTCGTACCGGTTGAACGAGTGCAGCTTGCTTGCGGTCTGCTGGTAACCGGTGGGCTCGGTGGTCAGGTCTTCCGGCGACGCACCCTGCTTCTCCAGTGCGGCCTTGGGTCGAAATTTGTCGAAAAGACTCATGAGGATTCCTTCTTCCTACGAACGGTGGAACGGAGCGAGCACTACGGCGGGCAAGTCGGCAGCTCCGTCGGCCTCGGACGCGAGCAGCAGTTCACCCGCGTCGGTGAAGGCGACGGCCTCGCCCTGTGGTTGATCGGGGCCCTCGACAACACCGGTTGGAGCGCCCGAGAATGCCGCGGCCACATCGCCGTCGGCGATATCGAAGACGAACAGATCCTTCTTCGTTCGCAGTGCCCCCACAGTGGCATCGGCATCGACGGCCGCCCCGGTGATCGGCCTGCTCGATCCGTCCGGTGCCGTCGCCGACACCGTTCCATTGCGAGCAAGATCGATCAATTGCGGAGAGGCGGTGACGGATTCGGCGCTGCTGTATATCGCCGCGGACGCGCCGCCCGAGGCCTTGGTGATCAACACCGGTTGCCCGCTGGGCGTCAGAGCGAACGCCTCGACGTCGTGTGCGCGGTCCGGGTAGCGCAGAGAGACGGAGGTCCGGCGATCGGACCGAACATCGACGCCGATCAGCGTGACGCTGTCGCGGTCGCTGTCGTTGTCACCGGTGTCGGCGAGCCACACGATCCCCGCACGATCGACGGCCATGTCCTCGACGTCGACCGTCTCGACTCCGACCTCGACCCACCTCGTGACCTCGCAGGCACGGTCGAGCACCGCCAGCCGGTCGTCGCTGCCGCGGTCTCCCATCGCGTATCCGGTATCGCCCGTCCACGCCAAGCCCGAGAGCTCGGACAGTCCCGGATCGGTCGGAGTACACCAGGTCTCGAATGCTGCCGTCGACTCCGGTTGGGTCACCCCGCACGACGCGAGAACCGAGACACCGATCCCACATGCGGCGACAGTCCGACCCACGCGTCGATTCCTATTGTTCACCCACGCGTCGCTTGACCGCCACGCGAACGAGCGGCGATCGTCACCACCCGGGAGCAACATCGGCTCATGAACGGTCGAACCTCTGTTCCGGAGTTGCTGGTGGCCACGGGTACGGCGCGCACGCTCGCGCAGGCCGCCTCCTTCGTGATGGAAGGCATGGTCCTGCTCAACGGACTGCCGCTGCGCGACCCCCGCCGCGAGGTTTCCCCGGCGGACACCCTGACCCTGCGCTGACCGCCGGGACATCACGACGATCCCGTGACAACAGGATCGTCGGCGAGTGCGTCGATTCGGATCTGCAGCCGTGACTTCAATTCCGCAGCATCCGCATCGATGTCCTCCTGGGAGAGACCGGCCGACGTGGGAACGGACGCGGCGACCTCGTCGACGATGTCGAGCACCCGGCCACTGGCCCACAACTCGTCGTAGATCGTGCGGAACGCAGTGTCGTACTCGTCGGTGAACTCCGTCGAGTCCAAGAACATGTCCTTGAGCGAATTACCCAGCATCGGGCCACCTTCGGGCATGCCCCCGCCTTCCGGGAGCTCCATTCCCTCCGGTGGGGTGAAGCCCTCGGGCAGCTGCGGCATGCCACCGCCTGCCCCTCCGCCACCGGGAATCATCGAGACTTCGTCGTGGGCCCCGGCGGTGGAATCGGAATTCAGAGCCAGATTGAGATCCCACGACACGACGGAGAACTTCTTCGTGTCCAGGTCGTAGTAGAGGTAGAAATTCTTTCCCGGTCCGCCCATGTCGTCGCCGTTGCCCAGCAAGTTCTGCAGTGCAAGATAATTCGCCAGCGAGTCGACGTCGACGTAGTCGGCCAGATGCGCATCGAACTCGGCCTGGTCTGCACCGTCGAGCCACTTCAACAGCGTGATGATCGGTTGCAGGTCCGCTGTCCCGCGGGCATTGATCTGGGTGAACTGCTCTGCATAGGTGGTCTGATCGTCACCCTGATACGTGAAGCTCGCATTCGCTCCGGTCTTGTACAACACCCCGTCGCCGTCCTCCAGAGAATTGGCGTAGTCGTCATCGGGAGCGACGACCACCAGTCGCGTCGTCTCGGCCGAGTCGTTCACCGAGTACGTGGTGTAGGTGAAGTCCTGGGTCGGCTGGTCCGAAGCGTCGGTGATCGCAAGAGAGACCGACTCGTTCAACGCCGGAGTGTACGGCCGCAGCGAGAGCGTGGTGTGACCCTGATACGCCCGCCCCTCGGAGTACTCGGCGAAGTCGATCAGAAACGGAAGATCCTCGGGCGCATCGAAACTGAGCGGTTCACCGAACACACCCATCCCGGCTCCCCCGGGCATTCCCCCGCCCTCCGGCATCGCCGCACCCTCGGGCATTGCTGCACCCTCGGGCATTGCTGCGCCGTCCGGCATTGCTGCGCCCTCAGGTATTGCTGCGGCGTTCGCTGGGGGTGCTGCGCCGTCCGCGCCGGCGTTGCCACGACCGCGTCCCGGCATCGTGCCGTCATCGTTGCTCAGCGAACTCAGCGTCGAGTTGCCCTTCAGTCGAATACCGACGTCCGAGATCAGAGTCCCGTCGATGGTGATGTCGGCGGGTACCGATTCCTTGACACCCTCGTTCTGGAACGAGTCCTTCAGGGTCTGGTAGTCACCGGCATCGATGTCGAGCGAAATCGAATGCGACACAGTGGGATCGAAGAGGTCGACCGTGCCCTGGACGTTCTCGGTGATCTCCGACGCGATGACGGTTGCATCGCCGGTGATGTACGGGCGGATCCGGGTCGACCCGAACACGGTCGCCATCACCACGACGAACACCAGGAGCGTGGCAGCGATCTTCCAGTGCTGCCGCACCGTCCGAGGAATTCGATGGATCAACCTCCTTCGCAGGGTCGTCGGAGCGGAGGGAAAGTTCGTGTTCGGGTCGGCCACGATCAGATATCCGTCTGGTCGTATCCGGTGAGTACCGAAACCCGTTGTCCGGTATTGACCTCACTGAGGGCAGCGATCAACTCACCGGGCTTCTTGCCGGACCGCAGTTGTGCGGTGAAATACAGCTCGGTCAGTGCGCCCGATCTCACCGATTCGGTACTGACAAGCTCGAACTCCTTGCAGTACTTGATCAGTACGTCCTCGACCAGATCGGTGTAATCGGCGTCGGGTGGCACCTGAACCTTGACGACCTGACGCTGCACATCGAGCTTGAACCAGTCGAACTTGCTCATCACCACCATCACCAGGCAGATCGCGAACGTTGCCGCGATCGCCAACACGTAGAAGCGCGTTCCCGTGGCCATGCCGATCGCCATCACGAGGAAGATGAAGCCGACGTCGCGAGTTTCCTTGATGGCGTTGCGGAATCGGACGACGGACAACGCACCGACGAGGGCGAACGCCCGCGCCACGTTCGATCCGACGACCAGCATGATCAGGCTGATGACCATGCCCACCGTGACGAGAGTTTGTACGTAGGACTGGCTGTACGAGACGTTCTTGTGGGTGAGTCGATAGACCCAGCCGATGATGGCCGACAGGACGAACGACAGTGTCAGAGACACCACGATGTCGAACGTCGAGAACGTTCCGCTCAGGTCTTGAATGTTGAAATTCATCGCATTCCGATCGAGTTGTATCGAATTTCGCACTGGCTACCGGGGGTGGTTCGGCCCGCGCGCCGGCGTAATCCTCGCTTTTTACCGTTTGTTCGGATGCCGTTAACCATAGAGACATTCGGTCCGGAAATTCCATACAGGAAGCTGGCAGTTTCCTGCCAATTCAGCCGTGAGAAGCCTGGCAGCACACAGTCGATCCACGACGAATACCCGACATCCACTTCGGATGTCGGGAAGGGTCATCGTTTCTTATCATGTTGCAGTGCAACAGTTTCGATTGTTCGCTTCAGGCAACGTAACTCCGACCGAACAGGCTCGCGATCAGCGAGCCTCCGAGCGTAGGGCCGGCAGAATGACCTCGTCGATGATTCGGGTTCGGTATTCCGAATCCAAAGGCTTGGCATCGGTCAATGGCCCCGTCATGATCGCGCTGAAAACCATGTATTGCAGAAAATCGGCAGCGGGCGGTCTGGTCGACAATTCCCCCCGCTCCACCGCACGCATGACGACCGATTCGAGGAATCGAGCCTCGGGTTCGAGGAACGTTCTCCGCACCGCTGCCGCCAACTGTTCGTCGACCATCACCGCATGGTGGATCGCCGCAGCGAAACGTTGATCGTGCTCCGCCCCCTCGGACACCCGGTGCATCAGCTCGAGCAGATCTCCACGAAGGTCGCCGGTATCGATGCCGACGAACGGCGGGGGGCCCACCGATTCGATGGCAGCGACCACCAGCTCGGCTTTGCTCGACCACCTCCGATAGAGGGTGGCTTTGCTGCACTGCGCTCGTTCGGCAACCAGGTCCATCGACAGCGAGTCGTAACCGACCTCCCCGAGGCAGAGCAGCGCAGCGTCGAGAAACTCGCCCTCGCGCTCCACACTCACCCTCGACCGACGTGGGGCGTCGCCGTTCATCCGTGCCCCCTTATCGAATCGAAACAGTTTCGTACCGAAAATCGATCCTAGCGCTGAGGCATACTTCTGTCACGGGACGCGAGTGCAGGTGACCTACATCACGTCAGTGTGACATTGTTGAAGCCGTCGGATCGGCGTGAACGGCTGGAGAAAATCGTGACGGCCTGGTGGCGGTGGTACGCAGCGCTCGGCGCAGTCGGCTGCGTCGTCTACTTCCTCGTCCCCACGATCGTCTGGGCTCAGTCGGTCTTCGTACTCGTCGGAGCGTCCGCCGTCGCTGCCACCGTGATCGGTACCAGGATGCACCGGCCCGCCAACCGCAGAGCCTGGCTGGCCATCGCCACCGGAACCGCACTGTGGGTGCTCGGCGACATCGTGTTCGAGTGGATCCACGTCACTCGCGGCAGCGTGCCGTATCCCTCGATCGCCGATGCGCTGTACCTCGTCGGCTATCCGATCTACGGTTTCGGCCTGTTTCTGCTGGCCCGCCACAAGTGGCGGGCCAGTGAGCGTGGGCATGTCGCCAACAGTGCCATCATCATGGTGGCCTTCGGACTGCTCACCTGGGTCTTCGCCGTCCAGCCGACGCTCGGCGCGGAAGGAATCTCCGGATTGGGCGGACTCGTCGACGTCGCGTACCCCGCGATGGACATCTTCCTGCTCGGACTGTTGGCCCACTTCGTCGGATCACGACAATGGCGAGCCCTGTCCTACCGACTGCTCACCTGCGCCGTGTTGTTGCTCGTCGTCACCGACACCGTCAACAACTTCGCGATCATGCCCGCGTCCTCGTCCCAGCGGTCGCTGTTCGACGTCGGATGGACCCTGTCCTACGTCCTGATCGGCGTCGCCGCCCTGCACCCGTCGATGCGCCGCATCACCAACCCGAACATCGAATCCGACGCCCATCTGATGGCGTCGTTCACCACCCCCACTGTCGTCGTGCTCACCGCGGCCACATTGACCGCACCGATCGTCATGTTCATCGAAGTCGTTCGCGACGAACCGATCGAGCAGTGGGGTTGGGCAGTTCTGCTCTGCGCCGGAGCGTTGGTGATCCTGGTGGTGTTTCGCATCACCGATCTGTTGCGGTTGCTGCACACTCAAACGGTGCAGTTGCGTGCAGTCGCCGACACCGATCACCTCACCGGGTTGGCCAATTTACGCGCCCTGGAACATCAGGTCTGGAGCAATGCCGGCGGATCGACATTGCTGACCGTCGATATCGATCGTTTCAAAGAGATCAACGACACGTTCGGGCGCGGCCTGGGCGACCGGGTTCTCGTGGTGGTCGCCGACCGCCTACGAAGCATCGTCGACGACTCGATTCTGTTGGCACGCTTGGCCGGTGACGAGTTCGCGCTGTGCGGGCCGGCGGAATCGATGGACCCGGCCGCGTTGGCCGAGGAGATTCAACAGCAATTCGCCACGCCTTTCGAGGTGGAGAACATGACTCTGCTCATCGAGGCGAGCGTCGGTGTCGCGTCGAACTCTCCGGCTACCGAGGGCGACCAGGAGACCACACCGGATCGCCTCGTGCAGCGCGCCGACCTCGCCGTCCAGACGGCGAAAGCCGCTCAGTCGCGCATTGCGTACTACGACCGATCGATGGACCGGGACAAGAGCGAGCAACTCATCATGCTCGGCGAGCTCACCACAGCACTCGAATCGGACCAGCTGCGGCTGCACTACCAGCCTCAGGTCGACCTCAGGACGATGAGCGTCGTCGGCGTGGAAGCACTGCTGCGGTGGCATCACCCGAACGGCAATGTCCTGTCCCCCAGCGCATTTCTGCCCACCGCCGAACGTACCGGACTGATCCGGCCGCTGACGAACTACGTTCTCACGCACGCCCTCGCCCAACGCAGGCAATGGCTGGCCGACGGTCTCGACCTGAGCATCGCTGTCAACATCTCGACTCGAAATCTGTTCGACGACACCTTGATCGAGCAGGTGTGCACGGCGCTGACCGAATTCGACTGTCCTCCGTGGCGATTGACGGTGGAAGTCACCGAGACCTCGGCGATGACCGACCCGGTGGGCGCGACGGAGAAGCTGTCGATTCTGCACGCGATGGGTGTGCAGGTCGCCATCGACGACTACGGCACGGGCTACAGCTCACTTGCCTACATCGAGCGGTTGCCGGTCCAGGAGTTGAAGATCGATCGCGCCTTCATCGCCGGCATGGCCCACAATCCCGCGCACGCCGCCATCGTGCGCTCGACCGTCGAACTGGCCCGTACTCTGGGATTGTCGGTGACGGCCGAGGGCGTGGAGGACGAGATGACGATGACGGCGTTGCGTGAGCTTCGGTGCGGTCGGGCACAAGGTTTCCACCTCGGCCGGCCCACCTCGGCAGATCGACTGCCCGCCCTCGTCGCCGAGCTCGACGAACGTCTGAGAAGTGTTACAGGAGAACGGATATCATGACCGAGGCAGCCCTGTCGGTGTATGCAGCCATTCGATCTCGCCGCGACGTTCGCGCCGAGTTCGACGGAACCGTCGTCGACGACGAGACGCTGCGCCGCATCCTCGGTGCCGCGCATCAGGCCCCGAGCGTCGGCAACACCCAACCCTGGGACTTCGTGATCGTCCGCAAGCCCGATACCCTGAGCGCCTTCGCCGCCCACGTGGCCGGCTGCCGACAGGACTTCGCGGACAAGCTCGATGGCGAACGCCGAAAGACGTTCGACCCCATCCGTATCGAGGGAATCGAGACGAGCGGAACCGGGGTGGTGGTCACCTACGATCCAGGCCGTGGAGGTCGGCACGTCCTCGGCCGCGACACCGTCGACGACACCGGATTGTTCTCCGCCGTACTGGCCATCGAAAATCTCTGGCTCGCAGCGATAGCCGAGAACGTCGGCGTCGGCTGGGTCTCCTTCTACGACGAGGCTTATCTCACCGAACTGCTCGACATCCCCGCACCGGTCCGCCCCATCGCGTGGCTGTGTGTGGGTCCGGTCGAATCGTTCCAGGAGGTTCCCGATCTGGAGCGCTTCGGGTGGCGCACCCGCCGTCCTCTGGACGACGCCCTGCACTTCGAGCAGTACCGCCGATGATGCGGGCACGCCTGGTGACGGTGGCGGCCGCGCTCCTGTTGGTGACCGGCTGCTCTGCCGACACTGTCGACGAAACCAATCCTCCCGCAACGACTCCGGCGGCCGAGCCGGCACAGGCCCCGGACTCGGCCGACCCGATCGGAACCGTCGTCGCCCTTCCCGGTGCTCCCGAGGGTGTCGTGGTCGGCTCGTCCGGCATCGCAGCTGCCGGGGTACGTGAACCCGACGGCGTGGTGCTGTTCGATGCGGCCACCGGTGTCGTGCGCCAGATGGTCGCGACGACGGGTGCACCGCGCCATCTCTCGCTCGCAGGTCCCGACGGCCCGGTGTTGGTTCCGCTCGAAGGCAGTGACGAACTGCTCGAGATCTCACTCGACGACGGCGCGATCCTGTCGACCGCCACGGGGGTGGGCCGTCAACCACACGACGCCGTGCAGACCTCCGACGGCACCATCGTGGCCACCAACGAAATGGGTGGCGGAGTGATCTTCCTCCGCGACGGGTCGGTGGTGTCGGAGCTTCCGCCCGGGCCCGTCCAACCCGGTGGAGTCGCCGCTCTCGGTCCCTACGCTGCCGTCGCGGACGTGCAGGGCAACGGTGTGTGGGTCTACGACGGTGCGACGCGCCAGGAGGTGGCGCAGGCTCCGATCGGGGTCAAGCTCACGCACGCGGTGACGGTGAATCAGACGGTGGCCGGGTTCGCCGACACCGACGGCGGCACGGTCCTTCTCGCCTCGGTCGACACCGCAGGAGGCATTCGCCAGATCGCGTCGATCGATGCGCCCGGCAACCCGTACGGGCTCGCCGTCGATCCCGAACGCCGGCTGCTGTTCGTGACGCTGACAGCGTCGAATCTGCTGCGGGTGGTCGACGTGTCCGATCCAGCCGCTCCTCGGACTCTGGGCGACGTTCCGACGGTGACGCAGGCCAATTCAGTCGCCGTCGATCCGCGCACCGGGGACGTGCTGGTGACCGGTAGCGACCCCGGTGCGGCGAGTTCGATTCAGATCATCACCCGCGCAGAGTTGCCCGGCGGTTAGCCCTCACCACCCGTAGGAGCCGGGGATTCCCTTGAACGGCCCGACGACATCGTCGGTGATCCAGCCCTCGTAGAACCCGCCTTCCTGTGGTCGCACGGCCTCACCGTCGATCTCGCATTCGACGCGGCTCGGCGAGAAGGCCAGGTAGCCGGCGATGTCGACGAACCGTGGCGTCGGGTTCTCGTAACTCCACGCCGCCGCCGGTGCCACGGCGTCGCCTCCGTGCACATCCCAGTACGTGGCCGCACCCTTCCACTCGCAGTGCGTCGAGCGGGCGTCCGAGGGCGTCAGCGCACCCGGGACCACGTCCGAAGGTGAGATGTACCAGGTCGGTGGGTGGCTCGTCTCGAGCACTCGGTACGCGGCGGTGGTGCGGGCGATCACCTGACCGCCGAGACGGACGACCAGCGATCGGTTGGAGGACTCGAGCCGCGGTGGGCGGGGGTAATCCCACACCGACTCCTGGCCCGGCTTCGGCTTCTCGGGAACGACGGATCTCGGCAAGTTCTGACTCATCCTTCGATGGTGCCACCGGATGTCACGGAGCGTCGACGGGATAGAGATCGTCCACTCGTTCTTCGTCGAGAATCCATCGATCCACCTCGTCGAGCGGCTCGACCGTGCGCACCGAGGTGACGGGAGATTCGGGCACGGGTTGCTCGACGCGGACCGGCTGGATGTGCTCCGGCTCGGGGTGGACCGGCTCGACGCGCTTCGTCGGCGCGGGTGCCGGCGTCTCGGGGGTGGTGAGTTCGGGCGCAGGCGTCGCCGGTTCGGCTCTCGGTGCGAAGGCCACCTCGTCCACGACGGGTTGTTCGTCGGCGATGCCTGCGGTCTTCGGCAGTTCCGCCGGTACCCGAACGAGGATGCCGAGTCCGTGGGTCGCGGCCAGCAGGCTCACCGGGGCGACGGTCGCAATGGCCGCCGACAGGGCCGGATGCAGCGTGCCGGCGTCGGAGATGAAGGCGTGCATGGCATTTGCGCCGATACTGGCCAGAGCGGCCGTGATCAGCACGCCCCAGAAGAAGCGTCGACCACTGCGTTGCTCCTCGAATTGAGCCAACGCGATGACGGAGATGGTGGCCTGCAGAATGGTGCCGTCGACGATCACCGGCCACAGCCAGGACAGTGAGCGTGGAACGCCTGCCATCGTGGCGAGATCCCACAGTGCGGCGAAACTCAGCACGAACGACGCGATTCCGATGACGGTGGTGATGACGACCGCACTGACGAGCGTCGCACGCAGGACCTTGTTCATGGGTCGTCATGGAACACGAGACCACCGACAAGTTCGGTCGAGCCCGCAACGATCAGGGCTCGCAGGCACCGCGAACCAGTCCCCGCAAACGCGCGCGCGTTTGCCAGCAGCACGCGTAATTACCATGTGCGCGTTGACAATTACGACCGCGTTCGGCACATGCGCGCGCGTGTGCAGCGCACCCGTATGCCCCGGCGGGATCAAGCGGTCCGGATGGCTCCGCGGTAGAAGTCGGCGCGATCGTGCGCGGACATTCCGCCCCACACGCCGTAGGGCTCGTTGGCCTCCAGTGCGTGCTGGCGACATTGTTCGAGTACCGGGCAGCGGCCGCAGACCTGCTTCGCGGACTTCTCGCGCGAGGTGCGGGCGCGACCTCGCTCGCCTTCGGGGTGGAAGAACACGGACGAGTCCAGTCCACGACACAGACCGTCGAGTTGCCAGTCCCAGACATCGGCGTTGGGAACGGGAAGTTGGACCGGCCTGGCGGGTGCGCCTCGCACCATGAGCTGTCTCCTCACTGAAAAGTGAACAAGCTCACTATCTCTCATTCGTCGTACTTTTACAAGTTCTTTTGTCCATTCGTAGTACTTAAAAGCAAGCGCGCTTGCTTGAAACAGCCGTCGCCGACGCTCTCGGGCGGCCATCGGGGGCGACTGCACTGTCGACGCGTGCCTGGATGGGATATGTTGATGCCAATCGACCTATTCGGGTGCGACAGATATCGAGACAAGGACTTGCGATGGACGTCGGCGATCAGCAGAGCCGAGAACTGGTGTTCGCGGCTCTGGCCGACCAGGTCCGCCGCGAGATCCTCGACACCTTGGCCTCGCACGGTGAATGCAGTGCCGGATTCATCAGCGAACACATCTCCTCGGTGGGGCGGACCACGGTGTCGGCGCATCTGAAAGCACTCAAGATGTCGGGAGTGGTGGTGGAACGGCGCGCTGGACGTCACCGCTACTTCTCCGTCGACCCGGCAGGCCCCGCCAACGACGCTCTACGGTTTCTCCGCGACGTTCTCGAGCGTTCACTGGTTGCGGCGCAGACATCCAGCAGTTCGCCCAGTGCCGGCGACGCTGAGGACGATGCGTCGGAAACCCGGTCTCGCCGGCGCGCGTGAGCGCAGTTCGCCCGCAACCGTCGTGAACGCGGTGGCGTGATGGCCGACCTGTCCGTCACAGCACAGATCCACGTACCCCATCCGCCCCGGGTCACGTATCAGCAGTTTCTCGATGGCGATCTCCTCGATCTCGAGTGCACACGCATGGTGGTGGGTGCTGCGGTGTCGGTGTCGTTGCCTGTCGGCGGTGCCGCGGGTGAGCCGATCACACTGCTCGGTCACGTGGCAGCGGTGCGGAGCGGCAAATCCGTTGCAGTGGTACACCATCAACCGTGGCGAGGTCGTTTGACGCTGCGATTTCACCCGGACGGTTCCGGCACACGCCTGGTGTTGGAATCGAGCGTGAACCAAGACGGCGTGGCATGGCTGGCGCACAAACGCGGTTATGGCCCACCCGAACCCCTACGTCCGGACCGACACCGAATCGGTCTGCTGGTGAGCAAATCCGGCTCCGCGGCCGTGTTCGCGCAGGCCACCGAAACACTGGCGCATCTGGCGGTGGACGACATCAATGCCGAAGGCGGGATACACGGACTACCCGTGGAGCTTCTGATCGGCGATGACGCCTCCGACTCGCGAGCGGGGGCTGCCGCCGCCCGCCGATTGCTTCGCAGTGGATGCCGGATCATCTTCGCATGCGTCACCTCTGCCACCTTCAACGCTGCGGCGTCGGCGTTGCAGAACACCGACGTCCTGGTGGTGCACACCGTGCTCAACGAAGGAGGGCGTCCCGATCCGGGAATAGTGCGGCTCGGTGAACGCCCGCTCGCGCAGGCACGTGCCGGCATCCCGGTACTGATGTCGGAAACTCGCTGTAGGACATGGTTCTTCGTCGGCCATCGTTACTCTTGGTCGTACGGCGCGCATTGGGCGGCGCGTCGCGTCGTCGCCGAGAACAACGGTTCGGTACTCGGGGACGCCTACCTTCCGCTGGGTACCGAAGACTTCTCCTCCACCATTGCCGCCATCGAGAATTCCGGGGCGGAACTGATCCTCTCCTCGCTGGTGGGCCACGACGAAGTCGTGTTCGAGCAACAGTGTTTCCACGCCGGCCTTCGATCCCGGACCCGCACGTTGGCCCTGGTGCTCGACGAAGCGACCCAACAGTTGATCGGATCTTCGGCATCCGATGGGGTATGGGCGGCGTTCGCGTATTTCCAGGGCACCACCGACGAGCATCGCGAACTCGAAAAACGTTATGAGACAATGCAGCCCGGACCGAAGCCACCCATGAGTTCGCTGTCCGAGACCACGTACGAGGCCATCGTTGCGTACGGACGGACGATCGCAGCCTCGCACACCGAACTCGACCGCGAGACGCTGCGGCGTGGCCTCACCGTGCAGGCCGCCATGTCTCGCATGGACGGCCGAACTGCAGGGCCGTCCATCGTGCTCGCCGAATCGCGGCACGGCATCTTTCGACCGCGGTGAATCGGCAACTACGCACACCGAAGGTCGATATGTCGCTACTCATTGACGTATAGGTCCGCATCATCTACCGTCCAGTGTGACGACCGACACACGGGGCTGCTTTCGGGTGCGCTCCGGTGAGGTGAACGCTTCGCACGTGACGACGAACAGCGTTCTGTCGCAGCACTTCACGCTGCTCCACCACCGGGTGATGTCCGCGCAACACAGATTTAACCAGTCAATATGTCGATACACATTGACGCATTGGAAGGACTGCTCTAGCGTCGTCGGAACCGAGTACCGATCACGTTCGCGGCGCTGGTTCGTTCGACGATGCACACCCCAGCACGATCTGCCGCTTCGACAGGAGACGCCATGACAGTTTCACGCCCGAGCCCAGCTGCGATCGGTTCGGCCGCAGAGCATTACGGGATAACCCTGAGTACCGCCGATCGTGAGGAATTCGCGGGTCTCGTCGACGGAGCTCTCGGGTCCTACGACGTCGTGGACGACCTGTACGCGGACATCGCACCCACCGCGCCCGACCGTGAACACCGAACTCCGTCCGCGACCGAGAATCCGCTGGGCGCCTGGTATGTCACCACTTCCATCACCTCGGCCGAGGCCGCCGACGATCGCCTCGCCGGAAGACGAGTTGCCATCAAGGACAACGTCGCGGTGGCAGGAGTGCCGATGATGAACGGCTCTCGCACCCTCGAGGGTTTCGTGCCGACGCGGGACGCCACCGTCGTCACGCGTCTGCTGGCCGCGGGAGCCGAGATCGCAGGAAAGTCGGTGTGTGAGGATCTGTGTTTCTCGGGCTCGAGCTTCACATCCGCGTCGGGGCCGGTGCGCAACCCGTGGGATCCCAGTCGCGAAGCAGGTGGATCGTCGAGTGGCAGCGGCGCTTTGGTCGCACTCGGCGAGGTCGACATGGCCATCGGCGGTGACCAGGGCGGCTCCATCCGTATCCCCGCTTCGTTCTGTGGCGTGGTCGGACACAAGCCGACGTTCGGCCTGGTCCCCTACACGGGCGCGTTCCCGATCGAGCGGACCATCGACCATGTCGGCCCGATCGCCCGCACGGTTGCCGACGCAGCGCTGATGCTGTCGGTGATCGCAGGTACCGACGGCAACGACCCGCGCCAACCCGACGAGACTCCCGCCGTCGACTACACCCACGGCCTCGACAACGGGGTCACCGGACTTCGAATCGGCATCGTCACAGAGGGTTTCGGCCACGAGTCGTCACAACCGGAGGTCGACTCGGCGGTCCGTGCAGCTGCGCTCCGCTTCACCGAAGCAGGCGCGGAGGTCGGCGAGGTGAGTATTCCGTGGCATCGACACGCATTCCACGTCTGGAACGTCATCGCCACCGACGGAGCCGCCTACCAGATGCTCGACGGAAACGGTTACGGCCTCAATGCCGGTGGCCTGTACGACCCGGAGCAGATGGCGTACTTCTCCGAGCGACGAAGGACTCACGCCGACGAATTGTCGGAAACCGTCAAACTCGTTGCGCTGTGCGGCCATCACGGAACGACCACTCTGGGATCGGCCGCATACGGCAAAGCCCGCAATCTCGTGCCGACGGCCCGTGCCGCCTACGACACCGCGCTCGAGTCCTACGACGTGCTGGTCATGCCGACGCTGCCCTACACCGCGAGCGAGTTGCCCGAGCCGGGTATCGACCGCGCCACCTACCTCACCAAGGCGCTCGGCATGGTGGTCAACGCGGCACCGCTGGACGTGACCGGCCACCCGGCACTGTCGGTTCCTGCAGGTCTGATCGACGGTCTACCGGTCGGAATGATGATCGTCGGCAAGCACTTCGACGACGCCACCGTGCTGCGCGTCGGGCACGCGTTCGAACAACTCGTGGGCGGATTTCCGACGCCCGATGCCGCGCGAGACCGCGTTGCACTCGCATAGCCCTGACACCCCCACACAACGAAGGAGAATCACGTGAACGGAGTTTTCGATCTCGGCGGTACCGACGGAATCGGTACCGTTGTCGTCCCCGAGAACGAACCGGTTTTTCGAGCGGAGTGGGAGAAGGTCGCTTTCGGCATGTTCTCCATGTGCTTCCGAGGTGGGTTCTTCGGCGTCGACCAATTTCGCTTCGGAATGGAGCAGATCGATCCTGCGGTCTATCTGAAATCGCCGTACTACGAACATTGGATCCACACCGTCGAGTACCACGGCGAGCGCACCGGGAAGCTCGATCTCGACGAGCTCGACCGCAGAACCGAGTTCTTCCTGAAGAACCCCGATGCTCCCCTGCCCGAGCATGCCGATGATCCCGAACTCCTGGCCTTCATCGAAGCCGTCGTGCCCGCGGGCGCACCGGCCAAGAGGGAAAGCGACAAAGTTGCACGCTTCGCGGTCGGCGACACGGTCCGTGTGCTTCGAGGCTCACCCCGTGGACATACCCGCAAGGCTCGGTACATCCGCGGTGCAACGGGGAAAGTCGTGCTGGCACATGGCACGTTCATCTATCCCGACACGGCGGGGAACAACCTCGGTGACTGCCCCGAGCACGTCTACACAGTCCGCTTCGAGGCCGACGAACTGTGGGGCGAGGAGACCGCGGATGCCAATCAGGCCGTGTACTTCGACGTCTGGGACCCCTACATCGAACTCGTGAAAACCGAAGGAGCGCAAGCAGTATGAGTGGACTGATTCGTAGCCAGGAAGAGATCGCTGCACGCGTAAAGGCCTTGGAGTCGATGCTGATCGAGAAGGGCATCATGACCACCCAGGCCATCGACCGTCTCGTCGAGATCTAGGAGAACGAGGTGGGACCGCAATTGGGGGCCAAGGTCGTCGCCAAAGCCTGGTCCGACCCGGAGTTCAAGGCCCGGCTGCTTGCCGACGCGACCGGCGCATGCGCCGAACTCGGAATCGGCGGATTGCAGGGCGAGGACATGGTGGTCGTGGAAGACACCGCCGACGTGCACAACGTGATCGTCTGCACCCTGTGTTCCTGCTACCCGTGGCCGGTGCTGGGGTTGCCACCGAACTGGTACAAGGAGCCCCAGTACCGGGCGGCGATCGTGCGCGAGCCACGCAAGGTTCTGGCGGAGAGCTTCGGCTACGCGGTGTCCGACGACGTCGAGATTCGCGTCTGGGATTCGAGCAGTGAGATGCGGTACTGGGTTCTTCCTGCGCGGCCCGCGGGCACCGACGGCTGGACCGAAGACCAGCTCGCCGAGTTGGTCAGCCGCGACAGCATGATCGGTGTCGGACCCACGGCCGAGGCCACCTCGTGACCGCGTCGGCAATTCGTTCGGATGCAACCGAATTGGGAGATGCGCGTCGTCGAGTGGAAAAGCTCGTCTGCAGCCTCCCCGAGGTTCCCGGCGGTGATACGGCGTTCACGCAACCCTGGGAGATACGCGCATTCGCGATGGCCGTCGCGGCCTACGATGCCCGCCAGTTCGAGTGGGCGGAATTCCAGCTCTCGCTGATCGAGTCGATCAAGTCGTGGGAGGAACGACACGATCCGTCCGAACAATCACCGTGGTCGTACTACGAACACTGGCTCACCGCACTGGAATCGCGCCTCGCGGGTAGCGGGTTGCTCAGCGACGCGGTTCTCGACGCACGAACCAAGGCAGTGCTCGCAACGCCACCCGATCGGGACCACCACAAGGCTCATCTCGAACCCGTGAGCATCGATCCGGCCCGAACCTGAACTCTCGAACACCATCACCGAAAGCGGTACACACCATGACCACAATGTCAGCAGCACCCGACACCGCACTGCAGAAGATCGCGGCCTCGACCGTGATGATCGCTGCAGTCCTGCTCGCTTTCGTCGTGCTCTACCTCGTCGGTTTCGATCAGGGCGCGATCTCCCGCAGTGGCATGTACATGCACGAACTGATGCACGACGGCCGCCAC
>NZ_NOYB01000046.1:0-165944 GCF_002258235.1 Rhodococcus sp. 06-470-2 | reverse complement strand
CACGCAAAACGCTCGGCTGGAAAACTCCAGCCGAGCGTTTACGTGATCTACTGACAGGCATCTGACCATCAGGTGTTGCGAGGACCCCTAGAATCCGCCTCTGCGGGGTCGGGCTTTTTCGCGTTCGAATCGGGTGCACTGGGCCGCGCCTGGCGCGGTGTGCTGCACCCGATTCGAAGCAGTCAGTCCCGGTGATACGCGATGTTGATGACGTTGCCGTCGGGAGCGCGAACGAAGAACCGGCGAACACCCCACGGTTCGGTCGTCAACGGATACACGATCTCGTAGCCCAACTTCTGGGCTTCGGTGTACGCGCCGTCGACATCGTCGGTGTGCACCGACATCACCGAATCCTCCGGTGCGCTGGCATCTTCGGTTACGAGTTGAACGCTGACCGGGCGGTCGGGCGACGTCAGCCGTGCAACCCAGCCCATGTCGAACTCCTCCGACCGCAGACCGAGAAACTCGGTGTAGAACGACTTGGCCGCGTCCACGTTCGGCACGCGCAGATTGGTGATGATGCTCCTGGTTCTCATCGAACTCCCTCCGAAACGTGGCCGGTCGAGACGAACCGAACGGTTCGACGCTAGCTGCGGAGTCGGTGCTCCGCAGTTGTTTCCTGTTGAGTGAGTCGACGCGCAGTGGTTAGGGTCGGTCATGACTCGCATTCGCTCGATGGCTGCCGCCCTTGCCCTGACAGCGGCCCTCGCGGGTTGTTCCACTTCGGGAACCGCCACGCCAGCGTCCGCGCCGACGACCTCCGACACACCGACCACGACCGAGCGCGCCGAGCCGACGAGTACAACTCCGCCCACCACGTCGAATGCCGCCGAGTCGTACGTCGTCGGCAGCACTCGGGTCACCGGATCCACGGAACATGCAACTTACGATGTCGCCATTCCGCAGCTCAGTGGTGGGGATCCCGCTGTGACGGCGGAGTTCAACGAGTCGATGCGGGCGGCCTTGCAGGACTTGATCGACGGCCACAACGGACAGGACTTCGCCCTCGGCGACGGCTACATGCCGAGCTCTACCTACGTCGGTAGGCGCGTGATCAGTTCCGAACAGATCACCGACTGGATCGCCGTGCCTGCCGGTGCCCATGGTGATTCGCTGATCTCGACCGTGACGATCGACGTCGACACCGCACAGCCGATCACCCTCGGTGACGCGTTCACCGATCTCGATGCCGGTCTGTCGAGGTTGTCCGAGCAAGCGGCGAAGATTCTTCCGACCACCCGGGCAGGCGAGAACTTCGAGCGCTCGGGCATCGAGCCGACGGTGGCCGACTTCGGCAACTGGACCGCATCACCGGAGGGGATGAACATTCACTTCGGTGACTACCAGGTGGGGGCCTATGGCATCGGCCTCATCACGATCACCGTCCCATGGACCGACCTGTCCGACGTTCTCGCGCCCGGCATGCAGGACGTGCTGAGCAGTTGACCCTCGGCGCATACCGCCACCGCAATGCGAGCATGGACTCATGATGATTCGCGCAGGAGTGTTGGATGTGGAGTTCGACCGCGTCGGCGATCCGTCCGGTCCCTCGGTGGTGCTGCTACACGGGTTTCCGTACGACCCACGCGGTTACGACGACGTCGCCAGACTGCTCGCCGAATCCGGATACGACGTGGTGGTGCCGTATCTGCGGGGCTTCGGACCGACCCGGTTCGTCGACGCCGACACGATGCGATCCGGAGAGCAGGCCGCGATCGGCCACGACCTGCGTGAGTTGATTCTCGCGCTGGAACTGAACGAGCCCATCGTCGCCGGCTACGACTGGGGTGGGCGAGCGGCGTGCGTCGTCGCCGCGATGTGGCCGGAGTTGGTGTCGGGCTTGGTGAGCGTGTCCGGCTACCTGGTCCAAGACATCGAAGCGGCAGTGTCGACGCCGGTGTTGCCGCACCTCGAGAAGCGGTACTGGTATCAGTACTACCTGCACTCCGAGCGGGGCCGGGTCGGGCTCGCGGCCCATCGCGCAGAGATCGCACAGACACTGTGGACGGATTGGTCGCCGACCTGGCGGTTCGGTGATTCCGAGTTCGCGGCCACCGCACCCTCGTTCGACAACCCCGACTTCGTGGACGTGTCCGTGCATTCCTACCGCCACCGCTACGGCGTCGAGGCCGGGGACCCGGCCTATGCAGCGACGCAGGAATCGCTGACCGAGCAACCGAGGATCACGGTGCCCACGATCGTGATCGATCCGACCGAGGACACCGTTGCCTCGCTGTACGGCAGCCCGGACCACGCGGCGCACTTCACCGATCTGATCGACGTTCGGCAGATCGACTGCGGCCACAACCCGCCGCAGGAACTGCCGGGACAGTTCGCCGACGCGGTCGTGACGCTGGGCCAGGTGGTCCGGGATCGAGAACGGAGCTAGAACGATCTAGTCGACGGCGAGTTCGCCCAATTCGTTCCAGTCGGTGCCGTCGACCTCTTGGCTGATGATCTTCGGTGTCTCCTGCAGGTACGGCGGGAGATCCTTCTGCGCCTGCTTGAAGTGATCCGAGTTCACGTGTGTCGCACCGGCATCGGGGTCCTTGAAGGCCTCCACCAGGACGTACTCGGTCGGGTCGTCGAGGGTGCGTGACCAGAAGTACCAGAGGCACCCCTCCTCGGCCTGGCAGGCTTCGGTGAAGTCGCGCGAAATCTCGGGCCAGTTGTCGGCGTGCTCGGGCTTGACCTTGAACTTGGCGGTGATGAAGATCAACGTTGCTCCTCGTTGTTGGGGTTGTGTCGGTGGTTACTACCCGATTTCAGGGTACGAGAATCGCGCGGCCGCGAACCCGTCCGTTGTCGAGGTCGTCGATGGCACTCTGAAAGTCGTCCAACGAGTAGGTCTGCGTATGCAGGTTCACGGCACCGCGCGCGGCGAGAGACATCAGATCGCACAGGTCGTTGTAGGACCCGACGAGGTTGCCGACGATGTTCTTCTCCGCCGACACCAGGTCGATGGTCGGCACGTCGACGTTCTCGCCGTAGCCGATCACGTGGTAGTCACCGGCCCGTCTGGTCATCGCCAATCCCTCTGCGGTGGAGCCATTTTCGCCGACGAAGTCGAGAACGACCTCGGCGCCGAATCCGTCCGTGAGCTCCATGACCTGGTCGATCTGGCTGCCGTCGGCGACCACCGCGTGATCGGCACCGAGAGTCAGGGCGAGCTTGACGGCATCGGCGTTGCGGTCGATGACGATGAGCTCCGCGGGCGACAGCGCCTCGAGCACCTGGATACCGATGTGGCCGAGGCCGCCTGCACCGATGACGACGCATTTGTCGCGTGGAGTCAGCCGCCGGGCCGCTTTGGCGGCGGCGTGGTACGCCGTCAGGCCTGCATCGGCCAGCGCTGCCACCGCGGACGGTTCGAGCGAATCGTCGATCTTCACCACTGTCCTGGCGTTGGTCCGCAGATAGTCCGCGTACCCGCCGTTGGTGTCGATCCCGGGGAAATCACTGCTCTCGCAATGCACGTCGTCACCGGACCGGCATGCCCGACACAGTCCGCACGTGACCAACGGATGCAAGATCACCTTGTCGCCCTCGCGGACGTTGGTGACGGCCGAACCGACCGCGTGCACCCATCCGGCGTTCTCGTGCCCGATCGTGTACGGCAGTGTGACACCGGACTTCTCGGCCCACTGGCCTTCGAGGATGTGCAGATCGGTGCGGCACACGCCTGCCCCGCCGATCTTCACGATCACGTCGAGAGGGCCTCGAACCTCGGGAATCGGTACCTCGGTCATCTCCAGATTCTTGTGATACCCGACCACCTGGACGGCGCGCATCGTGCTCATCGTGACTGCTCCTGTGTTGTGGTGTGCTGGACGGTGAGGGAGGTGAGGGGGATGAACGCGCCCTCCTCGCGAGGGACTTGCTGTTCTTCCGCGCCGGGGTAGCGAGTCTGCAGCAACCCACGACAGAAGTGCGCGTTGCCGTCGATCGAGACGCGGGTGGCGCGGGCGCGCCGCATCACCATCGTCAGATCACCGGTGTGTGGGCGACCGGTGTGGTCGACCAGAGCCGGAGCGGCCGGGTCGATTCTCAGCCCGAGTGCCTCACGGCGACGAAGCAGAGCGGTCGACGTGCGATCGTCCGCGAGATCCCCGAGAACCACTGCGGCCAAGTCGTTCTCGGTCGCACCGGGATTCGCTCGCAGCCACCCCTGGAGAGAACGTTCCATCGCCGCCACATACGCCTTGCGGCGGAACGTCGCTCGTAACTCCTCGAGGTCCTCCTCGGCTTCGTGGCCGAAGGTGCCTCGATATCCCGCGTCGGCGGCGAGGCCTGCGTTGATCTTGTCCGAGTCGTGGTGATCGTCCAGTTCGACGAGAACATGCTCGGTCCACGGCAGTGCCGTCAGCACGTCCTTCGCATCCCCCGACATGAGGTACGCGAAGTTCGGCGAGCAGAACGACGTGGGCAACCGCAGATGAACGTGGACGGTGCTCTCGTCGACCTCGAGGGATCGGACGAAGCCGAGATCGGTGATGGGCTCGTCCAATTCGGGATCCAGGACGACACCGAGGGCGGCGTAGGCCTCGTCCTTCCTGGTGGTCGTGGCAGTCGTCATCTCACACCGCCGCGAGGTCGGCGCGCTCGGGCTGACGCGGTCCGGTCTCGGTCTCGTCGGCGTCGGGCAGCTGCAGCTCTGCAGGGACCTCGATGTCGTAGAGCTTGGCGGCGTTGAGTCCGAGCACCTTCTTCTTCTGCTCGAGCGTGATGGGAGCGTATTCGTCGAGGGACTCGTGGATCTGGAAGTCGACGAATCCTTCGACCAGCCACTTGGGCGTCCACAGTGCGTAGTCGGAGGAGAAGAAGATGCGGTCCTCGCCCAGCCAGTACAGCAGCTCACCCATGATCTGGCCGAAGTACTTCGGACGTGTGTGCATGAACGGAATGGCCACCGCGAGACCGGCGTACACGTTGGGTTCCTGGGTCGCGATCCAGCAGAAGTCCTCGAGCCGGGGCAGTCCGCAGTGCTCGACGACGAAGTTCAGATCGGTGAAGTCGGTGGCCACGTGGTCCACGTCCGCTACGTCGAACGCATCTCGATCGAGCGGACGGATCGTCGGCCCCTTGTGCACGTGGATGTTCTTGATGCCGACTTCGCGGCAGACCTCGAGGTAGCGCCGCGTCCAGTCGTCGTCGAGCTTGTAGCCGCGGGAATCGCCGTGCCACTCGGCGGTGTAGAGCTTGACGCCCTTGAGTCCGAAGCGCTCGGCGTCGGCTCGCAGCTGGTCGAGGCCACGTTCGCCGTTGCGCGGATCGAAGTGGTGGTTGTAGGTCAGCTTGTCCGGGTGCGCGGCGGCCAACGCCGACGCCTCCTCGGTCTGTCCGAACCCGTTGTTGTAGAACTCGCCGAGGTGGGCGGGCTGGAAGATGGCGTGATCGACGTAGCCGACCTCGAACAGGTCGTGCATCAGGCGCTCGCCACCCTGGTAGAGGTACTCGTCGTACGTCCACAGTTCGCTCTCGGGAGAGAGGTTGCGGTGGTAGTCGTAGAAGCAGTCGATGAACTGCTTGCCGTGGATGTTGCGCTGGTTCTGCTCCCGCGCGTCCCACAGAGCGATGTGAGCGTCGACGATGAAGAACTTCTCGCCATTCTTGGTGTACATGCGGTGTGCCTCCCGGATGGTGCGATACGTGACGTGCGTCACGTCGTTATGGGAACGACGGTAGGTCCGAATCGAGCCGGCGTCGCGGCCTCGGCGTCTCAATTCGAGACGCTGCCCCGGCACAGATGGCGACATGCGAATGTAACCTGGATCACATGGCAGATTCCGGGGGTCTCTCGCGAGCCCGACTCCACTCGGAGCCGCTCGCTGCCGTCTCGCATCGGCTCCTCGCGTCCTGGCACCGGAGCCAGCGGTACGGGGTGTCGCTCGACGAGGTTGCTCCGGTCTTCTCGGGAACCTACGACGACGAGTCCCTGTTCTACCGATGCGGCCGCGAGGTGCTCAACGGTTTGCGCGACACGTTGGCGAACGAACCGGTGTCGATGATGCTCACCGACGCCGACGGTCTCGTGTTGGACCGAGTCAGCGCCGATCGCGATCTGCTGGCCGCGCTCGACCGTGTGCATCTGGCGCCCGGCTTCTCGTATGCGGAGGACCAGGCCGGTACCAACGGCCTGGCGCTGGCGCTGGCGGATCAGGTGCCCGCAGTGGTGAGGGCGGACGAACACTACTCGCTCTCGCTCGCCGGCTACACGTGCGCGGCTGCGCCGGTCCTCGATCCCCTCACCGGCAGGGTGGAGGGCTGCGTCAATCTGACCACCTGGTCGGAGTCGTCGTCGGATCTGCTTCTGGCCCTTGCGCAGTCGGCGGCAGGCAACACCTCGGCGATGATGCTCGCGCGGGCACAGGGTCAGCATCCACGGCCTGCTCCGCGCGGTGAGGTGTTCCGGGTCGAGACCGCTCACAGCGGGCCGGGATCGGGCATCCTCGACGACCTCTCTGCGGGCTGGCGTAGTGCGCTGGGTTCTGCGGAAGCTGCTCTGGCCGAACATGGTTCGGTTCTCATGGTCGGAGAGCCGGGATCGGGCCGGGCCACCGTGCTCGCTCGCGCACTGCGCGCGGCACGCCCGCGCGGCCGCATCCTCAGCGCCGGAGCACCGGCAGCCCGCGACGTCGACGCCTGGCTCGACCTCTGGACGCCCGAGCTGCCGAAACCCGATACGGCAGTGATCATCCGCGATGTCGACAGGCTTCCCGCGCGTGCAGCCGACGCCCTCGCCGAACTGATCCGCCGCGCCGGCCACGGCGTACCCGTCACCGTCACGGCGTCGAACTACGACGACGTGCCCCCGGCACTCGCGGGACTGCTGCGCACCGTGGTCGAGGTACCGCCGCTGCGAAACAGGCCCGACGACATCGCCCCGCTCGCCCTCCATCTGGCCGGTCGAGTACGCGGCCGCCAGGTCACGCTCACCCCTGCTGCCGAGCGAGCGCTGCGCGAACATCCGTGGCCGGGCAACGTCGGTGAGCTGGCCACGGTGATGCACAAGGCAGCCGTCCGCGCCGACGTCATCGGAGTCCACCATCTACCGCCGGAGGTGCTTTCGCGCACCACCCATCGGCTCACCCGCATCGAGACGTTCGAGCGCGACGAGATGATCCGCGTGCTCTCTCGCCCCGGCATCACCATGAACGACGCGGTCGAGGAACTCGGGATGAGTCGAGCGACCATCTATCGCAAACGCGACCGATACGGCATCACGCTTCGTTCTTGATCGCTTACCCTCGACCTCATGGCCAGTAGCTCTCCGTCGATCGAGTTACCGGTCGGTGACCGCATCGTCCGCATCTCCAACCCCGAGCGTGTGTACTTCCCCGAAAGCGGAGCCACCAAGCTGGATTTGGTGAACTACTACCTGAGCGTGGGCGACGGCATCGTGCGGGCGCTTCGGGAGCGCCCGTGCATGATGCATCGCTTTCCCAAGGGACTGGCCGGTGACAAGGTGCACCAGAAGCGGGTGCCGAACGGCGCGCCGCCGTGGCTCGAGACCGTGCAGGTGACGTTTCCCCGCTACAACCGCACCGCGGACGAGCTGTGCGTGACCGAACTGGCGCACGTGGCCTGGGCGGTGCAGATGTCGACCGTGGAGTTCCATCCGTGGAACAGCCGCCGCGCCGACGTCGAGATGCCCGACGAGTGGCGCATCGACCTCGATCCGATGCCCGACTGTTCCTTCGACCGGGTCCGACGCGTGGCCGGGGTGGTTCAGGAGGTGCTGAGTGATCTCGGGGCCGTCGGCTGGCCCAAGACCTCCGGCGGCCATGGTCTGCACATCTACGTTCGGATCGACCCGGCCTACGGCTTCAAGGACTTGCGAAGGGCTGCACTGGCTTTCGCGCGTGAGGTCGAGCGCCGCGCACCCGAGGACGTGACGACGACGTGGTGGCGCAAGGACCGCGACCCGTCGAAACTGTTCGTCGACTACAACCAGAACGCCCGCGATCACACCATCGCCAGCGCGTATTCGGTGCGCGGGAATCAGCAGGCGACGGTGTCCACGCCTATTTCGTGGGACGAGGTTGCCGACGTCGATCCGCGCGAGTTCACGATGTTCACGGTGCCGGCCAGATTCGCCGAGTTGGGGGACCTGCACGCGGGCATCGACGATGCGGTGTTCGCGATCGACGAGCTACTCGAGTGGGCGGAGCGCGACGAGCACGAGGGTTTGACGGAGCCCGAGGAGTAGCCGAACTCGAAGTTGTGGACGGAAATCGGCGGAAATCCGTCCATAACTTCGAGTTCGGCGGGGCAGGAGTGGAGCCTGCGGAACGACCCAGTTGGCCAGCAGCTAGTCGGTGCCGGACTCGATGGCGGCGTGGTCGAGTGCCGAGGAGTCCACGGAACCGTCGGGGCCGCTGGCGGCGATGGCGTCGGCACCGCCTGCGGGCAGTTCGCCGATGAGCTCGCCCCAGGCCGTGAGCTGGTTCTGCGCGGCGTACTGCTCGAGCTTGCTGCGTGAATCGGCGATGTCGAGGTTGCGCATCGTGAGTTGACCGATGCGGTCGCCGGGGAAGAACGCCTGGCCCTGGCTGCGTTCCATGGACAGCTTCTCGGGGTGGTAGCTGAAGTTGCTGCCCTGGGTGTCGACGATCGTGAAGTCCTGGCCGCGGCGCAGTCGCAGTGTCACGCTGCCGCTGACGACGTTGCCGACCCACCGCTGCAGGCCCTCGCGCAGCATCAGTGCCTGCGGATCGAACCAGCGTCCCTCGTACAGCAGACGGCCGAGTCGACGGCCTTCGTTGTGGTACGAGGCGACGGTGTCCTCGTTGTGGATGGCGTTGACGAGGCGCTCGTAGGTGATGTGCAGCAGTGCCATTCCGGGAGCCTCGTAGATGCCGCGGCTCTTGGCTTCGATGATGCGGTTCTCGATCTGATCGCTCATGCCGAGGCCGTGGCGTCCACCGATGGCGTTGGCTTCCATGACGAGGTCGACGGGGCTGTCGAAGCTCTTGCCGTTGATCCGGACCGGTCGACCCCGCTCGAACTCGACGGTGACCTCCTCGGGCGCGATGTCCACCTCGGGGTCCCAGAACCGAACGCCCATGATGGGGCTGACGATCTCGAGTGACGTGTCGAGGTATTCGAGCTTCTTCGCCTCGTGGGTGGCACCCCAGATGTTGGCGTCGGTGGAGTACGCCTTCTCGGCGGAATCTCGGTAGGGGAGGGTGCGCTGGGTGAGCCACTGCGACATCTCGTGGCGGCCGCCGAGCTCGGCGACGAACGCCTCGTCGAGCCAGGGCTTGTAGATCCGCAGCTGCGGGTTGGCGAGCAGGCCGTAACGGTAGAACCGCTCGATGTCGTTGCCCTTGTACGTCGATCCGTCGCCCCAGATCGAGACGCCGTCCTCGGCCATCGCGCGCACCAGCATGGTGCCGGTGACTGCGCGGCCGAGCGGGGTGGTGTTGAAGTACGTCTGCAGTGACGAGCGAATGTGGAACGCGCCGCAGGTCAGTGCCGCCAAACCCTCCTCGACGAGCGGCTCACGGCAGTCGATGAGCCGCGCCTGCTCGGCCCCGTAGGCCAGGCCGCGCTCGGGCACATCGGACAGGTCCGGCTCGTCGTACTGGCCGATGTCGGCTGTGTACGCGTAGGGGATCGCCCCGTGCTCGCGCATCCACGCGACAGCCACCGAGGTGTCGAGACCGCCGGAGAATGCAATGCCGATTCGTTCGCCGACCGGGAGAGAGTTCAATACCTTCGTCACGGCAAGCAGCCTAGTAGTACTACCGATCGGCCCGATCGGCGAGCGACTCCACGGCACCCCGGACGGCATCGAGATGCGCGGTCATCGCGCGGGCTGCGGCGTCGTACTCGCCCGATCGGATGCCGTCGACGATGGCGTCGTGTTCGACGTTGGACTGTTGCTGCCGATGTGCGACCAGGTTGAGGGTCTCCGATTGCCGCGTCAGGGCATCCCGGATGTCGACGATGATCGCCTCGAACACGCGATTCTTGCTCGCCCGCGCGATCGCGGTGTGGAACTGCGCGTCCAGCAGAACCCAGGCCTCGTGGTCGTCCTCCGAACGCATTTCGTCCGCCAGGCCGGCGAGCACCGCCAACTCTTCGTCGGTGCGTCGCTCCGCGGCCCAGCCGGCGGCGGGAATCTCCACGTGCGGGCGGGCCTCCATGAGTTCGCGGGCCGCGTAGTTGCCGATGTCGAGGTCGTTTCCGACGCGGTCGCGAATCACGAACGTGCCCAGGCCCGTCTTGGTCTCGGTCAGGCCGAGGGCGTGGCAGGAGCGCAGTGCCTCACGAATGACGGAGCGGCTGACGCTGTGCCGGGCGGCAAGGGCCGCCTCGGACGGCAACTTCTGGCCGACGGGGAGCTCGCCCGACGCGATGGCCGCGCGCAGGTCTGCGAACACCGCCTCGGCCGCGCTCATCCGGGCATTCGTGGGCGCACTGACTGCCCAGCTGTCCGACAGGTTCATGACGTGATCCTAGCGTGGGGTTGACCGATGAGGTGTTCTGCGCCACACTCTACCTGTCAGACAGCCGGACAGCTGGACACCCTCACCTAGGAGCGCACCGTGGCCGATACCCGCATCGAGAAGGATCTTCTCGGGGAACGCGAAATCCCGAACAGCGTGTATTGGGGAATCCACACCCTGCGCGCCCTCGAGAACTTCCCCATCACCGGGCGTCCGATCTCCACCAACGCGCACCTCGTTCGCGGACTCGCCGCGGTGAAGTGGGCCGCCGCGTCGGCCAATCAGGATCTCGGAATTCTCGATGCCACCCGCGGGGAAGCGATCCGTACGGCGTGTCAGGAAATTCTCGACGGTCAGTGGCACGAGGAGTTCGTCGTCGACGTCATCCAGGGTGGCGCGGGCACCTCGACCAACATGAACGCCAACGAGGTCATCGCCAACCGCGCCCTGGAAATTCTCGGGCACCCGCACGGCGACTACAGCATGCTGCACCCCAACGAGCACGTGAACGCGTCGCAGTCCACCAACGACGTGTACCCGACGTCGGTCAACATCGCGACCGTCTTCGCCGTCCACGAGCTGATCGCCTCGATGAAGGTGTTGCGAGACTCGTTCGGCCGCAAGGCAACCGAGTTCGCCACCGTCGTCAAGATGGGCCGCACGCAGCTGCAGGATGCAGTGCCGATGACCCTCGGCCAGGAGTTCGGTACCTACGCGGTCATGATCGACGAGGACTGCTCGCGACTCGAGGAAGCGGCACTGCTGGTGCACGAGATCAACCTCGGAGCCACCGCCATCGGCACCGGACTGAACGCTCCCGCCGGATACACCGAATCGGCCGTCGCACATCTGCGGACCATCACCGGCCTGCCTCTGGTGACCGCGACGGATCTGATCGAGGCAACGCAGGACGTCGGTCAGTTCGTGCACCTGTCCGGCGTTCTCAAGCGCGTCGCGGTGAAGCTGTCGAAGATCTGCAACGACCTCCGGCTGTTGTCCTCCGGGCCGCGGGCGGGCTTCAACGAGATCAATCTGCCTCCGATGCAGGCGGGTTCGTCGATCATGCCCGGCAAGGTCAACCCCGTCATCCCCGAGGTACTCAACCAGGTTGCCTACGAGGTGATCGGTCACGACGTCACCATCACCATGGCGGCAGAGGCGGGACAGTTGCAGCTCAACGCATTCGAGCCGATCATCGTCAAGTCCCTGTCCGACGGTATGGCGCACCTGAGCGCCGCATGCCGAACCGTCGCGCATCGGTGTGTCGACGGCATCACCGCCAACGTCGACCTGCTGCGTGAACGCGTGGAGAACTCCATCGGCCTGATCACCGCGCTGAGCCCGTATCTCGGATACGTGGAATCGACTGCTATTGCCCAGGAGGCGTTGGTCAGTGGTCGAAACGTGGTCGACCTCGTTCTCGAGAAGGGTCTGTTGGCCCGGGACGAACTGGATCGACTCCTGAGCCCCGAGCACCTCGCGAATCTGCGGGTGGCTCCCACCGAGCATTCTGTTGCTCCCGAGACGTCGACGAGGTAGCGCGATGAGTACAGAGAACCGGAGTGTCGACACCGCCAAGGCCTTCAGTGAAGAAGACCTGGGCTACCGAAAAGAGCTGGCCCCTCGCCAGATCCAGATGATCGCCATCGGCGGCGCGATCGGCACCGGACTGTTCATGGGCGCGGGCGGGCGACTGCGCGACGCCGGACCTGCCCTGGTTCTGGTGTACGCGCTGTGCGGATTCTTCGCCTTCCTGATTCTGCGCGCACTGGGTGAGCTGGTGATGCACCGCCCGTCGTCGGGATCCTTCGTCTCGTATTCGCGCGAATTCTTCGGCGAGAAAGTCGCTTTCGCGGCCGGCTGGCTGTACTGGATGAACTGGGCGATGACAGCGGTGGTCGACGTGACGGCCGTGGCGCTCTACATGAACTTCTTCAAGAAATACTGGGCTCCACTCGGCAACGTCGATCAATGGGTCTTCGCGCTCGCAGGCCTGGTGCTCGTGCTCGGGCTGAACCTGGTGTCGGTCAAGGTGTTCGGTGAGCTGGAGTTCTGGTTCGCGCTCATCAAAGTCGTCGCACTGGTGACTTTCTTGGCCATCGGCACCTATTACGTCATCTTCGGCACTCCCATCGACGGACAGGAGCCGGGTCTGAGCGTGCTCACCGACAACGGCGGGCTGATTCCCAACGGACTGCTGCCTGCCATCGTGGTGATCCAGGGAGTGGTGTTCGCCTACGCCTCGATCGAGCTGGTCGGCACTGCGGCCGGTGAGACGCAGAATCCCGAGAAGGTGATACCGAAGGCGATCAACACCGTCATCATCCGTATCGTCGTGTTCTACGTCGGCTCGGTGCTGCTGCTGTCACTGCTGTTGCCGTACACCGCTTATCGGGCCGGTGAGAGTCCGTTCGTGACGTTCTTCGGAGCGATCGACGTCGAAGGCGCGGACGCGATCATGAACCTCGTCGTCCTCACCGCAGCGTTGTCCTCCCTCAATGCCGGGCTGTACTCGACCGGACGCATCCTGCATTCGATGGCGGTCGCCGGCTCGGCCCCCTCGTTCGCCGCGCGGATGAACAAGTCGGGTGTGCCGTACGGCGGCATCGCACTGACGTCGGTGGTGACACTGCTCGGTGTCGTGCTCAACGCCGTGGTTCCGGCGCAGGCCTTCGAGATCGTGCTGAACCTTGCCGCTCTGGGCATCATCAGCGCCTGGGCCGTCATCGTGGCGTGTCAGTTGAAGTTCTGGTCGCTGTCGAGAACCGGTGCGGTCACCCGACCTGCGTTCAAGCTCTTCGGTGCCCCGTACACCGGATACGCAACGCTAGGCTTCCTGGCGTGTGTACTCGTGCTGATGGCCTTCGACAAACCGGTCGGTACCTGGACGGTGGCGTCGATCCTGCTCATCGCGCCGATGCTCGTCGGAGGATGGTTTCTGTGCCGCAAGCGAATTCGAGAGGTGGCGGCGCGCAGTGACTGAGGAGTGGAGCCTGCAGGAACGACCGGAGAGCGCCGAGCATGTCGCCTTGTTGACCACAGGCGGCACGATTGCCAGCAGTCGCGACGAGCACGGTGTCTCTCGTCCGGTCGCCGGCATCGGGGTCGATGTCGACGGTGTTCGGGTGCACGAGGTGATGTCGAAGGACAGCTCGGCGTTGGACTTCGCCGATCTCGACACCATTCGCACTGCGGTCGCGGACGCGCTGGCCGAGGACGGATGCGCCGGAGTGGTGGTGTTGCACGGCACCGACACCATGGAGGAGTCGGCGCTCTACGTCGATCTGTTCCACGACGACGAACGTCCGGTGGTCTTCACCGGTGCACAGCGCACGGCCGATCATCCAGATCCGGACGGCCCGAGCAACATCGCCGCGGCGGTGGCGGCCGCGCAGTCCGAGCCCGGTGTTCTGATCGCGTTCGGCGGTCGCTTGCTGCCGGCGCGCGGCGCGATCAAGAAGCACACCACCGAACTCGATGCCTTTCGGTCGGCGGCGCTGCCTCGGCCGAAACCCCTGCAGTGGAAGCCCATTGCCGGGATTCGCGTCGACATCGTCGCCCTCTATCCCGGGGCCGACGGACTGCAGATCGACACGTGCCGCGAGGCCGGGGCGTCGGGCATCGTGCTCGAGGCGACGGGTTCGGGCAACACCAACGCCCGCGTCGTCCATGCGGTGAAGGAGGCAGTGGCCGCCGGGGTGCACGTGGTGGTCACGACGCGGGTTCCGTTCGGCGAGACCTCGCCGACGTACGGCGGCGGTGGGGGTGGCCACGATCTCCTCGATGCGGGTGCGGTGTTCTCCCGCGAACTGCGGGCGGGGCAGGCGCGGATCCAGTTGGCGGCGCTGATTGCCACCGGAGCGAGTGACGTGGTTGTCCACAATTCCTTCGCGTGAGCGGAAACCCGCCCACGGAACCGAAAAGTGGACACTCAGCACACCACAGCCGAGCTACAGCTCCGACTCGCCCCAACTCGCGACGTGTAGCTCGTCCCCGACGGTCACCGTGCCGTCCTGCACCACCGAGAACTTCGACCCGAAGGCGACGCCCTTCTGCCGACCGCGGCGGTAGTCGCCGAGCGTGCGCAGCGGTTCCGGACCGGTGCGCACACCGGTGGACTGCTCGACCGTGGTGACGGCGCAGCGTATGGCAAGTTTGGTGTAGGCCAATCGCGCCCCGCCGATGGTCACGTCCCGCACCTCGTCTTCCCGGTGCGGGGAGTCCCAGCCGTCGACGACGATGTTGGGGCGGAAGCGATCCATCGGCAGCGGGACGTCGAGGCGGGAATTGAGCCCGGCCAAGGTGGCGGTCGAGAGGATGTGCACCGCAGAGCTGTCGGCGAATTGTGCTGATCCTGGCCGGATTCCGTCGGTGACGCGGTCGAGGTCGCGCGGTGCGGCGACGAGGCGTGAGGGTTCTCCGATGACGTCGGTGAGCCAGTCGGCGACATCGTCGCCCTGATCGATCCCGCGCATCGGGCTGCGGAACATCGTGATGTCTCGCGCCGCGGAATCGCGGTCCACCGACACGGTCACCGAGCCGGAGGTGTCGTGCTCGAGCGTCAACGTTCCGTCGCCCACCGAACAGCGGACGACCGCGAGCACGGGGTCGGTGCGTTGACTGCGGAATGCGCCGTCCGCATCGACGATCATGAACGATCGATCGTGTTCGAGGCCGGTGGCACTCACCTGGGCGGCATCCAGCACGGCACCGGCACATCCTTTGACGGGGTAGGTCACCAGAGACGACACGCGCACCCGTCGAGGATACTGGGATCCATGACTCGTGCTCTGTTGGTAGTGGATGTGCAGAACGACTTCACCGAGGGCGGCGCGCTTGCGGTGACCGGCGGCGCGGAAGTCGCGCGCAGGATCAGCGCGTACCTCGCGCGCCACGGGGACGAGTACGACCTCGTGGTCTCCTCGCGAGATTGGCACGACGCGGAAGGCGACAACGGCGGGCACTTCGCCACCGACGCCGCCCCGGACTTCGTCACCACGTGGCCGGTGCACTGCGTCGCGGGCACCGTCGGAGCCGAGTATCACCCCGATTACGCGACCGGTTCGGTGGACGTCCACGTCTACAAGGGTCAGGGCAAACCGTCGTACTCGGCATTCGAGGGTGTCACCGACGACGGGACGTCCCTCGCCGAGATACTCACCGCCAACGAGGTCACCGACATCGACGTCGTCGGGCTTGCGACCGACTACTGCGTTCTGGCTTCGGCGAAAGACGCTGTGGCCGAGAAGCTCGACGTCCGTGTTCTCACCGACCTCGTCGCGGGAGTTGCGCCGGAGTCGTCGGCCGCTGCCCTCGACGATCTGCGGGCGTCCGGCGCCGTGGTGGTCTAACTGTCGATCGTCGTGGTGATGGATGTGACCGACGGTGCCGCCGGGGTGCTGCCGAATCCGAAGGTCACCGGGGGAGTGACCGGGGTCAGTGATCCGAGGTCCTCGCCCTGCCACGAGGCCTGCACGTCGGTGACGCGGTGTTGGTGCCTGGCACCGTAGTACTCACGTCGGCCCCCGCCCGCGCTGCCGCGGGTGCGGACTCCGCGCAGTATCACTCGGGCGATGGGATCGCTGATCGCGCAGAACCACGGTGCTGTCGACACCGCGTCGGGGACGAGGCTCAGTGCGCGGCCGAGCACGGTGGGTCCGGCAACGCGGATTCGCACGGACAGGTCACCCGCTGTCACCGACCGCCAACCGTCCTGCTGAGCGGTGAATGTCACCGGTACGAGTTCGGTGGCGTCGAAGGTGTATGTGGCGGTGACGAATTCCCGAACGTCCTCGTCGGGCGCGACGAGCAGGCGTCTGCCGTCCGCGAATTGGATCATGACGTCGGTGAATTCTCCGAGCGGCGATCGCGTCCAATGCCCGACGACGATGCGCACGCCGGACGTTGTGCCTACCCCGTAGATCTCACCGTGAAACCGTGATCTGGTCATCATGCACTCTCACTCGTCGGCACTGTGCGCGCCCAAACTGTGCGGTGCATAGTGGAGGTCATGGCGTCCTCGCAACCCACTGTATTCGTCCTTTTCGGCGCAACCGGAGACCTCGCGAAGCGAATGGTCCTGCCGTCGTTCTACCAACTCCATCTCGAAGGCCTGCTCCCGGAGAAATGGGTCCTGATCGGCAACGGCCGCAAGGACACCTCCGACGACGAGTTCCGCGATCACGTACGCAGCGTCCTCGACGAGTTCGCCGAGAATGTGGCCGAGGACGATTGGACGACGTTCTCCGAGCGAATCCGCTTCGCGGGCAACGGCTTCACCGTCGACGATCCCGGTAAGTTGCCCGAGGTCGTCGCCGACGCGAAGAAGGACGTCGGCGACGACGCCCAGCTGGTGCATTACATCGCTCTGCCGCCGAGCACCTTCGTCGACTACACGAAGGCCTTGGGAGCACACGATCTGGCCGACGGCTCCCGGGTGGTCTACGAAAAGCCCTTCGGTACCTCGCAGAGCAACTTCGAGGAACTCGACAAGGCCGTGCACGAGGTGGTCGAGGAAAACCAGGTCTATCGCATCGATCACTTCCTCGGCAAGGAGGCGACGCAGAACCTCCATGTGCTGCGGTTCGCGAACGGCATGATCGGCGGAATCTGGAACTCCGAACACGTCGCGCAGGTACAGATCGACGTCCCCGAGACGCTCGACATCGACGACCGGGCCGAGTTCTACGACGCCACCGGTGCCGTGTTGGACATGCTCGTCACCCACCTGTTCCAGGTCGCCGCGGAGGTCGCGATGGAGCCGCCCGCATCGCTGAAGGCCGAGGATCTGCAATCGGCGCGTGAGACCGTGATCGGGCAGTTCCGGCCGCTGGACACCGGCGAGGTGGTTCTCGGTCAGTACGACGGCTACCGCGATGTCGAGGGCGTCGCCGACGATTCGAAGGTCGACACGTTCGTCGCGGCGAAGTTGTGGGTCGACACCGACCGGTGGCGCGGAGTCCCGTTTCTGCTCCGCACCGGAAAGATGTTGGGCGTGGGCCAGCAGCGCGTGTCGTTGGTGTTCGGTAAACCGGCCGACAGTCCGCTCACCGAACTGCCCGAGGACGGCACTGTGCTCTCGTTCGACCTCTCGGGTGACGGCAGCATCGACATCGCCATGACGGTCAAGGAACCGGGCCCGGATTTCGATCTGTCGGTGGGGCATCTGGCGCTGCCGCTGAAGTCGGTGCCCGACGCCGAGCCGCTGAGCCCGTACGCGCGCTTGATCCTCGATGTGCTCAGTGGAGACCGGTCGTTGTTCACCAGGCCGGACGGTCTGGCGCACGTCTGGGACGTCGCCGCCCCGTTGCTGAGCAACCCGCCCGAGGTGAAGAGCTACGCGCCCGGATCGATGGGACCCGCCGAGGCCGACGAGCTCGCCGGACCGTGCGGCTGGTTGATCACCGGACAGGAGTAGTTCGCGCGCAACCGCGCGGAAGTTTTTTCCGGCAACAAACGGGGAGCGGGACTTTTTCGGGCAAACGGCGGATCGGACAGAACGGGCGCGTTATATTTCTGCCGCCCGGTCCAATCTTCAACCAGGCCTCGTCGTTTCTCCGAAAGGTGCTCACTCCATGCTTCTCGATCTCATCACCGGTCTGCTCGGCGGCGGCACCGAAGGCGGCGGCCTCGGCGGAATCATCACCGACGGCATCGCTGCAGGCATCTCCGACGCGATCACCGAGCTCTTCACCGGAAGCGCCGAAGGACTCTCCAGCGTCGCCGAGTAGTCGGTCGCGGGGCCCCGGACCTGTTGTCGAGGTCCGGGGCTTCGTCGCGTTCGGGCTTCATCGGAGCGGCATCAACATCAACGCCGCGAGGTAGATCAGCACGACGGTGCCGCCGGTCAGGACTGCGCCGGCAACGGTCGCGAGTCGGACGATGTTGACGTCCCAGCCGAAATATTCGGCAACTCCGCCGCATACACCTCCCATCATCTTCTGCGAACTCGACCTGGTGAACTCTCTGGGGGAACCGCTCTCGAATGTCATGCTGAAAAGTCTGCATCAGCAACACCTTTCGGCGCATCGGGGATTTCACCCATATCGACCCCGACAAACGAACGGTCCGAAATCGGCGCTCGAACAAGATCGTCGACTTTTCCGGGCAGACCCCTGGACCTACCGCTGTGACGGCCGATACGGTCGCACGAGATCGGCGAGTTCACGAGCAGGCGCTACCCGGTCCGTCCCCCTTGCGGACCGGGTGGTGCCTGCGGTGAAACCGGATGCATCGGGTGTTCACCGAACCGACATGGATCGGTCACCGATGAGCACTAACTTTCGGCCCATGACCGACAACGATCTCCGCAACGGCACGGCTGCGCGTACCAACCTGAGCGACCTGCTCGACATCACGACAGCCGTGGATCTTGCCGACACGTCGGGCTTCACCGTCGACGACTCCGATGACGACGATCCGGTACTGCTGACCGTCCCCGACGGCCACGTCGTCGACACCTGGCGCGAGAACTACCCGTACGACGAGCGTATGACGCGTGCCGAGTACGAACTGGAGAAGCGTCTTCTGCAGATCGAACTCCTCAAGTTGCAGATGTGGACCAAGGAGACCGGGCGACGGCACGTCATCATCTTCGAGGGCCGAGATGCCGCCGGTAAGGGCGGCACGATCAAGCGATTCATGGAACACCTCAACCCGCGCGGTGCCAGCGTGGTCGCGCTGGAGAAGCCGTCGGCTCGTGAGTCGACCGAGTGGTACTTTCAGCGCTACATCGCACATCTGCCCGCGGCCGGGGAGATCGTCATGTTCGACAGGTCCTGGTACAACCGGGCGGGCGTCGAGCGGGTCATGGGGTTCTGCACCGACGAGCAGCACGCTCAGTTCGTTCGGCAGGCACCGCTGTTCGAGCAGATGCTCGTCGACGAGGGCATCAGCTTGACCAAGTTCTGGTTCTCGGTGTCGCAGCACGAGCAGCGCACCCGCTTCGCCATCCGGCAGGTCGACCCGGTGCGGCAATGGAAGCTCTCGCCCATGGACCTTGCCTCGCTGGACAAGTGGGATGCCTACACCGCGGCGAAGGAGGAGAACTTCCGTGCCACCGACACCGATGTCGCGCCGTGGACGGTCGTCAAGAGCAACGACAAGAAGCGGGCTCGCATCAACGCCATGCGCTTCGTGCTCAACAAATTCGACTACGCGAACAAGGATTCCGAAATAGTCGGTGAAACAGACCCTCTGCTCGTGGGGCGCGCGAAAGACGTGATCGGCGAGTAGTTTTGCCGCGTAATATGGTGCAATCTCCGGTAAGTCGTTGCGGTAGTGGATCTTCGATGTCTCGAGTTGGTACCGGGCTATGCACCGTCATCGTCGGTGCGGTAGGAACGAACGAGGTCGTATTGCCTACGGCTGTCCTTGCACACGAGCAACAGGAGTTCTCATGGGTTCAGCAGCGCAGTTCATCTCCGACATCGCCACCGGCGTCTACGACGGCATCGTCGACGCGATCGTCGATCAGATCGTCGGCGTGCTGACGTCGGGTAGCGCGGCGTAGTTCGTCCGTGTCGACCGTGGCCGTGACCGTTCGTCGGGGGCGGCCACGGTCGGTACCGTCACCGTTTTGTGACACCGCACCAAGATTTTCGACTTTTACTGTTGTTTCCGTGTACAAACCGAGACCGACTGCGGTACAAATCTTCTTGCAGAGATCATCGCGTGACATCCGTCACAGGCGATCTGCACACCCCCCTCGAAGAAGGAGTATTTCGCATGTCCGCTGAACTCGGTGACCTCCTCGCAATTTTCCTCCAGCTCTTCTCGGGAATCAGCTCCTCCTCGGACTGACCGACCGCCGCGCCGTTGGGCCTGCGGCCCAACGGCTGCACGGATCTCTACGTCCGATGAACTCGTGACGGTTCGCGATGCTGGCCAGGCATCGAATCCCCCTCTCTCGAAGGAGTTTTCATGGAGTTGCTCGCAATCCTGCTGCAGTTGCTCGCTCTCGGTAGCTCGGAAGGTAGCGGCTCGGCCGTCGAAATCCCCGGCCTGCCCTCCTGACTCATGACTTCCTGATTCACGGCTTCGAGCCGGGTCCGCATCGTCGGGCCCGGCTCTCGTCGTTCGACGTGCATTCGTTGGAGATGTCATTCGTTCGACCGAAAAGATCTGCACCACTCGATGATTGGCCGGCGATCCGGTGAACACGAGCCCTGGGGGGAGGCATGGTTGCACCCGTCATAGGGTGAGCCGATGCAGACGGTTCCGATTCAGATGCCCGACGGTTCGACCGTGCCGGTGTCACTGTTCCCCGGTGAGGGCCGTGACGATGCACCCGTGATCGTCGTTCTTCCCGGCCTCGGCATTCCCGGTGGCTACTACCGGCTGTTCGCCGAGGCTCTCGTCGCGCGCGGTTTCCATGCTGCGATCGGCGATCTCCGGGGTCAGGGGGACAGCGTGCCGAAGCCGAGTTCGGCGAGTCGCTACGGCTAGCAGGAACTGGTTTCGGTCGACTTCCCGGCGATATTCGAGGTGGTTCGCGAGCAGTTCCCGGAAGCGACGCCGTTCCTGCTCGGCCACAGCATGGGCGGCCAGCTCGGTGCGATGTACGCCGCCCGCATCAGGGGCAGGCTCGGCGGACTGATCCTGGTGGCGTCGGGTTCGCCCTACCACCGCGGATTCGGCACCACCCGCGGCGTCCCGCTGTACGTGGGTGCCGCAGCGATGGCGATCACCAGCAGCATCGCCGGGTTCTGGCCGGGAGATCGGATCGGTATCGGCGGGTTCGGCCGTCAGTCGAGGGTTCTGATCGACGACTGGTCCCGGTTCGCGCGGAACGGGACGATCGAACCGGCGGGAGCGGACATGGACTACGAGGAACGGATGGGCCGTCTGACGCTTCCGGTGCTCGCAGTCACCATCGAAGGCGACGACCTCGCACCCCGTGGCTCGATGGACAATCTCGTACGCAAGCTTGCCCGTGCCGAAGTCACCTCGGTGCACGTCGACGAGCCACTCGGACACAACGGGTGGATCCGTAGCCCCACGGCGGTCGCCGACCTCGTGGCGGAGTGGATGCATCGCTGACGGGTTCGGATCCGAACTGGGTAATCCACAGGTTTTCGTACGTTTACACATGCTTCTGGTTCGTTTTGGTGTACAAAGTCTTTGAACCAACAATTGTGTGAACGACGATAGCGAGCACGACTATGAGCGGCCTGGGGGATTCTGTTCGTCGAATCGGTGGTGGGGAGCAGTTTCTCCGATCGAGGGCGCTACGCAGAGTGGTCGTCGTATGTGTGGTGGCCTGCGCCGCGGCGGTGGCGCACCCGCTCGCCTCCGCGACCCCGGCCGACGAGACGTCCGGTCCGACGGAGTCGTACGTGGTGCGCACCGAGGTGACCGACGACGTCGCCATGACGGCATTCGTTCACTCGGCCGCGATGGACCGGACGATCCCACTGAAGATTCTGCGATCTCCCGATCGGACGGCTCCGAGCCCCACGCTGTACCTGCTCAACGGCGCGGGCGGCGGACTCGACGGAATGGACTGGTACACCCAGACCGATGTCGTGTCGTTCTTCGCCGGCAAGAACGTCAATGTGGTGACCCCGGTCGGAGGGGCCTACTCCTACTACACCGACTGGCAGCAGGACGATCCGAGGCTCGGGCGCAACAAGTGGGAAACCTTCCTGACCGCCGAACTCCCACCGCTCGTCGACGATCTGCTCGATACCAACGGCCGCAACGCAATTGCCGGTATCTCGATGGCCGCGACCTCGGTCCTGAACCTGGCCGCTCACCACCAGGGGCTCTACCGTGCCGTCGGTTCCTACAGCGGATGCGCGTCGACCACCGACGCGTTGGGCCGGGCTTACGTCAAGACGGTCGTGTCCATGGCGCTCGGCGCGAACGTCACGAACATGTGGGGGCCGGACGATCATCAGGACTGGGTACGCAACGATGCGGTGATCAATGCCGAAAAGTTGCGTGGCACAGCGCTGTACATCTCGAACGGCAGCGGGCTGGCGGGAGCATCGGACACCCTCGACGGTACGAACCCCAACGGAACCGGCTTCGTGTTGCTCAACCAGATGGTCGTGGGCGGTGCCATCGAGGTGGCGACCGGAGACTGCACTCGCAGGTTGAAGACGGCCCTCGAGCAGCTCGACATCCCGGCCCACTTCGAGTTGCGTGACCGCGGCACCCACTCGTGGGGTTACTGGCAGAACGATCTGCACGATTCCTGGCCGATGTTCGAGGACGCTCTCGCTGCCTGACCGTCAGCTACGAGCGAGGTGTCGCCACAGAAACTCGTAGGTCAACGCGGTCTTGAACGCCAACTGCGCGTTGTCCGACGCCCCGCCGTGCCCACCTTCGATGTTCTCGTAGTAGCTGACGTCGTGGCCGAGTTCGGCCAATCGAGCCGCCATCTTGCGTGCATGTCCGGGATGGACGCGATCGTCGCGGGTCGACGTGGCGATCAGAATCGGCGGATACCGACGTTCGGATGCGGCGACGACGTTCTGGTAGGGGGAGTACTGCGAGATGAACTCCCACTCGTCCGCGTCGTCGGGGTTGCCGTACTCGGCCACCCAGGACGCCCCCGCGAGCAACAGGTGGTACCGCTTCATGTCCAGCAGCGGGACCTGACATACCAACGCGCCGAACAGTTCCGGGTACTTCGTCACCATGATGCCCATCAACAGACCGCCGTTGCTCCCGCCTTGCGCGGCCAACTGCTCGGTGGTGGTGATGCCGCGGGTGACGAGGTCGCGCGCGACGGCGGCGAAGTCCTCGTGCACCAGATGGCGTCCGGCGCGCAGGACCTGGGTGTGCCAGGACGGCCCGTACTCTCCGCCGCCGCGGATGTTCGCGACGACGTAGGTGCCGCCACGTTCGAGCCACGCCCGTCCGGTCGCACCGCTGTAGCCGGGCGTCATCGAGATCTCGAAGCCGCCGTAACCGTAGAGCAGTGTCGGTCCGGGACCGGAATCGGCGCGTCGGACGACGAAGTAGGGGATGTCGGTACCGTCGTCGGACCGTGCGAAGAACTGTTCCACCGTCAGGCCGTCGGCGTCGAAGAACGCCGGAGCCTGCTTGAGAACTTCGAGTTCACCGCCCACGGTGCCCACCAGTAATGTCGCCGGAGTGAGATAGCCGGACGAGGAGAGGAAGAACTCGTCACCGTTCTCCTCGGCGTCGGTTCCGATGATCTCGGTGGAGGTCAGATCCGACAACCCGTCGATCGTGCCGGTTGCCCACTCCTTCTCGCCGGGGGTGAGGACGTGCAACTGCGTCCGTACGTCCTGCAAGGTCACCAGCAGCAGGTGATTCTCGGTCCAGGCGTACTGGTGCAGGGAGGTGTGCGCATCGGGAGCGAAGAGAACGGTGAGAGCGATCGTGCCGGAGACGAACTCGTCGAAATCCGCAGCGAGCAGTGCGCCGGCCGGATAGGTTTCGTCGCCCACCGTCCACGGCGTCATCGTGCGAACCAGCAACCAGTTCTCGTGCACCGAGGTCGACGCGTCGGTGGGCGTCGGGATCCGGGTCAACGTGGACCCGTCGAGCACGTAGGTCTCGGAGTTGTAGAAGTCGGTGGCGCGCTGGACGAAGTCGCGTTCGAAGCCGGGGGTGCGATCGTGCCAGGCGGAGATCGAGATGTCCTGTGCCGCACCCTCGTACACGGTCTCGGCCTCGTCGACCGAGGTACCGCGATGCCACCGCTTCGTGATGCGCGGATAGCCCGACTCGGTGAGCGAGCCCGGTCCGAAATCCGTTCCGACGAAGACGGTGTCAGCGTCGATCCACCCGATGTCCGTCTTTGCCTCGGGTAGGGCGAATCCGCCGTTCTCCGGGGCGCGGAAGGTGCGGGAGTCCAGATCGAACTCGCGGACCACCGTTGCATCGGCGCCGCCGCGAGAGAGCGTCACCAGAGCCAGCCGTTGATCGGGGCGCAGCACCTGAGCGCCACCCCACACCCAGTTCTCGTCCTCGCTCGCGGCCAGCGCATCGAGATCGAGCAGCACGTCCCACGCCGGATTCTCGGTTCGGTACTCGTCCATCGTGGTTCGACGCCACAGGCCGCGGACGTGTTCGGCGTCGCGCCAGAAGTTGTACAGAAATCGTCCGCGCCGACGGGCGTACGGAATGCGCGCGTCGGTGTCGAGAATTTCTCGGATGCTCGCCTCGGTGGCCTCGAACGCCGTCCCGCTCAGCGCCTCGACCGTCACCTCGTTCTTCTCGCGCACCCACGCGAGCGCAGCGTCGCCGGTGACGTCTTCGAGCCAGAGGTACGGGTCGTCCGAGATTGCCATTCCACAGTTCTAGCAGCACTCTGGCCGTCGGGGTGGTCGGCGCTCGCGTGGCTACCGGCTGGTAACGAAGACCAGGTCGAGACAGCGTCGGACGGCACGACTACGCTGGGGACTCGTGACCTCACACTATGACGTCGTTGTCCTCGGAGCCGGTCCCGGTGGGTACGTCGCTGCTATCCGCGCGGCACAACTCGGACTCAGCACTGCCATCATCGAGAAGAAGTACTGGGGCGGTGTGTGCCTGAATGTCGGCTGCATCCCCTCGAAGGCCCTTCTCCGTAACGCCGAGCTGGCGCACCTCTTCACCAAAGAGGCCAAGCTGTTCGGCATCTCGGGTGAAGCCTCCTTCGACTTCGGCGCAGCCTTCGATCGGAGCCGCAAGGTTGCCGACGGCCGCGTCAAGGGCATCCACTTCCTGATGAAGAAGAACAAGATCCCCGAGTACGACGGCAAGGGCACGTTCACCGATGCCAACACCATCGAGGTCGAGCTGACAAAGGGTGGTACCGAGACGATCACGTTCGACAACGCGATCATCGCGACGGGCAGCACCACCAAGCTGCTTCCCGGCACGGAACTGAGCGAGAACGTCGTCACGTACGAAGAGCAGATCATGACGAAGGATCTGCCGGGTTCGATCCTCATCGTCGGTGCCGGCGCGATCGGCATGGAGTTCGGCTACGTCCTCAAGAACTACGGAGTCGACGTCACCATCGTCGAGTTCCTCGATCGCGCGCTCCCCAACGAGGACAAGGACGTCTCGAAGGAAATCGAGAAGCAGTACAAGAAGCTCGGCGTCAAGGTCATCACCGGCGCAGGCGTGCAGAGCATCGACGACGACGGCTCCAAGGTCACCGTCGCGATCAAGCACAACAAGTCCGGTGAGAGCGAGACCTTCACCGTCGACAAGGTGATGCAGTCCGTCGGCTTCGCGCCTCGCGTCGAAGGATTCGGCCTGGAGAAGACCGGCGTCGAGCTCACCGATCGCGGTGCCATCGGCATCACGAACACGATGCAGACCAACGTGCCGCACATCTACGCCATCGGCGACGTCACCGCCAAGCTGCAGCTCGCTCACGTGGCCGAGGCCCAGGCCGTCGTGGCTGCCGAAACCATCGGCGGCGCAGAGACATTGCCGATCGACGACTACCGCATGATGCCGCGTGCGACGTTCTGCCAGCCGCAGGTCGCCAGCTTCGGTCTCACCGAGGACCAGGCCCGCGAGGAGGCCCAGGCCCGCGGTTCGGACATCAAGGTCGCGAACTTCCCGTTCGCTGCCAACGGCAAGGCACACGGACTGGGCGACGCCACCGGCTTCGTCAAGCTCATCGCCGACACCGAGCACGGTGAACTGCTCGGCGGACACCTCATCGGACCGGACGTCTCCGAGCTGCTGCCCGAGCTGACCCTCGCCCAGAAATGGGACCTCACGGTCAACGAACTGGCACGCAACGTGCACACGCACCCGACGCTGTCGGAGGCACTGCAGGAGGCCATCCACGGCCTCGCGGGGCACATGATCAACTTCTGATCCCAGCCGAACGACGACGAGGGCGGCGACCACTTCGGTGGTCGCCGCCCTCGTCGTTCTTGGGTCCTGCTCCGGCGCTACGACTTTCGCCAGTGATCGAAGCGCCCCTTGATGTCCGACGCCACGTCGCCGATTCCGTTGCCGACGGCGTCGACGGCTCCGGTGAAGCCACTTCCGATGTCTCGCACCGTCTTGAACAGCGGGTCCTCGGAGGTGTCGAAGTTGTTCTTGTACGTGCGCGCTGCGTTACGGAACTCCTCCGAGACCTTGGCCTCGTGGTCGGTGGACCTGCGTGGGTAGTCGCCGCGAAGTACGGCCGCGTACTCGCCGTCGTCGACCCACTTCTTCAACTCTGCGGCGCGGAGCACCGAGAACGGGTGCGAGAGGAGTTCGAGATTGAGCAGCTTGAGTACGCCGTCGCGCAGATCTCCGCTGGCCTCGTACTCGGCGGCCTGAGCGAGGAAGGCATCGACGTCGATTTCGCTGATGCGTGCGCCGCCGGCCAGCTTCAATTGCACGCGGATCGCGGTGTGCACGTCCTGTCCGCACAGCAAACCTGCTCTGTCACCGGATAGTTCGGACTTTCGCTTCCATTCCATCAATCCTGCGATGACCGCGCGTAGGGCCCAGCCGCCCACCGGAACCCAGCCGACCGTGCCGGCGAGCCGCATCAGATGCACGAGCACGGTGCGATACACCGCGTGCCCGGACAGTGCGTGGCCCAGCTCGTGACCGACGACGAAACGCTGCTCCTCGTAGGTCATGATGTCGAGCATGCCCGTGGTCAGCACGATGAACGGGCGGTCCATTCCGATGGTGAACGCGTTGACCATCGGTGACTGCACGACGAACAACTCGGGTGTCTCCTCGGCACCGAGAATGTTCACGCAGTCGGTGCGCAGGTCGTTCAGGTCCTTGAACTGGCGCTCGTCGACGCGTACCGCTGTGGCGAGGTACATCAGGCGATGCTGCCGTTCGCGTAGCAGCCCGGACAGCGTGCGCAGAACGGTGTCGAAACCTTTGAGGGTACGCAGGGTGACCAGCGCAGCTCGATCCGACGGGTGTTCCCACGTGCGAGAAGAGATGTCGGGGAATTCGATGCGGGTGCGATCCGGAGCGCTTGTCAATCTTTTCTCCCAGCGTCGATGAGAATTCAAAGTATCAGTAAAGCGGGGCGATCGGTCCGTACTGGAGGCGCGCGACGGCCGTGCGACGCTGCGCGCACCCGAGCGCTCGGTCGCAACGGAACCTCAGGCAGCCCGGCCGAAGTCTGTGATTTCTCATAGGTCGGTAAGTGAGGAAAACGTCACTTGGTCGACTGTCGGCTGGTACTTTTCGTTTTCGGCGCGGGGGAGTCGCCATGAACACGAGTTTGGGGGGTGGGGAATTGTCGTCGCCCGTATCGACGCTCGCGCGCGTCAGCGACGGGGTTTCCGGTGGATTCAGGACGTTCGGCCAGACGTTGGAGCTGGGCGTACTGGCCTTCGTTCACCTCGTACGTGACATCGCCACGTTGCGGCATCCGTGGCGTGACACCGTCGACCAGGCCTGGTTCGTCGTCACCGTCACGGTCGTCCCAGCGGTACTGGTGTCGATTCCGTTCGGCGTCATCGTCTCCGTGCAGGTCGGCAGTCTCACCGATCAGATCGGCGCGACGTCCATCGCAGGTGCTGCAGGTGGTCTCGGGGTGATCCGCCAAGGGGCACCGATCGTCGCGGCTCTGTTGTTGGGCGGTGCCGCTGGGTCGGCGGTCGCAGCCGATCTGGGCGCGCGCACCATTCGCGACGAGATCGATGCTTTGTCGACGATGGGAATCGACCCGGTGCGCAGGCTCGTCGCGCCACGGCTTGCAGCCATCCTCCTGGTGGCACCGTTTCTGTGCATTCTGATCATCTTCATGGGTCTGGCCGCCGGCTACGCGATCAACATTGGTTTCCAGAGTGGCACGCCCGGCAGTTACATCAGCTCGTTCGCGAGCTTCGCCTCGGTGGCAGACCTCGTCGTCGCCCTGGTGAAGACCGAGATTTTCGGGGTCATCGTCATCGTTGTTGCGTGCCACCGCGGTTTGTCCGCCTCGCACGGTCCTCGCGGGGTGGCCAACGCGGTCAATGCGTCCGTGGTGCTCGGTGTGGTGTCGGCGTTCGCGGTCAACGTGGTGATCACCCAGCTGGTCGCCATGTTCATGCCGCAGAGATTGGGCTGACGTGGCCACTCCTTCTCGATACACAGTGCACGGCACCGCTCATCTGACCCGCGGTGCCAGATACCTCGGACGTAAGCCGTTCGAGGTACTCGAGATGCTGGGCCATCAGCTGACGTTCTGCGTCAAGGTGCTCGTGGCGATACCTCACACGGTTCGTGCCTACCGACGTCAGATGCTGCTGATCCTCAGTGACATCACTTGGGGCAGTGGACGACTGATCGTCGGTGGCGGAACGGTGTCGGTTCTCGTCGTCCTGGGTGTCGCGGTGGGTGCATCCGTGGGAATCGAAGGGTTCAACTCACTGGGCATGGTGGGGATGGAGCCGCTGACGGGCTTCATCTCCGCGTACGCCAGCACTCGTGAGCTCGCCCCGATGATCGCGGCCATCGGGTTCGCGACGCAAGCAGGATGTCGGATGACGGCCGAGATCGGCGCAATGCGGATCTCCGAGGAGATCGACGCCCTCGAAGCTCAGGGAATCCAGTCGATGCCGTTCGTGGTGACCACCCGGGTGATCGCGGGAATCGTCACGATCGTGCCGCTCTATCTGCTGACGCTGATCCTGAGCTACCTGTCGTGCGCGTTCGTGGTCCGGGTCGTCGGTGGACAGTCCTCCGGCACCTACGACCACTACTTCAGTGCCTTTCTGCAACCGATCGACGTGCTGTTCTCCCTGCTCAAGGCTGCTGTGTTCGTCGTGACGATCATTCTGATCCACGGCTACCAGGGGTACTACGCCTCGGGCGGTCCGGAAGGTGTGGGGCGAGCGTCGGGCCGCGCCATCAGAGCCAGCCTCGTCGCGGTGGTGGTGCTGGACATGATCATGACCTTGGTTCTGTGGGGATTCGACTCGGGGATAAGGATTTCGGGGTAGAGATGGCAGTGTTCGATGATCTGACCGGTCGATCGGCCGGTCCTGCAACCCTTCGCATGCGCGGACTGGCGGTTGCTGTCGCCGCTGCCGTTCTCGCCTGCGGCCTCACTGCGTACGCGCGGGGTACCTTCGAGTCGCCCTTCGAGCTCACGCTGGACGCGGCGTCGGTCGGCGACGGTCTCACCCCCGGCTCGGAGGTGAAGTTCCGGGGCCTGTCGATCGGCACGGTCGACCACATCGAGACCGTCGGCTTCGGCCATCAGAGGCTGGAACTGGAGATCGACCCGAGCCAGGCGGGCGAGCTGACCGACACCATGCAGGCCCAGTTCTCGTCGTCCAACGTATTCGGTTCCACTGCAATCGAATTGGTCTCCGACGGTACCGGCAATCCACTCGCCTCGAATTCGACCCTGGTAGTGTCGAGCGAACTGCGCGGTGCAACGGTGACCGGAGTGTTCCGGCGAGTCGCCGAACTGACCGAGGTACTCGACTCCGAACAAGTGCAGAACCTTCTCGATCTCATCGCGAACACGTCCGTCGAGGTGAGTCGAAACCTGAAGCCGTACTTCGATACTGCGCAAATGATGGCGAACAATCAGATCGATCCGCTCGCCTGGAAGCTGCACCGAGGGGCGGAACTCGGTGACGGTATCGCCAACTTGATTCCACCTCTTCTCGATCTGGTGGTGGGAGTGGTGGACAAGAGTGCGTACGTCGAAGCGCCCGCCGACAGGGCCAGGACCATCGCGGCCAACGACGGTCTGAGCGATCAGCTGATGGTTCCGGTGGGCGACCTGCTGAAGAAGAACAATCCGAACCTGACTCCGCTTCTGTCGACCGTGCTCGATCTGCTGGTGCCGATCACGGCATCGATCGGCACGTTCGCGCCCAGCTACAACAGGGTCCCGCAGGTGATCGACGGCATTTCCGACGCATTCCCCATCGTCGACGGCAAGCCGCAACTCCAGCTCGACCTGATAGTTCGGACCATGCCCAATCTGGCCGGAGCCGTTGCCGCGCACGAGGAGGCGAACGGGTGAAGAAGGTAACCGGACCTGGGCTCAAATTGCTCGTCTTCTTCACGGTGACCGCGGTGTGCGCCGTGATCATCGTGGCTGCACTCCGTACCCCGGTCGGTGGTCCGCTGTCGTCCTACGGCGCGGAGTTCGACGACGTGTCGGGTCTGTACGTGGGTGACGATGTGCGCATGTCCGGGGTACAGATCGGCAAGGTCTCCTCGGTCGACCTCGACGGAGGCATTGCGCGCGTCGGATTCGAAATCGAGGACAGGCGACCGATTTTCGCGAACACTCAGGCAGCTGTCCGCTACCAGAACCTTCTCGGCCAGCGTTACGTCGAGTTGATCCAGAAGGATGCGGCTACCGGTGCTCCCCTGGCGTCGGGTGAGACGATCCCGGTGGATCGCACGATCCCGTCGTTCGATATTTCCACTCTGTTCAACGGATTCAAACCGATCTTCGACACGCTCGACACCGCACAGCTCAATCAGTTCACCGAGAACATTCTGCGCATGGTGCAGGGCGACGGGTCCGGCCTGGGTCCGGTGCTCCGCGACGTGGACCGCATCACCCAGTTCGCGGTTCAACGGGAGTCGATCATCGGCCTGCTCATCGACAATCTCGGCCAGATCTCGGATTCGATCGGCGGCCAGTCCTCCTCCGTGGCCGACCTGCTCGAACAACTACACGGTCTGGTGTCCAAGCTCAGTACACAGATGGACGGGGTCTTGGCCTCGTTGGATCAGGCGAACTACGGGCTCACTCCGTTGGTCGGTTTGATGGAGGGACTGGAAAGCGCGTACGACAACAGTTATGCGCCGGTCGACGGAGCGCTGCGGCGAATGCTTCCGCAGACGGAACAGGTGACCGAGATGCTCGCCCTTGCCCCCGCATTGTTGACCGGCCTCAACGCGAGTATTCCCGCGCCGGGTGCCAAGACCTACACGTGTAGTCAGGGCCAACAAGATATCCCGGGGATCGGGCAGATCGTGCTCGGCGGACAGAATTTGGTGGTGTGTCGATGAAACGCGTGCTGCGCAGGGGCGTTCGTGACGAGCAGTCGGAGAACAAGACACATTTCTTCTGGGGTGCAGTCGGTGTCGCCTTCTCCTTGGTACTCCTCCTCGTCGCGGCCGTTCTGTACACGGTTCCGTTCGGCGATCGCACCTACACCGCGGAGTTCGGCTCGGCCGCAGGGGTGAAGCCGGGTGACGAAATCAGGATCGCCGGAATTCCCGTCGGCTCCGTGCGCTCGGTCGAGCTCGCGGGCGATCACGTCGATGTCGAATTCAGTGTTCGATCGGACGTTTTCGTGGGGGACGCATCGACGCTGACGGTCAAGTTGCTCACGCCGATCGGCGGTCATTACGTGATGCTCAGCTCTCATGGCGACGGCGCGCTCGACTCGGCACCGATTCCGTCGGAGCGGGTCGCGCTTCCGTACGAGCTGTCCGACGCGATCCAGCAGGCAACTCCGTTGGTCCGCGATATCGACGGACCGACGTTGCGACAGACCGTGGCCGAACTGGACCGGGCAGTGAGTACGCAGCCGCAGTCGACCCGTGCCATCGTGGACAATCTGTCTTCGCTCACCGACGTCATCGCGACCCGCTCCGAACAGCTCGAACGTGGGCTCGTGGTGTCGGACGAGTACGTCGGCGCGTTGGCAGCCGATCGAGTGATGCTCGTGGAGCTGGTTCACGAACTCGGCACCTTGACAAAGGGATTCGGAGACAAGCGCGCAGAAGTGGTCAATGCCTTCGACCTGCTCGGGCGGATGTTCAAGCTCTTCCATCGGCCTGTGGTCGCATTCGAGAAGGGGCTCGAGCCGTCGATCGTCCAGCTCGAGGAGATCACACAGAAGCTCTTCGCGCAGTTGGGTGATTTCGACGGGGCGATCACGACCATGAAGCAGAGTACGGACGGTCTCGCCGCACTGATCGGGGGCGGTCAAGGTCCGGTGATCGATCAGTCGCAGGACACGGTCGTCGGTGTCGGTGTCTGCATTCCGCTGCCGGGGAAGGCGTGCTGATGAGGCGCAGAATCGTGAAGGTCGCTGTGGCAGCGGCTGTGGTGATCACTCTCGTCGGTTCCGTCGCGTCGGCGACCGCCGTCATCGATTCCGGGGCGAGCAGCTCGTCGGTGTGCGCCGAGTTCACCGATACGGTCGGGTTGTACGAGGGCAATTCGGTCATGATGTTGGGTGTGGTCGTCGGGACGGTGACGCACATCGAGAACACCGACGCCTCCGTGATGGTCACGATGGATGTCGACGACAGCCTCGTGTTGCCTGCGGAAGTCGGTGCCGTGACACTGTCCAGTTCGATCGTCACCGACCGGCACGTGGAATTCACCGAGCCCTACACCGGCGGCGCCGAATTCGATCGCGCGCAGTGCATTCCGTTGGAGCGCACCAGAACTCCGTTGGGAATCAGCGATACTCTCGATGCCGTATCGGGCCTCACTGCTGATCTGCTGGGCCCGGCCGACGCCGACGGCAAGCACGACGAAGTCCTGGGTGACACACTTCGTTCGGTCGACGGTTCGCTCCGTGGGTCCGGTGCCCAGCTGAACGAGAGCCTCCAGCAGTTGGCCCAGCTGGTCGGCGATCCGGCCGACCGAGACACCACCGTGCGACGCCTGATCGACAATCTCGACGGCCTCATCGACACGTTCGTGGTGAGCTGGCCCGAGGTGGCGAAGCTACTCGACAACCTGAAGCGGGGAATGATCACGCTGTCGGAGTTCACCCAGTCGTTCGGGACCACGGTCGCTTTGACCACCGAATTCATGCCGCCACTCGCGCGCAACGTCGCGAAGTACGACGACAAGGTCTACGCATTTCTCGACCAGGCGGCCCCTGTGGTCGACGTCCTGCTCGGGCGAGTGGGCGATATCAAGGACATTCTCGAGCAGGTGCCGACCGTAGGGCAGAACCTGATGACGATGTACGACAACGATTCCAAGAGCGGGCGCCTGATCTATCACCCGCCACAGTTCGAGATCGACACCAACTCGCCGAACGAGGTCTGCGCTCTGCTCAACAAGTACCGCCCGACGTGTTCGGCCGATCAGCAACGAGGCGATGTCATCGACGTGGGATTGGTGCAGCTGGTACTCGGTTCGGCGGGATGGCGATGAGGCGCGCGGTGATCGGGCTGTGCTGTGTCGCTCTGCTGTCGGCGTGCAGCGTCGACCCGGCGGAGATGCCGATTCCGGGAAGTTATGTGTCGGGTGACAAATACACTCTGCGAATCGAGTTCGCGAGTGTCCTGAATCTGCCGGAGAAGGCCAAGGTCATCGTCGAGGGTGTCGATGCGGGCGTTCTCGACCGAGTAGACCTCGTCGGTTCGACCGCTGTCGCGACCGTCGATCTGTCGGCCGATGTTCAGCTGCCGACCGATACCGTCGCCGAGCTTCGACAGTCGTCGATCCTGGGCGAGATCTACATCTCGCTGCAACCGCCGTCCGACGCGAACGCGAGTGCAGGTTCGAGTTCGAGTTCGAGTTCGAGCGGGCCTTATCTTCGCGACGGTGACGTCATTCCCGTGGAGCGGACGGTACCGGCAGACAACGTCGAGGACGTGCTGCGAGGATTGTCGAACATCGTGACCGGCGGTCACTATGTGGAACTGCAGGAGGCGGTGAACAACGTCAATGCGGCCATTCCTCCGGACCCGGCCCAGGTCGACAAGATCAATTCCGCCGCTCGGGCTGCGCTGACCGACATCGGCGACAACACCGGCGAGATCGATCGGATACTCGCGGCGGCGGAGAGTGTGTCCAATACCGTTGTGACGCAACGTGACGGCGTCGAGCGTGTTCTCGAGCTGGGCCCGAGACGATCGGACGGGTTGTCCGAGGTCCTGTTCAGCGTCGTACACATGATCTTCATGCTGGGATACATGTCGCAGAACGTCGGTGACGTTCTCGCCGGCCCGTATCCGGAACTCAGAGGTGCCATCGACATCATCGCGCCTGCATTGATCACGATCTCGAACGCAGACACCACGGTGCCCATGAACATGGAGAAAGCGAACACCCTCTTGCGCGAGCGCCTCATCCCGTACTTCGAGTCCACTCCGAACATTGCGGTGCGGTCGGTGTCGACCGATCAGGGGGCCGGCGCATTGGCCGACGACATGATCGGGATCCTGCGCGGCATCGGTATCGTCCGATGAAGCGGGGAACACTCGTCTCCCTCGTGGCACTGACGGCCATGACCGTTGCGAGCATCGGGTACCTGGTCGTTGGCGTGCTCGACGTGAACCCGACCAGAACGATCGATCGTGTCGTAGTGCACATGGAATCCTCCGGCGGGCTGATGGATACCTCGCAGGTCACCTCGAGAGGCATCAAGGTGGGCCGGGTCGAGTCCATCGCGGTGGTGCCGGGCGGCCTCGACGTCACACTCGCGCTCGACGCCGCGAACCGTATACCGGCCGACTCCGAGGTCGTGGTGGCGAACCTGTCCGCAGCAGGCGAGCAGTTCCTCGACCTTCGGCCTCGAAGCGTCGGAGGGCCGTATCTCACGGACGGAGATGTCCTCGGCAGCGATCACGTACGCCCGTCGGTCACAGTCAGCGAGGCCCTCAGCCTGGGTGATTCGCTCGCCTCGCAACTCGATACGAATGCCTTGAGGGGTTTGACCGATACCGCGTCGGCAGCCGTCGAAGGCCGTGGTTCGGATATCGATCGTCTCGTGGAGGCATTCCGATTCCTCGCAGCGACGTTGCGGGACAAGAGCGGAGAGATTCGTCGCCTGTACGACAATGCGCAACAAGGTGGGCGCCTCGCCTACGGATACGGTCCGGTGATGACCGACGCGGCACCGTGGGTCGGCGCGACGGGTTCTGGTGTGGCAAACCTGCTCGAGGGCTTCAACGACTACTCGTACGTCGGCGCGGACGTCTGGGACGATCCGCTCGGCAAGATCGGGCCGAAGATCGATCAGTACCTCACACCGCTGTCGCCCGACCTCGCGTTGATCGCGACACTGCTCAAGCCGTACACCGCACCGATCAAGCCGATGCGGATCGACGCAGGCTCGATCGTCGACGTGATGCAGACCGTCTTCCCTCCCGGCGGGCCGGCGAGGCTTTCCGTTGAAATTCCGAATTGATTGGAGTGACCCCCTCATGGTCGAAGTAGAAGAATCCCGGACCGAGGAAGCACCGGTGTCCGCTGAGACCCCACGACGGCGCCGTATTCGGTGGTCCGTGGTCGCTGCCGCGGTACCGGGCATCGCGCTCGCGGCGGTGTTCGGAGTGCTGTGGCATTCCGCAGCAGGCGATCTGGCCGACGAGCGTGCGCACGATCAGGATCGACAGATGGCGTTGAACACCGCCACCGACTACACGGCGCGGTCGCTGACCTACGACTACCGCAACCTCGACGCGTTCTTCGACGGCGTCGACCAGGGCGCATCGCAGTCCCTGCAGGATCGCTACAGCGGAGTTCGTGAGGCCCTCACCGCCATCATGAACGAGTCCCAGGTGGTCGCCAACGGCGAGGTACTCTCTGCCGCAATCGATTCCGAGTCCGGAGGCGAGTACAAAGTGGCGGTGTTCGCGCAGCAGACCACGCAGAACGTGCAGCAACCGGACCCCGGCAAGGTGCCCAACCTTCTGCTCGTGACGGTCACCGAGCAGGACGGTCAGTGGATCGTCAGCGACTACGGCCCCAAGACCTGACCCGGGGTCAGGAAGCGTTCGTGGCGCTGACGAACTGGGCGAGCCCGCGCACCTCCTGTTCGATTTCGGTCATCCCACATGCCTCGAAGATCGACGTGAACTGCTCCTTCTCGAACATGCGGACCCCGATACGCCCCGACGCTGCACCCACCACCGACCGCACCGGAGCGGTCTCACGGCCGTAGCTCGTCATGATCGCGATTCGACCACCCGGCCGGAGCACACGGACCAATTCGTCGACCACGGTCAGCGGGTTCGGGATCAGGTACAGGGCGGCGAAGCAGCACACGGCGTCGAAGGTGTTGTCGGCGAACGGCAGTGACTGCGCATCACCGCGCATGTACGCGGCGTGGGGCCCACGGTTGTCCCGAACGGCCCGGCGAATCATCTGCTCCGAGATGTCGAATCCGATGGCGATGCCGTCTCCGCTCAGGTGCTCCGACAGGTTCCTGGTGAAGTTTCCCGGTCCCGATGCCACGTCCAGCACCTTCATGTCGCCGGTCAGTCGCAGGTCCGAGGCGGCCTTGGCACGTTCGGCGGACATGGACAGGCCACCGACCCCCATCATGGCGATACCGGCGGGCCGCCAGAGCTTTTCGTAGATCGAGGCAACCAGGCGGTTGTTCATCGCCTTGCTCGCGGTGGTAGGTGACGGCGCAGGCGTACCGCCGAGCAGTTCCACGTAGCCCTCGGTCGTGTCCGCGCTCGCGCGGAATTCGGGTTCGAGCAGTGCCGCCGCTCTCGCGAGCGCTCGGTCCTCGGCCGATGGTGTGCTTGCGGCCGGTGTGTCGTCCCAGTCTTCCTCGGGTTCGAGCGGGTAGGGCGGATTTCCTTTGCCCTGCAGCCGGTATCGACCCCAGAAGTCCACGTCGCCCACCGTGACGGGTGCGGTACCGCTGTCGGTGCTCAGCAGGCCCTTGCGGCTACTGGCCGCGGCCTCCATGAATTCCTGGAGTCCTTCGTGTGGCCGGACGCGTCCGTACCAACGGAAGATGCCGTCGATGGGTTGGGAGTGCCCGCGCAGATCGATCCGGACGTCGAATTCGGCCGCCGGATCGTCGAACGTCAATGTGGCAGGACCGCGGTAGTCGGGCTTGCCGGAGAGATCACTCACGGGTTTCCTCTTCCCTCCTCGCGTACGAACGCGACATGCATGGGTTGATCGGATTCGATGCGGACGCCGACGAGCGCACACGAGGATTCGACGATCCCCCGCACGATGGCTGCCAGATGGGCGGTGAAAGCTTCTATCGGTATGACGAGCTCGTGGTCGTCCGAACTGCCGAGCCACCAGTCCGTGGCGGTGGCCACCGCGCCGAATGCAGAATAGGAAACCATCTGGACCGTCGAATTGTCCACTGCTGGTCCGTGAATGGCACCGGCGAGCATCTGAGCAACCGTGTCGGATGCGGCACGCGCAGAGGCCAGCGCTGGGTCCGTTGCGGACTCGGTCGTGGTCTGCCGGCCACTCGTGCGGGCCAGGAAGTGGCCGTGGACGAGAAATCGGAACAGGTTGGGATGTTCCGACACGACTGCCGCGTATCCGGCGGCGCTGCGATCGATGAGGTCGGTCACCGAATCCTCGAACAGGTTGACCGTGCCGACTATCCGATCCCACAGCATCTGTTGCACGTGCTCGACGATGGCCGAGTACAGATCGGACCGGTCGGCGAAGTGTCGATAGAGCTTGGGTTTGGCGGTACCGGCCGCTTTCGCGATATCGCCCATGCTGACACTCGGGCCGTGCACGTCGATCGCGACCAGTGCCGCCGCGACGAACTTCCGTCGCACCTCGAGGCGGTGTTCGCGCCAGCGTTCGGTGCGAGCATCGATCTTCTTGCACGGGGTCGAGTGCCGCCCATCCTCGGGGTTGACACGTCCGGTGAGTTGAACCACACTCGACACAGTACCTACTACCGCCGGTACTGGCTACCGTGAGTTCGGGGTAGTCGGAGGGGCCGGGGGGCCCGTCGATCACAAGGGGGATCGGTTGTGAAGCGTGCAATTGTCGATGAGCGAGTCGGTGGCGGGGATGCCGGATCGTCGCCGGGTCGGCTGATGACCGAGGACCAGTCGACCTCGCGTGCGAAGACAGTCGGACCGAGAGACAAAACGGCGCGAAGACTGCTGAAGTAGACTGCGAACAAGTTCTACGACGGCGAGGCCGACATCGATTGGGATGCTCCGATGGTCGACGGTATGCGCTGGATGCCCGAGCACCGAATTTCGCTGTACCGAACCAAGTTGTGGGACAAACTGACCGAAGAACAGCGTCGCGAACTGGGCCGCCACGAGATCGTCAGCATTCTGTCCTTCGGCATCTACGCCGAAGGCATGCTCAGCGCGAACTTGCTCCGGGTGTTCGGCAGAGGCACCTTCTCCGATCATTCGATGTATTCGATAGCCGAGATCGGCGAGGAATCTCGACACTCCATCATGTTCGGAAAACTGATCGAAAAGACCGGGCTCACCCCGTACCTGATGCCCAAGCCCGCAGTGTTCCTCGGGAAGATCGGGCAGTTTCTGCCGCTCGGACCCGCCACCTACGGCGGAGTGTTGCTCATCGAGGAGGTGCTCGACCGGGCGCAGCGCGAGGCGCAGTACGACCCCGAGATGCAGCCGCACCTGCGCCAGATGATGCGAATCCACGTCATCGAGGAGTCGCGCCACATCACCTACGCGCGCGAGGAAATGGTGCGCGCGATGGCCGCGACGAATCGCGTGAACCGTGCCATCCATCGCGTGATCCTCGCGTCGATCGCCAACTTCACGTACCTGGCCCTCATCAACCCGAAGGTGTACCGATCGATCGGCATCAACCCGATCCGCGGAATCGTCACGGCCATGGCGAGTCCCACCTACAAGACCAACATGCAGTTCTTCTCCGAACCCATGATCCGCTTCTTCGCCGACGCCGGTATGTGCGACGGTGTCGTGACCCGTCGTCTGTGGAAGATGACCCGGGCGATGCCGGACGATCTGGCATGAGCCCGCGTTCGTCGGCGGTCGAATACGATCCGCACGTCGACATCGATTGGGAATCTCCCTGGCAGCCGGACGAATTTGCGCTTCCCCGTGAATCGATCACGTTGCACGGAACTCGTTCGTGGGCCAAGTTGACCGAGCAGGACCGGCGCACGCTCGCCTTGCGCGAGGCAGTGAGCAGGTGGAGCACCGTGTCCTATCTGTCCGCGATGCTGACCGGCAATCAGCTCCGGCGGGCGGCGGAGGAGGGGCTCAACAGCCCGGCGTCCCGCAATGCACTCGCAGAGGTCGCAGGAAGCTCGCGGACCACGATCACCTTCGGACGGCTCGTTCGCGCCTCGGAAGTCCCGCCGTACAGGCTTCCCAAGGGGACGACGACGGCAGTCAAACTGCTGAGTTTCCTGCCTCTCGGTGCGGCATCCCATGCGTCGACCCTGCTGGTCGAGGAGACCTTCTCCCGATCGATGCAGGGTGCGGTGACAGAACCGGGAATCGAACCCCATGTTCGGCAGGCGGTGAAGATCCATCGACTCGAAAGCGCCGATCGCTTCGCATTCGCCCGATCGGAAGTGGCTGCCGCGCTGGAGAAGTCGAACAGACTCTCTCGCGCGTTCAACCGATTGCTGCTTGCTGTCCTCGCCAACGTGATCCTTCGTCTCGGCGTCTCGCCCCAGGTGTATCGATCCGTCGGCATGTCCCCGGTCCGGGGCATGATCGCCTCGCGGCGTCGACGGGCGGCGATCAGGCGTCGGGACGCATCGAACACCGTCGCCTTTCTCGAGTCGGCCGGGTTGCTCGAGGGGACGATCACCGCTGTGTTGTGGAAGATGACCGGCGTCGTGCCCTCGGAGGATCGGCGATGACGGTCCATCACACCGGGGTTCTGGTCATCGGCAGTGGCTTCTCCGGGTTGGGGATGGCGATCTCGCTCCGCACCCGCGGTCGCGACGACTTTCTCGTTCTGGAGAAGGCACAGTCCGTCGGGGGCACCTGGCGAGACAACACCTATCCGGGTTGCGCGTGCGACGTCCCCTCGCACATGTATTCGTACTCGTTCGAGCCCAACCCCGAGTGGTCGCAGATGTGGTCTGCCCAACCGGAGATCCTGAGCTATCTACAACAGCTCTCGGTCAAGTATCGCCTGGACGACAACATTCGGTTCGGTGTCGAGTGCGACGGTGGCTTCTGGGACGAGAACGAGCACCGATGGCACATCACGACGACGAACGGTGACGAATACGTCGCTCAGTTCATCGTCTCCGGCATCGGAGCGCTGCACGTTCCCAACACTCCGGAGCTGCCGGGCATCGAGTCGTTCACGGGCACGGCCTTTCACTCGGCGCGGTGGGATCACGAGGTGGATCTGACCGGCAGGAAAGTGGCGGTCATCGGAACCGGTGCGAGCGCTGTGCAGTTCGTCCCGCAGATCGCAGAGACCGTCGGCGAACTGCACCTGTATCAACGATCTCCCGCGTGGGTACTCCCGAGGCGGAATTTCGACATCCCGACCGGTCTCCGACGACTCTTTCGTCGATCGGCGCTGGCGCGCAAGGTGTTCCGAAATTCGATCTACTGGTCTGCGGAGTCTCTCGCGATAGGCCTCAACGGGCATTCCAATCTCCTGCGTCCGGTCGAGGCAGCTGCACGCAGGTTCATCGAGCGAGAGGTATCGGATCCGGAGCTGCGCAAGAAATTGACCCCGAACTATCGCATCGGGTGCAAGCGATTGCTCGGATCCAACACGTATTACCGGGCATTGACTCGGCCCGACACGGACGTGATCACCGACTCGATCGCGGAGGTACGCGAACGGTCGATCGTCGCCGCAGACGGGACCGAACGCGAGGTGGACGTCATCATCTACGCCACCGGTTTTCATGTCACCGACGGGTTCGACGGTCTGAACGTGGCCGGTATCGGTGGCCGGAAGCTGGTGCAGCACTGGCAAGAACACGGAATCGAGACTCATCTGGGAATCGTGGCCGCGGGATACCCCAACGCATTCTTCCTGCTCGGTCCCAACACCGGGCTCGGGCACAACTCCGTGGTGTTCATGATCGAACAACAGATCCGGTACGCCCTCTCGGTGATGGACTTCGTCCGGTCCAGTGCCGCCGACGCGGTGACGGTTCGGCAGCAGACACAGGATCGCTTCAACGCCGAGATCCAGGCGAAGCTGAACAAGGGCGTATGGAGCACGGGCGGCTGCACCAGTTGGTACCTCGATTCGCACGGTGCCAACCGGACGGTGTGGCCCGGATTCACCTGGCAGTACTGGCTTCGCACAAGGAAATTCGATCCGGCACAGTACGAATTCCTGCTCCCGACCGGAGCAGGAACCGACAGCGAGAATGTGGAAGAAGTGCGTATATGAAGAATTTCGAGAACAAGGTCGCCGTCGTGTCCGGTGCCGGTTCGGGGATCGGTCGCGCCCTCGCGCTCGATCTGGCGGAGCGTGGAGCGCAGCTTGCGCTGTCCGATATCGACGGCGAAGGACTCGGCGAAACTCTCGTTCTGTGCGAGAAGGTCGGAGCCCGCACGGTGACGTACGAGCTGGACGTGTCGGACCGGTCCGCCGTCCACACGCACGCGGATGCAGTGCTGAGCGAATTCGGACGCGTCAATTTCGTCGCCAACAATGCCGGCGTCGCGTTGGGTGCCGATGTGGTCGACATGACCTGGGACGATTTCGAGTGGGTCATGAACATCGACTTCTGGGGAGTTGCCAACGGTACCAAGGCATTTCTGCCTGCCCTGATCGAGTCGGGTGAGGGTCACCTCGTCAACGTCTCCAGCGTGTTCGGCCTGATGGGCATCCCAGGTCAGAGTGCCTACAATTCCGCGAAATTCGCCGTTCGGGGATTCACCGAGGCACTGCGTCAGGAAATGAAGATCGCTCGACACCCTGTCGGAGTGACGTGTGTGCATCCGGGCGGCATCAAGACCAACATCGTGGCCAACGCCCGCGGAATGGACGACCTCGGCACACCCGACGAAGCCTCGCGTCGATTCCAACAGATCGCGCTGACCACACCGACGAGGGCGGCCAAGGTGATCCTCGCGGGAGTGGAGAAGAACAAGCCGCGCGTTCTGATCGGCCCCGACGCCCGCGCTTTCGATCTGATTCCGCGACTCGTGGGTCCGCGCTATCAGGACATCCTGGCCCCGCTCGGTCGGCTCGGCCGGTCGGCGGGAAACAAGCGCGCCGGGGTGACGAAGTAGCGGCGCAGCGTCAGCGGTTCTGCTCGCCCCGCCACCGCAACTCGGCAACACCGAGTTCGGTGACCGGGGCGTCGCCGTAGATCCATTCGCGAGCGATTCCGTGCCAGTTGGCCGTCGCCTCGAGCTGCCCCAGAACGCCGAATGTCATGAAATCGGCTCGACGGGAGAACAGGTGCTCGGCAGGAAGGTTCTGCCGCTTCATTCCGGTGAATTGTCCACCGCGTGGGTCGATCGCGAGCATCAGCCCACTCGACGCCAACGACGGTGTCACCGTCATGACCCGATCGACGAGATTCCATTCCGACGCCGCGAAGACGTACTCCAGACATTCGTCCGCGGTGACGCCGGCGGTGGCGTCGACGATACCCCGGGCGATCATCGCGGCGAGCAGGTCCTCGCCGCGTTCTTCCGACGCCATCCTCAGACAGTCGAGCTCGAACTCGACGTGCTCTCGTCGCATGCGGTTGAAGAGGCCGAAGTCGATGAACCCGACGCGACCGTCGTTGCCGAGCAACATGTTTCCCGGATGCGGGTCACCGCAGAATTCGTCGTACCGATACAGCGAACCGATGTAGAAGCGGTAGACGATCTCGCCGATGCGATCGCGTTCGGCGGCGGGTAGTGACCGAATTCGATCGAACGCGATGCCGTCGAAGAACTCGGTGACGAGAACTCGGCGGGTACACATGCCCTCGATCGCGTCGGGCACAGCGAGAAACGGGTGCTCGCGGAATCGATCGGCCAGGATCGATTGGGTGCGCGCCTCTTCCCGGTAGTCGAGTTCGCGTTCGAAATTCAGACGCAATTCCTCGACGAGCTCGGGTGCGGCCACCGCGGGAAGAGCGTTGCGCCAGAACCTCAGAAACAGTGCGAGGTTCTTCATGTCGGCGCGCACCGCGTCGTCGACTCCTGGGTACTGGACCTTGACGGCGACGACTCGGCCGTCGTGCAGGCGAGCGCGGTAGACCTGGCCGATCGAGGCGGCTGCTATCGGATCTCGGTCGAACTCGGCGAAGAGATTGGCGACGGAGTCGCCCAGATCCGTTTCGACGACGGCGCGCATCGCGTCGAAGTCGACTTCCGGGGCTCGGTCGCGAAGTGCGGCGAGCTTGTCCTGGAACCGTTGTCGATGATGCTCGGGGACCAGGGCGGGATCGAGTACCGAGAACATCTGGCCCAGCTTCATCGCTGCGCCCTTCATACTGCCGAGCACGGTCACCAGCTGATCGGCTGCCTGCACCGAGGCTTTCTCCGAGATCCGATCGCGCACCGCCTCGGACCGTCCGACCATCGACATGCGGGCTCCCGCGGTGCGGACCGCCTGGCCGGCCGCTGCGCGTCCCAGCGCGGCACCCCGTGCGGTACGCGAGGTGGGGATCGGACGATCGGCGGACACGTCTAGCGTTCGGTGTAGTCGCGTTCGACGCGCAGGGTCGCGAGAGTGGTTGCCAGCCCGTCGTATTGGGTGACCAGCAGGACGAATTCGATGAGCCTGCGCTCGTCGAACTGGGTGGCGAGTTCGTTCCAGGTCGCGTCGGAGAGGATCTTCGTGGCGATGAGTTCGTCGACCGCGGTCAGGATGGTCCGATACCGCGTCGACAGGCCTGGTGCGTCGGGTCCGGTCTTGATCAGCTCGAGCAGATCGCGGTCGATACCGGCCCGCTTGCCGAGCCGGATGTGATGGTCCATCTCGTAGGCGGATTCTCGTAGGTGCGCCACGCGCAGGATCACCATCTCGGTTTCCTTGCGGGAGATCTTGCCGCCCGGCATCAGGTGCCCGCTGTAGAACAGCCAGGCTCGGAACAGTCCGCCGGTGCGCCCGAGGGTGGTGAACAGATGAGGATTGGGCACCCCCGCACCTTTGGCGATCACCTTGCAGATGACCCAGTTGACGGGCCCGAGGGTTCTGGCGGTACCGGACGGAATGCGTGGAGTGGTCACAGCCACACCGTACCCACTGGACGGCCGGGCGTCACCGGGTCGACAAAGGATAGGCTAGCCTCTTTGTGATTCCAGACAATGCAGCCACGGAGGACCCTTGACCAAGTCTCACAACCGCATCATGACCCTCGCTCTGGCCGTCGCCCTCGGCGTGGCTGCGACGGCGTGTTCGTCCACCGAGGCCACCTCCGACGCCGACGGCGGCGCGACGCGCTCGGTCGAGACCGTCCGGGGAACGGTCGAGGTTCCCGAGAACCCGCTGCGCATCGTCACGCTCGAGCCGGTCGAACTCGACACCACCGTCGCCCTCGGCGTCGTACCCGTCGGGACCGCGGTGCTCAGCGAGGCGAGCGGCGTGCCGTCGTACCTCGGTACCGAAGCCGCGAACATCGCCACCGTCGGCACCGTTGCCGAACCGACCATCGAGGACATCGCGGCTCTGCAACCGGATCTCATCCTGGGCACGGAGACTCGGCACGCCGAGTACCACGACCAACTCGCCGCCATCGCGCCGACGGTGTTCATGGCCTCCCAATCCGATCCGTGGCGCGACAACGTCCGGTTCGTCGGACGCACTCTCGGCAAGGAGGACACTGCGGAGCAACTGCTCACCGCGTACGACGATCGGTGTGCCGAGATCGCCGAGAAACACGACACCGCTGGGAAAACGGCACAGTTGATCCGCCCCCGCGCGGGCGAACTGACCCTCTACGGGCCGACGTCGTTCGCCGGGAGCACGCTCGAGTGCGCAGGCTTCACCACCCCGCCGAGGCCGGAATGGGCCGACGAGATCTCGGTCGACCTCTCGCCCGAGCTGGCAGCTCAGGCGGCCGCGGATCTGATCGTCGTCACCGCCTCGGACCCGTCGGACCCCGCAGCGATACCGGAGTCGATCACCGCCAACGCGGCCGTACTGCCGAATCCACACGCGGTGGACCTGTCGTACTGGATCACCGGCGTCGGACCCAAGGGCGGACAGACCGTGCTCGACGACATCGATCGGATTCTCTCGGAGAATTGATCCGAGTCACATCCGGACCGCGCCCGCCAGCGCCGCAGCTTGCTCGGCCCGCTCGACCACCAGGTCGCGTGAGGAATCGATATGTGCCAGTAGCAGTTCCAGTGCCGAGTCCAAGGTCCCGGCGAGGACACGTTCGACGATGTCGATGTGTTGATCGATCGCCGAGACGACGGCTGCGGCGGTGAGTCCGCCGAGTATCCGAACCGGACGCACCTTGGCATTCACGGTGCACAGTGCCTCGGTCAGAGCAGGGTTGCCCGAGGCAGCCAACAAGGTGACGTGGAAGTTCTCGTCGAGCGAGACCAGATCGTCGGTGGTGTCGGGTGGGTCGGCCCGCAAACCGATCCAGGTGTCCAACAGGTGCGACAACGACGACCGATCGACCGGGTGCGACATCGATCGGGTGATGCCCCGGGCTTCGAGAGTCGACCGGAGCTCGTAGAGATCGGGGAGATCGCCGATCCGGGGGCGATAGGCGTGCAGGCCGGCCTCGTCGCGGGTGACGAGGCCGTCGGCCTGCAGCCGCGCCAGCGCCTCGCGCACCGGTGTGCGTGAGACACCGTACAGCTCGGCGAGACGCTCCTCGCCGAGCCGTTCGGTGGAGCTGATGGCACCGGAGATCAGATCCCGGCGCAGTGACGAATAGACCTTCTCGCGAAGGTCCTTGCGCGGCACGATGGGTCCGGTCAGATCGCCATGGCTGCGCGGACGTCCGCCTCGGACTCGCTCCCGCCCACGCCGGTGGACGTGATGCGGCCGGCCTCGAGGATGTAGTAGTTCTGCGCCGACTCGAGGGCGAAGCCGATGTGCTGCTCCACCAACAACACTCCCAATCCTCCGCGTCGAGTGAGTTCGATGACGGTTCGTTCGATCTCGGCGACGACCGACGGCTGAATGCCCTCGGTCGGCTCGTCCAGAATCAACATCCGCGGTTCGGTGATCAGTGCTCGTGCGATCGCGAGCTGTTGGCGCTGACCACCCGATAGCAATCCCGCTCTGCGACCGAGCAACTCCTTCAACGCCGGAAACAGATCGAGTGCCTCGTCGACGAGTGCCTTGCCACGCTTGCGACCGTCGGCGACGACCTGCAGATTCTCGGCCGTCGTCAACTGGCCGAAAGACTGCTGACCCTGCGGCACATACGCGAGTCCGCGGGCGACACGGGCGCTGGGACGCAACGCGCTCACGTCCTCGCCGTCGAACATGACCTTGCCGGAGTTGACCTTGAGCAACCCCACCGCAGCCCGCAGCAGAGTGGTCTTGCCTGCGCCGTTGTGTCCCATGACCGCGGCGACACCGTCGGCCGGAACCGTCAGCGACGCACCGTGAATCACTTCGCTGCGTCCGTAGCCGGTACGCACATCCACCAGTTCAAGCATGGTCGGCTCCTTCCTCTGCGATCTGGTCGAGTTCCTCGCCCGCCGCTGCGGTGCCGAGATAGACCTCTTGGACTTTCGGATCTGCCTGTACCTCGGCCACCGTGCCCTCGGCCAGAACACGTCCGGCAGCCAACACCGTCACCGAGGTGGCGAACATACGCATGAAGTCCATGTCGTGCTCGACGACGACGACGGTCCGCTCACCACCGATGCGCTGCAGCAGTTGGCCGGTTTCCTCGCGCTCCTCGTGACTCATGCCTGCGACCGGCTCGTCGAGCAGGAGCACGTCGGCGTTCTGCACCAACAGCATTCCGATCTCGAGCCACTGCTTCTGCCCGTGCGCGAGAATTCCCGCGGGCTTGTCGCGCTCGGCCGTCAGGCCGGTGGTCTCGAGGGCCTCCTCGATCTGGGGGAGTACCGATCCTCGACGACGCAGCATCGTCAGCACGGACCGACCGGAACCGGCGGCGATATCCAGGTTCTGCAATACCGTCAGATTCTCGAAGATGCTGGCGGTCTGGAAGGTTCGGCCGATGCCGAGGCGGGCGATCTGATGCACCTTCTTGCCGAGCAGTTCGACCCCGGACTTGGTGACCGAGCCGGTGGCCGGGACGAGGCCGGTGATGGCATCGATCAGCGTGGTCTTGCCTGCACCGTTGGGCCCGATGAGGAAGCGCAGATCGCCCTGCATCAGCGTCAGGTCGACGTTGGTGTTGGCTTTGAAGCCGTCGAAACTGACTGTCAGATCTCGTACTTCGAGATACTGACTCGACATGCCGGCGTTGCCGCCGAACGTGGGTTGCGGACCTTCGACATGAATCATCGCGTCAGTTCCTTCTCTGGCTCTTCGCTCGGTTCGGGAACCGGTTCGGATTCCTGCTTTCGTTTGCGCAGCGCGAACAGTCCCGCGATACCGGCGGGGAAGAACCCGACGACCACCACGAACAGCAGACCCTGCGCGTACGTCCAGCCCGACGGGAACTGCTCGGACAGTGTGGTCTGAGCCCAGGCGACGCCGAGCGCGCCGAGGACCGGGCCGAGCAGGGTGGTGCGACCGCCGATCGCCACACCGATGAGGAACGCGATGGACGGGACGATGCCGACGTCGTTGGGGGAGATGATGCCGACGATCGGAACGAACAGTGCGCCTGCGAGACCCGCGAAGAACGCCGCGGCCACGTAGGCCACGATCTTGACGTTGGCGGGGTCGTATCCGAGGAACCGCACGCGCTCCTCCTGATCCCGCACCGCGACCAGCAGTTCGCCGTAGCGCGAGTACATGAGCTGGCGGGTGATGGCGACGACCACGAGCAGTACGCCTGCGGCGATGAAGAACAGCATCTGCTTGTTCGCGGGGTCGTTGAGATTGAACCCGAAGAACGTGCGGAACCTGTTGAGGCCGTTGGAGCCGCCCGTGGTCTGCTGACCGATGAGCAGAATCGCGAACGCGGCGGCGAGTGCCTGGCTGAGGATCGCGAAGTACGCGCCCTTGACCCGACGCTTGAACACGCCGAGACCGAGTACCAGTGCCACCAGGGCCGGCAGGAACAGGATGCCCAGGATCGTGGTGATCGGTGAGGTGAACGGCACCCAGTACGACGGCAGTTCACGGATGCCTGCGATCGACATGAAGTCCGGTACGTCGTCGCCGCGGAGATCGGCGTCCGAGATCTTCAGATGCATGGCCATGATGTAGGCCCCGATGCCGAAGAAGACGCCCTGACCGAGAGTGAGCATTCCGCCTCGGCCCCAGGCCAATCCGATACCGACGGCCACGATCGCGTAACAGATGAACTTGCCCAGCAGGTTCAGCCGGAAGTCGCTGAGAACGGCCGGAGCGACGGCGAACAGCAGGATCGCGGCGAGCGCGAATCCCAGTAGGGCACCGCGCTTGGCGATGAACTCGCTCATACCAGGCTCCTTGTCTTGACGGCGAACAAGCCTTGCGGGCGGGCCTGCAGGAAGATCACGATGAGCACGAACACGATGACCTTGGCGATCGAGGCCGTGGTGCTGTACTCGATGAACGAGTTGAGAATCCCGAGGGCGAAGGCCGCGATGACCGCACCCTTGATCTGGCCGAGTCCGCCGACCACTACCACCAGGAAGGCGTCGATCAGATAGCTCTGTCCCACAGTGGAACTGGTGGAACCGATCAGGGTGAGCGCGACGCCCGCGACACCGGCGAGACCGGAACCGAGGAAGAACGTCGAGATATCCGTCCTACGGCTCGAGATACCCGAGGTCTCCGCGAGATCACGGTTCTGCACCACCGCGCGGATGCGTCGACCCGTTGCGGTCTTCTTCAGCGCCACCGACAAGGCGAGAACGGCGACGATCGCGAGCACGAGGATGAAGATTCTGGTCTTGGGAACCACGGCACCGAAAATGTCGACGCCGCCGCTGAGCCATCCCGGGGAGACGACGTTGACCGCGGGTGCTCCGAAGATGTCGCGAGCGAGCTGCTGCAGGATGAGCCCGACGCCGAACGTGACGAGCAGGGTGTCGAGTGGTCGGTGGTACATGCGCTGAATCAGCGTGACCTCCAACAGCACCCCCATCGCGCCGCCGACGAGGAAGCCGACGATCAGAGAGATGAACAGTGATGCGCCGCCGGTGGAGACGATCTGCTGCACCACGTAGGCCGTGTACGAACCGGCCATGATGAACTCGCCGTGCGCCATGTTGATGACGCCCATCTGACCGAATGTCAGTGACAGCCCGAGGGCGGCGAGGAGAAGAATGGATCCGATCGACAGGCCGGTGAACAACTGTCCGATCACGACGTCCATAGGGGAGCTCCTTCGGAGCATGTGAGTGGAACTTCGTAGCAGGCTACGAAGTTCCACTCACATGGGTGGTGGTCAGTTGAGGTCGGCGGCCCAGTCGTAGGTCTCCAGGAACGGGTCGGGTGCGATCGCTTCGGGGGATTCCCACACCGTGTAGATCAGTCCGTCGGGGCGGATCTCACCGATGCGGGCGGTCTTGGAGATGTGGTGGTTGTCCCCGTCGATGACGACCTCGCCCTCGGGAGCGGCGAAGCTGACGCCGTCGGCCGCAGCCTGAATGTCGGCCACGGCAAAGGAATCGGCCTTCTCGACGGTGTTCTTCCACAGGTAGACCGAGGTGTACGCGGCTTCCATGGGGTCCGAGGTCGGCTTGTCGGCACCGTACTTCGCCTTGTAGTCGGCGACGAACTTGGTGTTCTCGGGGCTGTCGACCGTCTGGTAGTAGTTCCAGGCAGTCAGCTGGCCCTCGATGTTGGCCGCACCGATGCCGGCGACCTCCTCCTCGGCGATGGAGACCGAGATGACCGGCATGTCAGCAGCTTTGAGGCCGGCGTTGGTGTACTCGCGGAAGAACGCGACGTTGGAATCACCGTTGAGAGTGTTGAACACCGCGTCCGCGTCGGCCGAGCGAACCTTGTTGACGATGGTGGAGAAATCCGTCGAACCGAGCGGGGTGTAGTCCTCGCCCTTGATCTCGATACCGTTGGCGGCTGCGTAGGCCTTGATCTCGCGGTTGGCGGTCTGCGGGAACACGTAGTCGCTGCCCACCAGGTAGAGGGACTTGACGCCCTTCTCCTTCAGGTAGTCCAGCGCCGGGATGATCTGCTGGTTGGTAGTGGCTCCGGTGTAGAAGATGTTCTTCGACGCCTCGAGGCCCTCGTACTGCACGGGGTAGTAGAGGAGAGCGTCGTTGTCCTCGAACACGGGCAGCATGGCCTTGCGGCTCGACGAGGTCCAGCCGCCGAATACCGCTGCGACACAGTCGCTGCTGATCAGCTTCTCGGCCTTCTCGGCGAACACGGTCGGCTCGGATGCGCCGTCCTCGGCGACGATCTCGATCTGCTTGCCGTTGACTCCGCCCGCCGCGTTGATCTGTTCGACGGCCAGTGCGATCGAATCGCGAACAGTCACTTCGCTGATCGCCATGGTGCCGGACAGGGAGTTGAGCGAGCCGACCTTGATGGTGTCACCGGAGGTGTCGACACACGAGGTGGCAGAACCGCCGCCGTCGGCAGAGGTGGTGTCGCTGGCCTTGCTTCCGCATGCGGTGGCGACCAGGCTCAATGCAGCCAGCGCTGCGGGAACGACCATGACGCGCTTGACGGACATGCGCTTCGAGACAGCAGGCATCTACGGCCCTTTCGGAAGTTTTGTATACGGAGTTGTATTCGCGATTGCGAACAGTAAAGGCCGCGTATTGCGTTGGTATTTTCTGCGGTGACGAGTCTGTTTCCCGCGTTACGCAGACGTAAATGCCTTCAAATGACAAGCAGGCTTGACAAAAAATGACAAGCAGAGTTGACTTTCACGTATGTCCGGAACGAACAACGTTCGCGCACATCGCAAACAGGCACGCATCACCCAAGCCGAACTCGGCAGCATCTGCGGCGTGAGCCGTCAGAGCATCGTCTCCGTCGAAGGCGGCGACTATGCGCCGAGCGTCTACCTGGCGCTTCGATTGGCCCGCGCACTCGATACGACAGTGGAGACACTGTTCGGAGACGAAGGAGAGGAAGAATCATGAGCGCATTCGTCAGAGCAGCTCGATTCGTCGGCGACCTCGACGACGAGTTCTACACCGACGAACTCCAACGCGACGCCTGGAACGAGGCCTCGGCCGTCGGATTCCAATCGCTGCTGTGGATCGGACTCGTCGCCGCGGCGATCCTGCCCTACGCGGCGGGAGTCACCGGGGCGTGGATTGCGATCGGGATCATCGTCGCGCTCCTCACTGTCGCCTTCGTGGTCATCGGGTATGCCCGGGCTCGGGGGGTCGACATGTACACGGTGCAGAAGCTTCGGCGGCCGCGGATGGCGATCGTCGGCGTTCTGTATCTCGTGGGCTTCGGTGGTGTGCTGGTGCGATTGCTCGTCCAGGGCGGTGACGTCGGTGTGTCGACCTGGATCGGCGTGGCCGCCGGAGCGGCTCTGGGAGCAACGGCCGCTGCGCTCGGTGTCAAAGGGCACCAGCGTCGGAAGCACAACGCCGAGCTCGCCGCCGAGAAGGCCGAACTGCTCGGCTTCGAGGAAACGGACAGACCTCACTAGCCGGACGGCGCGTACGCGGATTACAGGGTGCAAAGATACGTAAAGATATCGGTTCGATCAGTCCGCTCGCAGATCCGCGGTCCGGGGGGTATGTTCTGACCGGTGACATCGAGATTCCCTGGATGTGCGCGGCTGTGGGTGGGCTGGTCGGAGGCGGGTTCGTAACGCGGACGGTTCGGCCCTCGATGTAAAGAGAGGCTCGGGGCGAGGCCGATGACGGCGTGTGAAACCAATCCGTCTTCAACCGCGCCACGAACTACCGTTGAGACCACGTCGGGCGTTCACCTCAGGGTGGAGTACACAAACAGGGAAGTCGAGGCCGTGCGCAGAGACAAGAGTTACCTCAGACTCGTCGGATCGAGCACGCCGGAGCCCACCATCGAGGTTGTCGGTGGACCGAAGGCCATCACCGTTCACGTCGAGAACGTTCTGCCGGGTCAGATGTGCGAAGTTCTTCACAACGGGATGCTGTCGCTGAGCCAGCGCGTGATCGTGGGCGAGAACGCCACCGGCATCACCATCACCACGTTCAACCTCAAGCAGGGTGAATACAACGTCTCCCTGCGTCTCGACGGACGCCTGGATTGCGTGACCGAAGCGCACACCGTCACCGTCGGCGAGCAGCTCGAGGTTCGTCGCAGCTCGTAGGACCCGACTGTCAGCCGAGATTCCTCGCCGAAGGCTGGTGTTGGGTGATGCAGTGGATCCCACCGCCTCGCTCGAACAGTGGCCTCGCGTCCACGGTCACCACGTCCCGGCCCGGGTACGCCTCGCGCAGGATCGCTGCCGCGTCGGCGTCGGACGGGTCGTCGTAACTGCAGGCGATCACGCCGCCGTTGACCACCAGATGATTGATGTAGCTGTAGTCGACGAAGCCGTCGGCATCACGCAGTGTCCGCGGAGCCGGCACCTCCACGATGTTCCAATCCTCACCCGAGCCGTCGTGGGTGGCACGCAAAGCGTCGACGATCAGTGAACTGACCTCGTAGTCGGGGTGAGCCCTGTCGTGTTGCCGATGCACCAGCACCGTTCCCGGCGACGGAACGGCCGCGACGATGTCGACATGCCCGCGTGTACCGAAACGCATGGAATCGCGCGTCAGTCCGCGTGGCAGCCAGATGACGTGCCGCGCTCCGATGGTTCGTGCGAGTTCCGCTTCGACGTCGGCTTTCGACAGTCCGGGGTTGCGGCCCGGATCGAGTTGCACGGTTTCGGTCACCAGCACCGTGCCAACGCCGTCGACCGCGATGCCGCCGCCCTCGTTGACCATCGGCGACGTGATTCGCTGTACTGCAGCCTGATTCGCCACGAACTCGCCGATACGGCTGTCCTTGTCCCACTGCGCCCAGTCCTGTGAACCCCAGCCGTTGAAGACCCAGTCGACGGCGGCGACCGAACCGTCCTGTGCATGAACGAATGTCGGACCGATATCGCGCATCCAGGCGTCGTTCAACGGTGCTTCGACGATGTCGATGTCACGCGAGAGGTACGTCGATGCGACGGCGCGTTCGGCCGGATCGACGACGACGGTCACCGGCTCGAATTCGGCAACAGCGTGGGCGACGGCAGCCCACGTCGAGCGGGCCTCGTGCTTGGCCTCCGGGTCGTCGCCGAGTGAGTATCCCTCGCAGGGGAACGCCATCCACACCTTGTCCTGCGGCGCGGTCTCCGACGGCATCGTGAACGTCGTTGCGGCGGTGTTCATTTGATTACCGGCGTCGCGGCGTGTCCGTCACCGTACGGTGCGTCGGCGTTCACCGGCTCGGTGAGGCGGCCGTACGTGTCGGGTCTGCGTGTCAGGAGGAAGGGGAACAGCTCCAACCATTCTCGACGCTGATCGAGGTCGAGATCCGCGACGAGGACGGCCGATTCGTCGCGGGGTGCCTGAACCAGGATGCGGCCGTAGGGATCGGAGATGAACGACGAACCGTAGAAGGTGATCTCGCCTTCGTCGCCGCAGCGGTTGGGTACCACCATGAACAGGCCGTTCGAGATGCCGTGGCCGACGATGACGTGTTGCCACAGCGGTTGGGTGTCGAAGGCCGGGAACGAGGGCTCGGACCCGATGGCCGTCGGATACGCGAGAATCTCCGCGCCGCCGAGTGCGTAACTGCGCGCGACCTCGGGGAACCACTCGTCCCAGCAGGTGGGCAGGCCCACTCTGGCACCGCCGAGTTCCGCCGGGGAGTACACGGGATACGGGTCCTCGGCCGGGCCGGCCCGGAAGTAGGTGTCCTCGTAGTACCCGGCCGAGATGGGGATGTGCAGCTTTCTGGTTCGCGCCAGCAGTTCGCCCGTCGGGGAGACCATGATGGCGGAATTGAAGCCCAATCCGTCCGCTGCTTCGGACTTCTCGTACAGCGAAGCATGGACCACGATGCCGTTCGCGGCTGCGGCCTCGGCAGCGAGTGTGAACGTGGGCCCGGTCAGCAGATCCTCGGCTTCTTTGCCCGGGTCGGCTCCGGCGCGGGTGTCGGCAGGGTAGCGCAGCAGGGTGATCTCGGGCAGGAAGACGACCTTCGCCCCGAGGTTCGCGGCGGCGGAGATGGCCTCGAGCAATTCGGCTTTCAACGCCGCGGCATCGGGGTTCCAGCGATGCTGAACCAACCCGACACGGAGCGGTGCCCGATCGGTCGGGGTGGTGCGGGTCAGGGCCTCGGGCGCGGTGAGTGCGGTGATCGTCAGCATGGGACCTCCGATAAAACGAATGTGATTCGTTAAGTATTGTCGACTGCGATCGGAACCGCAAGAGGAAGAAGGGTGCGCACCGTGGGGAGACCGTCCGTGTCACTGTTGGACACCGAACGAATCACCACTGCAGCCCTCGCGCTGGTGGCCGATACCGGTGGCTTCACCATCCCGCTCCTCGCCAAGAAACTCGGCGTCAGCCCGTCGTCGCTGTACAACCATGTGTCGGGGCGCGAAGAGATAGTCGAGTTGTTGCGCGAACGCGCGATGTCCGAGGTCGCGCTACCCGGACACGGGCTCGATTGGCGTGAGACCGTCGCGCAGATCGCCCGCGCGTACCGCGACAGCTACGCCCGCTATCCACGTCTGATCCCGTTGCTCACCGAGCATGCCGTCAACAGTGCTCACGCCTTCGGCATGTACAACGCGCTGGCAGATGCCCTCACAGCGGCGGAATTCGGACCCGCCGACGTGCTGAACATCATCACTGTTCTCGACAGCTTCGTCCTCGGCTCGGCTCTCGACCTGGCGGCACCGGAGGCCCCGTGGCGACCGAGTGTCGAAGTCGGTCACGCACTGCGCGCAGCCCTCGACACCGCGTCCTCCAAGTCCTCCCGCTCCGACGAGGCCTTCGAGTACGGACTCCGCGCGCTGTTGGCCGGATTCGATCCGGCACCCGCGAACATGCTCGACGGCTGATCGCCGGAAGCGACATCGTGGCCCCGGGCGCCGACGAAGTCCGGGTGGGTCGTCAGTCCTCGACGATCAGTGACGGAGTGTCGCGGCGGAGAATGTTGCCCTTGAAGAACTCCGGCTTGCGCAGTGCCACCACTGCCATGACGACGATGCCGAGAATGATGATGCCCACGCCGATGAGGAACACCATCCCGATGCCGAAAAGCGATGAGCCGCTGCCGAATTCGGGGTCCCAGGCGTCGACCGAGGTCTGCACGAACACCACGGCCATCCCGACGCCACCGAGTAGCGGGGCCAGGAACTTGAAGAAGAAGTTGCGGGTGCTGGTGAACAGCTCCTCGCGGAAGTACCAGACACAGGCGAATGCCGTGATGCCGTAGTAGAAGCAGATCATCAGTCCCAGAGCGGCAATGGTGTCGGTGAGAACGTTGTCGCTCACCACCCGCATCACGGCGTAGAAGCCGGCGGACGCCCCGCCTGCCACGAGCGTCGCGAAGCCCGGAGTGCTGAATCTCGGTGTGATGGAGGCGAACCGCTTCGGTAGGGCCTGGTAGTGACCCATCGCGAGCAGAGTACGCGCCGGTGAGATGAACGTGGCCTGCAGCGAACTGGCGGAGCTGCTCAACACGGCCAGGGACAGCAGGATCGCGAAGGGGCCCATCACCGGCCCGGCGAGGGCGGCGAACACGTTGTCGGTGGTGTCGGGATTCTGCAGTCCGTTTCCGGTGTCACCGGTGCCGGCGAAGAGCAGGGTTGCCACTGCGGTGAGCAAGTACAGCACGATGATGAAGAACACCGTGACCAGCGCTGCACGCCCGGGAATCTTTGCGCTGCCCGAGGTCTCCTCGTTGACCGTCAGGCAGACGTCCCAACCCCAGTACATGAATATCGACAGCGACAGTCCGGCAGTGAAGGCGGAGAAGCTCGGGATCCCGAACGGGTCGAACCAGTCCAGGCTGAACGAGATGTCCTCGGCCCCATCGCCGGAACCGACCTTGACGAACGCGGCAACGATGAACCACGCCATCACCAGCAGCTGGAAGCCGAGCATCGTGTACTGCACGCGCTTGGTCTCCTGCATGCCGCGGTAGCAGAGCCACGCCGCCAACGCCATGAACACCAGGCACGTGACGATGTTGACGAGCTTGTTGCCGGTCAGGTCGGCCAAGGAGTCGTTGCTGGTGACCTGGGCGAGAAAGAGATAGAAGAAGTCGACGGCCACTCCGGCCAGGTTCGAGAGCACGATGATGGTGGCCGCGATCAGGCCCCAGCCGCCCATCCATCCGACGTACGGGCCGAAGGCCTTCGACGCCCACGTGAACGACGTGCCGCTGTCGGGCTCCGCAGCGTTGAGCTCTCGGTAGCCCAAGGCCACCAGCAACATCGGGATGAAGCCGACGATGAAGATCGCGGGCAGATGTACTCCGACTTCGGTGACCGTCGGCCCGAGCGACGCAGTGAGTGCGTAAGCGGGTGCGATGGTCGAGATGCCCAGCACCACACTGGCGAGCAACCCGAGCTGGCCGGCGGACAGGCCCTTGGACTCGACGTCGACTACCTTGTGCTCATTCATCGTCGGCCTCTCTCGGAACAACGATCATCGGAACGGGAACGACCCGAAGCATCTTGGCGGCAACCGATCCCAGGAAGAGGCGGTGAGGCTGGGCGAGTCGAGACGACCCCACCATCAACACGTCGCCGTCGTGCCAGTCGAGCGAAGAAGCGGCCTTCTCGATGCCGGAGCCCTCCGCCACCGTCAACTGCACGTCCGATCCGGCGGGCAGTTCCGCTTGCACGGTCCGCAGCACCTCCTCGGCCTTGGCGAGACCGTCCGGACCCCGTGCCGATTGCTCTTCTGCGGACACGAGGGAGAGCAGCCGCAGCGGCAACTCGGCGGTGACGGACAGGTCGGTGGCTGCCCGCACGAGTTCGGCTGCCCCCGGCCGATTTCCGATTGCACAGGTGATCTCCCGGATGCGCTGCGGCGGCGAGTGCCGATACCCCCGCGGAGCCAGCGCGAGCGGCACATGCGACACATGCAGAAGATCGCTGGTGACGGTGCCGATCGAATGGCGTCCGAGCAGACCGTCACCGGCCGCACCGACCACGATCATGTAGGCGTCACACTCGTCCACACAGTCGAGCAGGCCCTGCGCGAAGGACTCGTCGAACAACAGGTGCGCGCGTGCCTGTACGTCCTCGGGTACCAGGGTCAGTGCCTCGTCGAGCCAGCCGGTGGCCCGATCGATCAGTATGTCGTCGTATCCGGCCTCGACCGGTGCCTTGGACGGCACCGGCCGCTCCTGGGGCAAGACCAGGCAGATGTCCAGCGATGCCTGCAGCGAACGCGCGAGCGTTGCCCCCAGAGCGATTCCGTCTGCTCCACTCGGTGTTGCCTGGTACCCCACGATCAGACGCATGGGCGGACCTTCCCTGAGGTTGGGCGAGCTAATGGCAGGTGCTACCGGGATCGGTGTGGCACGACTTCGGTTCCGACGGTGTGACGTCGAGCGATGGATTTCGATCGAAGAACCCGAACGGCTTGAGCCAGAACGAGACCGTGTCCGCGGGCATCACCGGCCAGTCCTCCGGTCGCGTGATGTGGTGGATGCCGAAGGTGTACCAGACGACGACGTCGGTGTTCTCGATGCTGCGATCCTTCTCGGTCCACTCCGGTAGCCCGTGGTCGATGCCGCTCTGGTTCACGAACTCGCCGCTGGGCCAACGCTCGTCGGGTGAGTTGGGGGTGACCCAGACGGTGTGACCGATCACCTGGGCGCGCTGGAAGATCGGCGATGCGGGATCGAACATCGACGGGATGGCCGCTCCCGGAACCAACTTGTAGGCGGGCCGGGTGCCGAGGCCGTTGGTGACGTTGTCGTTGACGACTTTCCACGCCTTCTGGGTGTTCCAGTCGTAATCCTGCTTGCCTTCGGACTCGGTGGTCAGCGGAGTGTTGACCTGAGTCAGCGCGAGACCGTAAGGGTTGTCCGGTCCCATCGGAACACTTTGGGTTTCACTGGAATACACGGTGTTCTCGGTGCCGTCGATGTCCAGATCCAGCCGGGCGACCAGGAAGTGCTGGTGGTAGGGCGCATACGTGCGGTTGTCGACCAGCGTTCCGGACGGATGGGTGCCGCCCTCGTCGAAGTGGGTGACGACCATGATGCCCGTCGCGCGGACCTCGCACTCGATGTTGCCGTCCTGATAGAACCGCCAGTAGACGAGGTACTCGTAGTTGGCAACCGTTGCATGGAAGCTGACCGTGAGCCGACGCATCCGTCGCACCTCGGCTCCGGCGTCGTGATCGACGTGCTTCCACAGCACGGCGTTGTCTTCCTCGTGAATGCAGATCGCGTTGGTGATCGTGTACGGCTCACCCTTGCTGTTGTGCAGCACTGCATCGAGGTACCGGATCTCGCCGAGGCAATCGCAGCCGAGCTCGAGCGAGGTGGTCATGAAGCCCAGGCCCCATTCGCCGATGTCGAACGCGGTGCGTCGGTAGTGGTCCTCGGTGTGATCGCGATACGGAACGACCATCTCCGCGAACGACATTCGATTGGCAACGGACCGCACGTTTCCGTTGTCGTTGTAGGTGACGGCATGCAGCGTCATGCCCTCGCGATAGTTGAACCCCACGCGAAGCGACCAGTTCTGCCACGTCAGCTTGTTGCCGTCGAGCTCGAACGACGGCCCGTCCGTTTGAGTGATCTCGAGGGGCTTCAAGGGTGGGCGTGTGCTCGCGTTCCTGATTCGCTCCGGGATGTGGCGGGGCACGTACTCACCCATGATCTCCGGTCGCTCGACGCGATACGTGTCCTCGATCTCGAGCAGTTCCATCGTGTTCACGTCGATGACGCAGTGGAAACCGCCGACCGGCCCGGCATAGGGATTGGCACCCTCCGAGGCCTTGACCCACGTGTCGGACCAGCCCAGGCGTCGACCCTTGTACTTCTCGGGCGTCACTGCCTCGCCGTAGGTCCAGGTGTCCATGAACACCAGATCCAGATCGGTGATACCGCGATCGGCAAGGGCGGCAATCACATCGGGGTGGGCACGCAGGGCCGCGTCGGCCTCCTCCCACTCGTCGACGGTGAAGTTGGGCTGCACATCCGGAATGTGCGTCCACGATTCGGTGGTGCGATCGTCGAGTGACACCACGGCCTTGAACGTCGTGTTCTCGTTGCGGTTCAACACCACCGAGACTGCTCGACGCGCAGGCACGGTACCGTCCGCGTCGAATGCGGCGATCTCGGACTTGGCCGGTTCGATCATCTCGATCGAGGCGTAACGCCAGCCGTCGCCGACTCCGTGGTCGCGACCGAGAACCTCGGCCACGGTGGCGAATTCGTCGCTGGACAGGGGATCGAGGGGGTGAAAGGTCATCGAAGAGTCTCCGTCGAGCTCATGACGTGCTTGATGCGGGTGTAGTCCTCGACCCCGTAGGCCGAGAGATCCTTGCCGTAGCCGGAGTACTTGAATCCTCCGTGCGGCATTTCGGCCACCAACGGGATGTGGCAGTTGACCCATACGGCTCCGAAGTCCAGAGCTGCCGAGATACGCAGTGTGCGTGCGTGATCGGAAGTCCAGACGCTCGACGCGAGACCGAAGTCGACGTCGTTGGCCAGCGCGATCGCCTCCGCCTCGTCGCCGAATTTCTGTACCGTGAGCACCGGGCCGAAGGTCTCCTCCTGCACGATGGGATCGGACTGCCGCACGCCCGTGATGATGGTCGGCTCGAAGAAGAAGCCCGTATCGCCGATGCGCTTGCCACCGGTGACGATGGTGGCGTGTTCGCCGATACCCGCGACCTTGGCGCTCACCTGACCGAAGTGGTTGACGTTGTTCAGTGGCCCGAGGAAGGTATCGGGGTCGTCGGGCAGGCCGACTTTCAGCGTCTTCGCCTTGGCGACAAGGGCATCGACGAGTCCGTCGTGCGCCGACTCGTGGACCAGGACGCGGGTGACAGCGGTGCAGTCCTGGCCGGCGTTGAAGAACGCGGCCTCGGCGATACCGTCGGCGGCTTTGGCGATGTCGACGTCGTCGAACACGATTGCCGGTGCCTTGCCGCCGAGTTCGAGGTGCGCCCGCTTGAGTTGCTTGGCGGCGGCCACGGCAACAGCGATGCCGGCGCGAACGGATCCGGTGATCGAGACCAGGCCGGGAGTCTTGTGTTCCACGATCGCCGCACCGGTGCCGCCGTTCCCGAGCACGACGTTGAACACCCCGTCGGGCACGATGCCCTTCGAGAGCTTCGCGAGCACCAGCGTGCTCTCGGGGGTGGTGTCACTCGGCTTGAGCACGATGGTGTTTCCCGCGGCCAGTGCAGGACCGATCTTCCAGATCGCCATCATGAACGGGTAGTTCCACGGGGTCACCTGCCCGACGACGCCGATCGGTTCGCGGCGCACGTACGAGGTGAAGCCGTCCATGTACTCGCCCGCAGATTTGCCCTCGAGCATCCGTGCCGCGCCTGCGAAGAATCGGATCTGATCGGCACCGACAGTGACTTCCTCGGCCGCGATGGTGGCCTTGGGCTGACCGGTGTTGCGGCTCTGCGCCTCGACGATCTCGTCGCTGTGCGCCTCGATGGCGTCGGCGAGCTTCAACAGCACCTTCTGCCGTTCGGTCGGCGTCGTCTTGCCCCAGGTCTCGAATGCTCTGGCAGCGGCCGACATCGCGGCATCGACATCGGCGGCGTCGGAGATGGGGGAGTGGGCGACGATCGACTCGTCCACCGGATTCGCCACATCGAGCATCTCGGTGCCCGACGGCGTCACGAACGCCCCGTCGATGTAGTTCTGCAGGACAGGCACCGTCATCACTGAACCCCTAGCGTCGACTGTTTCGGTTCTGCAAAGCCTGCACCTACGGACGAGACTTCGCCACCCGACAAGATGTCCAACTCCCCCGCATCGATCAGGACCGAATGTCGGTCCAACTCGAGCCCGCAGGAGCTGCTCACCGGCTAGCCTGTGGCGGTGGCAGACACAGAGGTGGGGTATCGACAGATTGCCGACGACACCTGGGCATTCATGCGGCCGCCCGGCAGCTGGGGACAGACCAACACCGGACTGATCGTGGCACCGGGTTCCGCGTCGATGCTGATCGACACCGCCTGGGATGTGAACTGGGCGCAGCGAGTCGTCGCCGACACCGCCGAACTGGTCGCCGACGCACCGATCACCGAGGTACTCAACACCCACTCCGACGGCGATCACTGGTGGGGAAACGACACCGTCCCTGCCACCGCCCGCATCACCACCAGTACCGCGTCGCTGCACGCGATGAAAGAGGAAACACCGCCGAAAGGGGTGGACGCGTTCGCATCTGTCGGCGCGAAGATCGGTTGGGTGCCGGGACCGGTCGGGGCAATGGGCTCCTACATGGACCGAGTCCGCGGCGACGCCACCTTCCCCACGAGTCTGCCGAGACTGCCCGACCACACCTTCGACACCACCGAGACCATCGACGTGGCGGGGCGACCGGTCCACCTGCGGTACCTGGGCCCAGCACACACCGAAGGCGACCTCATCGCCCATCTCCCCGACGTCGGAGTCGTGTTCGCCGGCGACCTGCTCTTCATCGACGCCACCCCGGTGCTCTGGCACGGACCTCTGCAGAACTGGATCGACGCGCTCGACCACCTTCTCGAACTCGATGCCGACGTCTACGTTCCCGGCCACGGACCCCTGTGCGGCACCGGCGAGATCCGGGCGCTCCACAACTATTGGACCTGGGTATCCGAGGCCGGACGCAGCTGCTTCGACGCCGGGCTCGGTCCAACCGAAGCCGCCCTCAACCTGCTGAAATCTCCTGAATTCGGGCAGTACTCACACTGGGACTCACCGGAACGACTCATCCTGAGCATGAGCACCCTGTACCGCCTGTGGCGAGGTGAGAAGCCCGCCCCACCCACACTGACGCGTCGAGCACGCGCGTTCGCCGACGCGGGACGCTACCTCCGGCAGCATCGGCACCGAAAGCCCTAGCCTTCGAATCACGGCGAGCGCAACTGTGGCGCGTCGGCGTCCTTCGGAGGAGCGTGGGACACGTGACCTCCCTTTCGGCCTCGTGGGTTCAGCAGCGCTACCGCGATCCTGCTCTGACGGCATTGGCGTACACGAACGAGACGATCGACGTTCTGCTGTCGCATCACTCGGTGCGGACGTTCACAGACGATCCGATCGACACCGAGACGATCGAGACCATCGTCGCCGCAGCCCAATCCGCGCCGACGTCATCGAACCTGCAGGCCTGGAGCGTGATCGCGGTACGAGACCCGGCGCGCAAGAAGCGCCTGGCGGCGCTGGCCGGCAACCAGGCGTTCATCGCCGAGGCTGCGGTGTTCCTGGTGTTCGTGGCCGATCTCGGGCGGGCCCGACGGCTCGCCGCAGCGCACGACGCCGAACTCGGCGGTGCCGACTACTTCGACAGTACGATTCTCGGTGCCATCGATGCAGCGTTGGCCGCGCAGAACGCCGTCGTCGCTGCGGAGTCGCTGGGATGGGGGACGGTGTATGTCGGGGCGGTGCGCAACGCACCCGACGAGATTGCTGCCGAGCTGGCACTGGCCGAACAATCGGTTCCGGTGGTGGGCTTGGCGCTGGGCCGAGCGGGCGAGGATACGGCCGGGGTGAAGCCGCGATTGCCCATCTCCTCGGTGCTACACCACGAAAACTACGACGCCGTGGTGGCCGACGCTGCGGTGCCTGTCTACGAGCAACGATTATCGGAATACTATGTGACACAGGGACGTACGTCATCCTGGATCTCGTCGGTACTGTCGCGCCTGCGCAGCGGTGAGGCGATCGGTTCGCGTGTGACGCTCAGGCAATCGTTCGAGTCCCTCGGCTGGAAGTCCCGGTAGAACTATGCGCTTTCAGGTTCTCGACATCGTCTTCAACCCTCCGCACCCGGTCACCGGTGCAGTCGTGCACCCGGCCGACCGATTCGACCGGTTGATCGAACTCGCCGTTCTTGCAGAAGAACTGGGCATCGACTCGTTCTCTGTCGGAGAACGGCACGCGGGAGACGTGCTATCGTCCGCTCCCACGGTGCTTCTCGGCGCGCTCGCCCAGGCGACGCATCGCATTCTGTTGTCCACCGGCGTCACCTCCTGTCGGTGTTGGATCCGATTCGCGTCGCCGAAGACCTCGGCACCGTCGATCAACTGAGTCGAGGCCGCCTCGAAGTCGTCATCGGCAAAGGCAACGAAGTACTGCAGTACCCACTGTTCGGACTCGACATCGCGCGCCAGTACGAGTACCTCACCGAGAACTACGAACTGCTCCGCAGGCTGATCCGTGAGGAGCACGTGGATTGGACCGGGCGCCACCGACATCCGTTGTCCGACGCCACCACACTGCCCAGGCCCTTCGACGGGCCGTTTCGAATCTGGCACGGTTCGGCCACGTCGATCGAAGCGGTCGATCTGGCGGCCGAGTGGGGAGACCCCATCGTGACAGCCAACGCACTGCAGCCGAGGGAGAACTACAAGGAACTCATCGACCGCTACCGCGAGCAGTATCGCAATCACGGTCATGACCCGGACAAGGCGTACGTGGGTGCTGGCTCCGGGGGGTTGTTCCTCGGTACGACGACCGAGGCTGCCGTTGCCGAGTATCGGCCGATCTACGAGGGCATCGTCGCGCAGCAGGACAAGCGCAAACACGATCCGGCGGCCAAGGGCAAGGTGACGAGCTTTCGGACCATCGACGACGCGGTAGCGCGGGGGCCCGCACTGGTGGGCTCGTCCGAACGCGTCGCGGCGAAGATACTCGACTACCACGACGCGTACGGCCATGATCTGCAATCGGTTTCGATCAACCACGTACTGGACTTCGAGCGTCAGAAGGACACGTTACGACAGTTCGCCGAAGAAGTGATTCCATTGGTGCGGGCCGAGGTGACGACCACACTGTGGACGACCGAGGACAAAGATCGTGCCAGGGGATTCACGGCGAGCTGACCTGTGCCGTCAATGCCGCGGCGTGGGTGAACAACGTGGTCGGATCCGCTCGGTCCGCAGGGGGTTCGAGTACGACAGTGGTGGCACCGGCATCGATCCAGCGTTGCAGGTTGCTCAGCGCGGCATCGGAATCGGTCGCGGCGGCAATGTAGACGACGATCTCGTGGCCCGGCCCACCATCGATGTGCTCGATGGCCGCTCGCACCTGATCCGGTGACGTCTCGCTCGTGAGGATGGTTCCCACACCGGTGCGTCCGCTCAGGGCCAGAGTCTTCGGCCCCGTCGCACCGACGAGCAGCGGCGGCGGTTGCAGCGGAGGCCAATTCAGCTGCACATTGTCGAGCGAGACGTACCGCCCCTGGACGCTGACGCTCTCGCCCGCCAACAGTGCGGTGAGCGCTGTCATCTGTTCGGTCAGCAACGTCAGAGGCGACTGCACTCGCGCCCCGATCTGCCCCATCCACGATTGAACTCCGTGTCCGAGCCCCACGCGGAGCCGCCCCGGATGGACACGGGCCACGGTAGCGATCTCCATGGCTGTGGCTGCCACGTTCCGCATCGGAGTCGGTAGCACCCCGATGCCGGCGCTCACGTGTTCGGTGTTCGCGAGAACCAGTGCAGCAGCCGACAATCCACCGGAGTAGAAGCAGTCCTCCCACAACCACACCTCGTCGACGCCTGCGCGGTCGGCCGCACGAGCCGCGTCGACGAGATCCTCCGGCGCAAGTTCGGGTCGCAGTACAACGCCGATGCGTGTCATTGCAGTCTTCCTTTCTTCTCAGCGAACGAGATACGGCGACACCGAACTTCGGTGCTCGTCGATGTCGAGGTCCTTACCCAGTGGCGGGAACGCGCGTTGCGGGCAGTTGGAACGCTCGCACACCCGGCAGCCCGCTCCGATCGGTGTCGCCGCCGCCGAGCCCTGTACGTCCAGACCGTCGGCGTACACCAGCCGTCCGGCGTGGCGCAGTTCGCATCCGAGGCCGATGGCGAAGGTCTTGCCGGGCTGTCCGTATCGCGCGGCACGTCGCTCCACGGTGCGTGCGATCCACAGGTAACTGCGGCCGTCGGGCATCTCGGCGATCTGCGTCATGATCTTGCCCGGATAGGCGAAGGTCTCGTACACGTTCCACAGCGGGCACGTGCCACCACTGGACGAGAAGTGAAAGCCCGTGGCGGACTGGCGCTTCGACATGTTCCCGGCGCGATCGACGCGCACGAACGAGAACGGAACACCCCGCAGCTCGGGTCTCTGCAAGGTGGACAGGCGATGGCAGATGGTCTCGTAGCTGACCGAGAAGAAGGCCGAGAGCCGCTCGATGTCGTACCGGAAATCCTCGGCGACGTCGTGGAACTGGTGGTACGGCAACACCGTCGCGGCCGCGAAGTAGTTCGCGAAACCGAGCACCGCCAACTTCTTCGACGACTCACTGGTGAAGTTGCCCTCGTCGGCCATCTTCTTCAGCAGATCCCCGCATTCGAGATAGGCGAGTTCGGCGGCGTACCTGAACACCTTCTGCCCGCCGGACAGATGCGGTGAGATCTCCAGCACTCGCGTCTGCGGATCGAACCGATGCAGCACGTTCTCGCCGAGGTCGATGCGATTGACGATCTGCACGTCGTGAACCGTCCGCAGCCGCTTGGCGATCTCGCCACCGACGTCGGCGCGATGGAACCGGATTCTCGAGGTCAGAGCCTCTGCCGCAGTGTCCAATTCGTGCAGATAGTTCTGTCGCTGATAGAAGTAGTCACGCACTTCCTCGTGCGGCTTGCTGATCGAACCACTGCCACTGCCGTCGGAGAACCGCTCCTCGGTAGCGGCCAACAGCTGAGCCGTCGTATTGCGGTATCGGCGGTGCATGTTGACCATGGCCCGTGCCAACTGCGGGTGAGAGCTGACCATCTGCGCGATCTCGTGGGCATCGGCATCGATCCCCATGTCCTGATCGAGCGCCACCTCGCGGAGTTCGGCAACCAGCCTGGTGTCGTCCTCGGAGGAGAAGAACGACGTGTCGACGCCGAACACCTCGGAGATCCGCAGCAACACCGGCACCGTCAGTGGACGCACGTCGTGCTCGATCTGGTTGAGATAACTGGCGGAGATCCCGAGCTTCTGCGCCAGTGACACCTGGCTCATGCTGCGTTCGCTGCGGAGCTGCCGAAGCCGCACGCCGACGAAGGTTTTCGACATATCGCCAGGCTACGCCTGCGAAGAATCGGGTTAACACCGTTCGCAATCGGCTACTGGGTCACAATTCGACAGCCAACGGGAACATTAGCCGAAGTAAGGGCGTATACCGGTGTACAAGCTATTCACCACGCACCACGAGGAGCGGTCATGTCCAATCAACAACGCACATCGGAAATCGTCAGGGACGTCGTCGTCTTCGTCACCGGAGCCGTGCTCGTCGCATCGACCGTCTGGCTTCCCGTCCAGGGAGACCAGGAAGTCACCGGTGCCATCCTCGTGCTCGGCATCCTTGCGGCGTCGTCTGCACTCTGGGCCATCGGATCCTCGTCGAGACAGAGTCATTGGACCCACGTCGGCCTCGGGTTGCTGCTTGCTGTCTCGCCCGCGCTGATGGTGTTCCCGTCCGGATTGCTCGCCGCCGACCTGTTCGCGATCGTCGGAGGACTCGTCATCGCCGCGATGGGCGGCCTCGGTGTGCTGGCCTCGCGTCGGACGCCGATCACGTCGCAGGTGATTGCACACAGCGACGACCGAACCGGCGTTCGCATCTGATCTCGGCAACCGGTGCGCCACTCCCGGGGCCGCGTGCGAAAAATGTCATACGCGGGTCCGGGAGTGGAGCATTTTCTGCTCTGTGGGTTCATCGCGGCGCCTGATGCAATGGGTGCTCCACTCGGCGCGGTGGATCCGGTAAATCCCTCGTGCGGACCGGCGAGTGGAGCATTGTGTGCTCTCATCGCCGCGATTCCCGACGCCGCCTGACAACCGACGCGATTTCGGCAGCCACCACATCCGGCGCGGCAAGCACATCGAACGCCGAGTAGCGCAGCACCAACCAGCCACCCAGTACCAGGGCGTTCTGTCTACGTCGATCCTTGCTGAACACCTCTGCTGCACTGTGGAATTCGCGTCCGTCCACCTCGATGATCGTTCGGCTGCGACGGTCGACGAGGTCGCAGACGAACGAGCCGACTGTCGCATTCATCTCCAGATACAGGCCGATCCGATGCAATGCCCGGCCGAGGGCCCGCTCCGGTTCCGAGGCGAACCTCGTCACTGCCAACCGGACCTGACGGGCCAACTCTGCGTTGCCGCGTCGACCCGGGAATCGCTCGAGTAGGCAGATGAGCGACGCAGGGTCGAGTCCGAACTTCAGACGCTCGTCGATCAGCAACTCGGCCTCTTCGCGAGGGAGTACCGCCAGGCAATCGAGCATCGTCTGCGCAGGAGTGGTGCAAGGCAGTGACTCGACCTCGTCGACGAGCCGGGAATCGAGTGCGCGACGGTGCAGTCGGAGCCATGGCGGTGGTCGCAACCGGGCCGAGCGGGGGACGGTTGCATCGAGAGTGGACGGCTCGGTCGTCCAGCCGCGTAGGTATGCGGCCGAACGGTGACTGAGTACGGCATCGGGTCGCCACAGGGCGATGGCCCGACACCGATCCATCGTCGACGGCTCCCCGCGCATATGGACCGTCGGCAGAACGCGGGTGAAGCGTCGCGAGACGGTGCTGGGATGGAGTCCGGAGGAGACGAGCTGTCGGAATGTGGAGGGGCCGGGAGTGGAGCCTGCGGAATGACCGGGTTGGGCGGGAGTGGAGCCTTCGGAATGACCGGGTCGGGCGGGAGTGGAGTCGGCTGTCATGGGTGCAGCGTCGGCGATGGCGTGGGTGGTCTTCGATGCTCGACCTGGGGAAATCGAAAGCCCTGTGGACAGGTGTCAGCCTGTGGATGAGTGCAACTTCTGCTCCACTCGGTGGGGTCGGTCGGGGGATCCCCGCGAAAGTGGTGTCGAGGGGAGCAACCCGTGCCATGTTCACATCGTGAGATCGGAGTACTGTGATGTCGATCACAGGGTGCTCGGTTTCTGACTCGATTCAGACGCCCCCGTCAAACCGTACAAGCGTCCGGTAAAGAATTTTGTTCATTCCGTTCATCAACTGGGGATTCATCGCTACTGGCGAGTAACCACGCTGTCCGATCGGAGAGGTTTGTGTCGACCGAAAATTTGCAACATTAGCAACGACGCCCGTAAAGCTAGCCAAGATTGGCACTAACAACTGGTAGACGCATGTTTTCGGGTGTGCCATTGTTCTGGAGTACACCAGAAGGGCCTGGCAACGATGTGAAGATTCGTCTCGAGGCAGGCCGAGAAGCAGAAGAGACTGGAGCTGAAGATGTCGACCACCGGCACCCCGAAGACCACCGCCGAGATCCAGCAGGATTGGGACACCAACCCCCGCTGGAAGGGCGTCACCCGTAACTTCACCGCACAGCAGGTCTCCGACCTCCAGGGCACCGTCGTCGAAGAAGCGACCCTCGCTCGCCGCGGCAGCGAGATCCTGTGGGACCTCGTCAACAACGAGGACTACATCAACTCGCTCGGTGCCCTCACCGGCAACCAGGCCGTGCAGCAGATTCGCGCCGGCCTCCAGGCGATCTACCTCTCCGGCTGGCAGGTCGCAGGCGACGCCAACCTCTCGGGTCACACCTACCCGGACCAGAGCCTCTACCCGGCCAACTCGGTGCCGTCCGTCGTCCGTCGCATCAACAACGCACTCCTGCGCGCCGACGAGATCGCCAAGATCGAGGGCGATACCTCCGTCAAGAACTGGGTCGCACCGATCGTCGCCGACGCCGAAGCCGGCTTCGGTGGCGCACTGAACGCCTACGAGCTGCAGAAGGCCATGATCGTGGCCGGCGCCGCAGGCGTGCACTGGGAGGACCAGCTCGCATCGGAGAAGAAGTGCGGCCACCTCGGCGGCAAGGTGCTCATCCCCACCCAGCAGCATATCCGCACCCTGACCTCGGCACGCCTCGCGTCCGACGTCGCCGACGTCCCGTCGGTCATCATCGCCCGCACCGACGCCGAGGCAGCCACGCTGATCACCTCCGACGTCGACGAGCGTGACCGTGAATTCCTCGACGGAACCCGCACCGCAGAAGGATTCTTCGGCGTCAAGAACGGCATCGAGCCCTGCATCGCCCGTGCGAAGGCCTACGCCCCGTACGCCGACCTCATCTGGATGGAGACCGGCGTGCCGGATCTCGAGGTCGCCAAGAAGTTCTCCGAGTCGGTTCGCAGCGAGTTCCCGGACCAGCTGCTCGCCTACAACTGCTCGCCTTCGTTCAACTGGAAGGCGCACCTGGACGACGCGACCATCGCGAAGTTCCAGAAGGAACTCGGTGCCATGGGCTTCAAGTTCCAGTTCATCACCCTCGCAGGCTTCCACTCGCTCAACTACGGCATGTTCGACCTGGCACACGGCTACGCCCGCGAAGGCATGACCGCGTTCGTCGACCTGCAGGAGCGCGAGTTCAAGGCTGCCGAAGAGCGCGGCTTCACCGCCATCAAGCACCAGCGTGAGGTCGGTGCAGGCTACTTCGACCGCATTGCCACCACCGTCGACCCCAACACCTCGACGGCAGCACTGAAGGGCTCCACCGAAGAAGGCCAGTTCCACTAAGCAGTTCCGCCTCTCCGGATTTTCAGCGCACTAGTCAGGCGGTCCGCAACATTCGTTGCGGGCCGCCTGTTCTGTACGACGAAGGTTTTGGGCGTACCCGGTAAGAGTTACCCGCATCTCACTTCAACCTGTTGTGCCGCAACATCAATGACTAGGAGCCTCCTGTGACGGTCGAGAGGGTGGGGATCGTCGGAGCGGGGCAGATGGGTGCAGGAATCGCGGAGGTCTGCGCCCGTGCGCACGTCGACGTGTTGGTCCACGAACAGACCCGCGAACTGGCGACGGCCGGTCGCAGCCGCATTCTGCAATCGCTGGACCGCGGCGTCAGCAGCGGCAAGATCACCGAACGTGAGCGTGAGCAAGCGGCATGCAGGCTGCGATTCACCGCCGACCTCGCCGACTTCGGCGACCGCCAACTGGTCGTCGAAGCAGTGCTCGAAGACGAGAAGATCAAGACCGACATCTTCGCCGAACTCGACTCGGTGGTGACCGACCCAGATGCCGTCATCGCCTCCAACACCTCCTCCATTCCCATCGTGAGCCTGGGAGCCGCCACGACGGCACCCGGCCGAGTCGTGGGTCTGCACTTCTTCAACCCGGTCCCGGTACTGCCACTCGTCGAGCTCGTTACCACCGACCTGACGTCACCGGCAGTGGCAGACCGGGCCGAGCGCTTCGCGGGCGATGTTCTCGGCAAACAGGTCGTGCGCTCGGCAGATCGATCGGGCTTCGTCGTCAACGCGTTGCTCGTGCCGTATCTGCTCTCCGCGATTCGCATGGTCGAATCCGGGTTCGCCACCAAGGAAGACGTCGACAAGGCGACGGTGCTGGGTCTGGCGCACCCCATGGGGCCGCTCGCACTCGCCGATCTGATCGGCCTCGACACGGTCAAAGCCATTGCAGATTCGATGTACTCGGAGTTCGAGGAACCCCTCTTCCTAGCACCGCCGCTGCTGCTGCGAATGGTCGAATCCGGGCACATGGGCAAGAAGGCCGGAGCCGGTTTCTACCGCTACGAGAACGGCCGAATCGCAAAGTAGACACCGCCGCGGGCGGGTTGCCCCGCGACGGTCACCGGACCGCTATTGTCGGTCTGCGAATGCAGTCACTTCGATCACAGGAGCATGTCAGTGAGCAAGTCCACGAAGTCGAACAGTGTGGTTCCCAAGGCATTCGGGATCGGGTTGGCGGCCACCGGCGCCGCCCACTTCGTGGTGCCCGAGGCGTTCGAGGGAATCACCAAGCTTCCGTTCCCCAAGGACACTCGGACCTGGATCAGTCGCAACGGAGCCACCGAACTGGCGGTCGGTGCCGCGATCGCATACCCCAAGACTCGCAAGATCGGACTGATCGGTCTGGGCGCATACGTTCTGTGGCTCGGCGGCAACATCGCCAAGAACAGCTGACGTTACTGTTGCGAACGACTCGTTTAGAGTAGGAATAGCCTGGTCGAGGCGGTAGCTGCCTTGCGCTTGCACCGATGCGTAGGTAGCAATGTACTTATGACTTCAGCTACCGCTTACCAGGCCACCGCTCCTGACGCCCCGCTCGAGAAGGCGACGATCGAGCGACGCGCTGTCGGACCGCACGACATCCTCATCGACGTCAAGTTCGCCGGCATCTGTCACTCCGATATCCACACCGCCCGTAACGAGTGGGGTGGCACCACGTACCCCGTCGTTCCCGGGCACGAGATCGCAGGCATCGTGGCCGAGGTCGGCTCCGAGGTGACCAGCCGCAAGGTGGGCGACCGCGTCGGCGTCGGCTGCTTCGTGGACTCCTGTGGCGAGTGCGAGGCGTGCAAGGACGGCGACGAGCAGTACTGCACCAAGGGCGTCGTCCAGACGTACAACTCGAAGACCTACGAGGGCGAGTTCACCCACGGCGGCTACTCCACCCAGATCGTCGTGACGGAGAAGTTCGTTCTCGGAATCCCGGAGGGCGTCGAGCTCGACGTCGCCGCACCTCTGCTGTGCGCAGGCATCACCCTGTACTCGCCGCTCAAGCACTGGGGCGCAGGACCGGGCAAGAAGGTCGCCATCATCGGCATGGGCGGCCTCGGCCACATCGGCGTCAAGATCGCGCACGCACTCGGAGCACACGTCACCGTGCTGAGCCAGACCGACGCCAAGGAAGCCGACGGCAAGGCCTACGGTGCCGACGAGTACTACGCCACCAAGGACACCACCGCCCTCAAGGATCTGCAGGGCAAGTTCGACCTGATCCTCAACACGGTCTCCGCGAACCTGCCGATGGGCAAGTACCTCGGACTGCTCGCCCGCAACGGCACCCTCGTCGAGCTCGGTGTTCCCGAGAAGCCCCTCGAGGTGCCTGCGTTCAACCTGCTGGCCAACCGTCGCTCCTTCGCCGGTTCGATGGTCGGTGGCATCGCCGAGACCCAGGAAATGCTCGACTTCTGCGCCGAGCACCACATCGGGGCCGAGATCGAGGTCATCCCGGCCGAGAAGATCAACGAGGCATACGACCGCGTCGTCAAGTCCGACGTGCGCTACCGCTTCGTGATCGACGCAGCCACTCTGTAACAGTCTCTTTGGACGCGTGAATGGTCCATCGACCTGCCCAGACGGGGGTCGATGGACCATTCACGTCTTCGAAGCGGGTTCAGCTCTCGGCGAGACGCTTCTTCTCGTGCTCGACGTCGAAATCGGCTGCGGGCCAATCGAGATCGAGTTTCTCCAACGTGTCGATCAGGATCTCCGTGACAGCCAGGCGGCTGTACCATTTCCGATCGGCCGGGACGACGTACCACGGTGCATGATCGACGTCGGTCCGATCCAGCACCCGCTGATACGCCGCCCGGTACTGCGGTAGGAAGCCGCGCTCGGTGACGTCGCCCGGGTTGTACTTCCAATGCTTGTCGGGCCGATCGAGCCGCTCCTGCAACCGCTTCTTCTGCTCGTCCGCCGAGACGAACAACGCGACCTTCACCACGACGGTTCCCTGTTCGGTCAATTCCTTCTCGAAGGCGTTGATCTCGTCGAATCGCTTCTCCCACACCTGCCGTGGCACCAGGTCGTGGACCGCGACGACGAGGACGTCCTCGTAGTGGGAGCGATCGAACACCCCGATGCGGCCGGCCCGCGGAAGTGCTTTGCGGATTCGCCACAGGTAGTGGTGTTGTTTCTCTTCCTGAGTCGGCACCCCGAACGACGCCAGGTCCACGCCCTGCGGATCGACCATGCCGATGACGTGCTTGACCATTCCGCCCTTGCCTGCGGTGTCCATGCCCTGGAGTACCAGCAGAACCGACCTGGTTCCACCCGCGCGCCCATGGGCGTAGAGCTTCTCCTGCAGCGCGGCCAGCACTTCACCCCGCTGTTCGAGGACGTCGTTGCCGTGTGCCTTCTTGCCGTCGAATCCCGGAGTTGCGGTGAAATCGATGTCCTCGACCCGGGGTGACGCACCGGCGCGCAGCACCTCGACGGGAGAGAGCGTCCACAATTTCGAGTTGTCGGCCATGACCGATGACACTACTTCTCTACCATGGGAATCATGGCCCCTACCATCGCAAAAGCCGAGACCGTGTCGCGTGAGGAATTGCTCGAATTCGTCTCCCCGCGGCACCACCACACCCTGATCACCCGCAAGCGCGACGACGGCCTGCAGGTCTCCCCGGTTTCGGCCGGGGTCGACTCGGAAGGCCGCATCGTCATCGCCACGTACCCCGAGCGCGCGAAGGTGCACAACATTCGCCGCAACTCCGCCGTCACGGTGTTGGTGCACAGTGACGATTGGAACGGCGATTACGTCCAGGTCGACGGTACCGCCGAAATCATCGATCTTCCCGACGCGGTCGAGCCTCTGGTGGAGTACTTCCGCAGCATCGCCGGCGAGCACTCGGACTGGGACGAGTACCGCGCGGCGATGGTGAAGCAGGGAAAGTCGTTGATACGCATCGTGATCGACACCTGGGGACCGATCGCCGCGGGTGGCTTCCCTCCAGGGAGAGTGTGACAAGCCCCCGGGGAGAGCGTGACAAGCCCGCCGGGGAGGGTGTGATCTAGCCCTTCAGTGGTGCCGCGAAGAGCGGCACTGCGTTCTCCAGTGCGTATCGGGTGCCTGCGACCGAGGCTGCCGAGAATGCGTTGGAGAGGTTCTGATCTCCGAGCACCACGAGGCGTCCGTCGCGTGCCGACGGCAGGCCCTGGATCGACGGGTTGTCGGTGATCACCTCGGGTCCGGTGCCGATGGGGAACATGACGGTGAGGTCGGCATCGAGCGCGGAGATGTTCTCCTCGGACAGTTCGATGCTGAATGCTCCCGGCTGCGCGAGGTTCTGGACGGCCGGGGTGTTCTCCATGCCCAACGACTCGAGGAAGTCGACGCGGGTGTCGCCGCGGACGTAGGCACCGACCTGTCCGCTGTACAGCGTGCCGACGGCGACGGTCTTGCCGGCGAATTCGGGGTTGGCGGCGATGGTGTCGTCGACCAGTGCCTGGGTGTCGTCGACGAGCTTCTTGCCCTCGTCGACCTTTCCGAGCGCTTGGGCAACGATCTCGGTCTGGCCGTCCCACGTGGTGCCGTAGGCGACGTCGGTTCCCGGCGGCGCGGCGACAGTCGGGGCGATCTCGGACAGGTCGTCGTAGACGGCTTTGTCGTTGGTGCTGCGAGTCCACAGGATCAGATCCGGTGCCAGCGCCGCGATCGACTCCATGTCGACGTCGAAGGTGCCGACGATCGTGGGGTCGGTGTCGTAGGTTTCGTCGACCCACGGGCCGAGGCCGTTTCCGCCGACTCCGAGCCAGTCACTCGCTCCGACGGGTTGGACGCCGAGCGCCAGTGCGGTCTCGGCGTCCGACCAGCCGAGTGCAACCACGCGCTGCGGATTCGCCGGGACCTCGACGTCGCCGAACATGTCGGTGACGACGACACCACCGGCCTCCGAGGGGTCGGTGGTGTCGCCGTTGTCGGAACTGCATGCGGTCACAGTGAGGGCGAGGGCGAGGGCTGCCGCAGGCAGAGCCAACGAACGAGAAATGTGCATAGGGCACGCTAACCTATCAAGCGCTGAAATGCTCCACGATCTTCGCGCAGAAGGCCGGCAGGTCGTCCGGATTGCGGCTCGACACCAGGTTGCCGTCGACGACCACTTCCTCGTCGACGACGGTTCCTCCCGCGTTGCGAATGTCGGTTCGGATACTCGGGTAGGACGTCAACGTCCGGCCCTTCACGACGTCCGCCTCGACGAGAGTCCAGGCACCGTGGCAGATGACGCCGACCGGTTTGCGGGCTTGTACGAATGCGCGCACGAACGCCACCGCGTCCGCGTCGACGCGAAGTTGGTCGGGGTTGGTGGTGCCGCCGGGCAGGATCAGCGCATCGAAGTCGTCCGCGGAGACATCGGCGACGACGCGGTCGACCGTGAAGGTGTCGGCGGCATTGACGTCGCTCTCCATCGCTTGGATGTCACCATGGTCGAGTGCCACCAATGTGACTGTGGCTCCGGCATTTTCGACGGCTTCACGAGGCTGAACCAGTTCGACCTGCTCGACGCCGTCGGTAGCGAGAATGGCGATGCGGCGTCCGGTCAAGGTATCGGTAGTCATACCTGTTCGAATGTCCGACCGGACCGGATCTCAAACTGGCGAGTGATGGTACGAATGGAGACATGAGCGAATCACCCATCGAAACGCCCACCGAGGATCGGGTCGAGCAGAGTCTGCCGATCGTCGACGAGTCCGGCGAGCCGAGTACGAGTGATCTGCCCGTCGAGGCCGACGTCCGGGACGTGCTGGATCAACGAGCCGAGGTCCCGCTCGACGACGACGGGTACGACGAGCGCTAGGGCGTGCCTGGTTCGACGACGAGAGGGTGCGGCTGCGACTTGAACTTCGCGGGGGAGCCGTCGGCCATGGCGACTCCGTGGATGCCGCCCCACATCATCATGCAGAGATAGTCGATCAGATCGTCCGCGGACATGGACTTGTTGGAGATCCACCAGTGCGTGGCCAACTGAACCGCGCCGACGATCGCGAAGGCCCACGGAACCGAACCGCCCGAGTCCATCTCGCGTTGCCGTAGGCGCTCACCCAACACGGTGGAGAGCAACTCGGCGATCATGCGCTCGGACTCGGCGACGACGTCGCGATTGTTGCCGGCGTTGTTCGCCATGACGTACAGGTACACCTCGGGATCGGTGGCCACCGTCTCGACATAGGCGGTCACGACGACGCGGGTGAGCTCGTACTCGTCGAGCTCGTGTGAGATGGCCGCGTAGATGCGAGGTGCGAGGGTCGTCTCGACGTACCGCGACATGGTCGCGCTCGTCAGGTCGTTCTTGTCGGTGAAATAGCGGTAGAGCACCGTCTTGGAGATACCGATCTCCGACGCGATCTCGTCCATTCCGATCTCGCGGCCTCGCAACCGGATCGCAGCCAGCGTGCCGTCGACCAACTCCTCGCGTCGCGCGATCTTGTGCTCACGCCACCGACGTTTGCGGCCGTCCGGCTTCTCGGCCTTGGGCTTGTCCTCGCTCGGCTCGGACTCGTCCAGCTTTGCCTCCGTCGTATTTCTTGCCACGACCACCACCCTATGCGCCTGCTCGGACACCGTCGCAGGGTGCGTCCGGTTGGTCCGAGGTATTTCTGGGCACAATGTCGGTTGTGCAGCTGATGAACTTCGACGACGACACCAAACGCCGCGACCTCCGCAAGATGAAGACGGTCGCGACGGGCTTTCTCGTCTTCGCATCGATCGTCTACATCTTCTGCCGCTGGCAGGAGTCGACGGGCGCAGGTGCCTGGGTGGGCTACGTGCGCGCGGCATCGGAAGCGGGAATGGTGGGCGCACTCGCGGACTGGTTCGCGGTGACGGCCCTGTTCAAGCACCCGCTCGGCATCCCGATTCCGCACACGGCCTTGATCAAGAAGAAGAAGGACCAGCTGGGTGCGAGCCTGAGTTCGTTCGTCGGCAGCAACTTCCTCGCGCCCGAGGTCGTGTCGGAGAAGGTCGCGTCCGCGCAGGTTCCCCTGCGGTTGGGGACCTGGCTCGCTCAGCCGGACAACGCCGAACGGGTCGCGGCCGAGGCGGCGACCGTGTTGCACGGCGTCGTCGACGTCCTCAACGACGAGGACATCACCGCCGTCATCGACAGCACCATCGTGCGTCGACTCGCCGACCCGCAGTGGGGACCGCCGATCGGCCGCATCCTCGACGAACTGCTCCGCGAGAATCGCCAGCTGCCGTTGATCGACATGCTCGCCGAGCGCGCTCACCAGTGGGCGCTCGGCAGCCAGGAGATGATCGATCGCGTCGTCGCGCGGGACTCCCCGAACTGGTCGCCGAAGTTCGTCGACACCCTGTTGGGCGAGAAGGTCTACAAGGAGCTCGTCGAGTTCACCTGGAAGATTCGCTCCAACCCCGAACACGACGTACGCCTGGCCGCCAACAAGTTCCTCGTCGATTACGCCAACGACCTGCAGCACGACCCGGTCACCATCGAGAAGGCCGAGAAGCTCAAGGCGCAGATCATGGGGCGCGAGGAGATCACCGGCCTCGCCGCGGCGACGTGGAAGGTGGCCAAGCGGCTGATCACCGAGTCGGTGGACGATCCGACGAGCACGCTGCGCACCAAGATCAAGGAGAACACCGCCAACCTCGGGGTGCGCTTGCGCGACGACGAGGAATTGCGCGGCAAGGTCGACGGCTGGCTCCTCGGTGGGGCGAGTTACATCGCCGCGAACTACGCGGACGAGATCACCACGATCATCGGGGACACCGTCGCGCGGTGGGATGCCGAGGAGGCGAGCAAGAAGATCGAACTGCAGGTCGGACGCGATCTCCAGTTCATTCGCATCAACGGAACCGTCGTCGGTTCCATCGCCGGTCTCGCCATCTACACGATCTCGGATCTGATCTTCGGGCACTAGTGCTAGCAGAGTGCTTGCAATAGTTAGCACCCTTCGGTACCGTCCAGTAGGACACCGAAACAGGAGGCCGATATGGCCGAGAACGAGGGGGATCTGGTCGCCAAAGCGACCGAGGCGACGCAGGTCGTCGCCGAGGCGGGGGATCTGGTCGCTGCAGTGGTCACCACTGCGGCCCAGGACATCGGCAGCTACATCCGGTCCCAACGGGAAGCCGCGCAGGTATCCATGCGGCAACTCGCCAGCCGGGCCGGAGTGAGCAACCCCTACCTGAGCCAGATCGAACGCGGACTGCGCAACCCGTCCGCAGAAGTGCTAGCGCAGATAGCCAAGGGTCTGCGCGTCTCCTCCGAGGTGCTGTACGTCCGGGCCGGGATCTTGGAAGCGCGTCCCCACGGTCCGGTGCGCGAAGCTCTGCTCGGCGATGAGCACATCACCGAACGGCAGAAGCAAGTGCTGATCGAGATCTACGACTCGTTCTGTCGTGAGAACGAGTCGACGCAGGAGCCCGAACCCGACGAACAGGAGACACCCGATGTCTGATTCCAAGAACTTCGAGAACGTCAAGACCCCGATCTTCGCAGCCGTCGGTGCAGGCGACGCCGTCGTCCAGGCCGTGGCCGACGTCGTCGCTCAGGTGCGCTCGCGCGCCGAGAGCCGCACCAGCGAGGTCAACGCCCGCTTCGCCGACATCTCCGAAGATGTCACCGAGGGCGTCGAGAGCCTGCGCGAGCGGCTGGCGAACCTGCCCGCAGAGCTCCCCGACGAGATCGCCGAGCTGCGCGAGCGCTTCACCCCCGAAGAGCTGCGCAAGGTTGCCGAGGCATACCTGAAGGTGGCATCCGACCTCTACACCTCGCTCGCCGAGCGCGGCGAAGAGACCGTCGAGCGCATCCGCCGCACGCCCGCCGTCGAAGAACGCCTCGAACGCGCCAATGCCGCCGCCAACGACGTCGTCGACCTCACCGAGCAGGCCCTCGGAACCGTCGCCTCGCAGACCCGCGCAGTGGGTGAGCGTGCCGCTGCACTGGCCGGTCTCGCATCGGACAAGGTTCGTGAGGGTGCCGAGGAGATCTCCGACGCCGCCGACGAGCTCGCCGAGAACATCGACGAAGCAGGCGACGAGGCCAAGGACAAGGCCATCAAGGCGTCCGACAAGGTGAGCGGCGCGGCGGGCACGGTCGAGGCCAAGACCCGCAGCAACGCCAACTCGCCGATCAAGAAGACTCCGGCACCGGCCAAGAAGACCGCACCGGCACCGGCGGCCAAGAAGTCCACCCCGGCTCCGGCCAAGAAGGCTCCGGCGAAGAAGACCACTCGCTAAAGCACTCGTAAAGAAAACGACCCCTGCGCCGAGCGGCGCGGGGGTCGTTTCTCGTACACTGACCGCGTGAGCATCGCCGGCAGCTTCAGCTACTACATCCTGACCTTTCTGCAGATCCTCGGAGTGGTAGGTGCAGGATTCGCGATCTTCCACGCATTGCGTCAGCGCGCCGACGCCTTTCCTGCCGTGGACAAGCTCACCAAGAACGCGTGGCTGGCCATCCTGTTCGTCGGCCTGCTCCTCATCCTCGTCTCCGGAGTGATCGGATTCCTGGGCATCATCGGCGTCGTCGCCGTGTGCGTGTACCTCGTCGACGTACGGCCCAAGATCGACAGCATCCAGCGCGGACCTCGCTGGTAACCAGCCGCGTCGACGCCCGTTCGGTTCTGGGCGTAGCCTCTACCGCACCCGCTCGGGGGATACAGGTGGAGGGGAATCAGTGGTTTCACGCAAGGTAATCGAACGCGCGCTGTTCGGAGTCGGCAGTGCGGCCGTCGCGGCAGGCATCGGTACGTTCGTCGTTCGGCGGCGTCGCCTGCACTCGTTCACCAAGACGACCGACGTCCAGCCCGACGAGCTGCTGCAGTACCCCACGTTCGAGCCGCACATCACCGAGGTGGTCACCGACGACGGTGCCCACCTGCACGTCCGTAGCTACGGTGACTCCGATGCCGCGCCGATCGTCTTCAGCCACGGCTGGACCTGCTCGGCCGACTACTGGTACCCGCAGATCAACGCCCTCGCCGGCCGCTACCGCGTCATCGCGTACGACCAGCGCGGCCACGGCCGCAGCGACGTGGGAACGCGACCACTGAGCCCCGACGTGCTGGCCGACGACCTCGCTGCGGTCCTCACCGCCACTGTCGACGAGGACAACAAAGCTGTGCTGGTGGGTCACAGCATGGGCGGCATGTCGATCATGGCCTGGGCCGGAAACTATCCCGAACAGGTCGATCGCCTGGTCAGTGCCGTGCTGCTCGCCAGCACCGCGACCGACTCACTCGTCCGCGAAACCACCGTCATCCCACTGCCGCAGCGCTTCCCGCGCCTCCCGACCCCCGTGGGCAAAGCCGTGCTCAGCTCGGCACTTCCGCTGCGGCCGTCGCCGGTGACCCGCCAGGCCATCAAGTACATCTCCATGGCACCCGGAGCGACACCGGCCGAGGTGGCGTTCTGCGAGAAGATCGTGCTCGAATGCGCTCCGCGCACCCGCGGCATCTGGGGTGCCGCTCTCAGCGACCTCGACATCCACGAAGCGCTCGAGAACATGTCCGTTCCCACCAGCGTGCTCGTCGGATCGGCCGATCGACTGACCCCACCCGTGCACGCCCGCAAACTCGCCCGCGCCCTCGACGATCACGACCACCTGAGCAGACTGATCGTGATCCCCGGCATCGGACACATGAGCTCCGTCGAGGCAATCGACGAATTCAACACCGAAGTGGTTCGGCTCCGGAACTTGTGATCTAGCTGAACACCACGGTCTTGCGGCCGTGCACCAGGACGCGATCCTCCAGGTGCCACCGCAGGCCACGGGAGAGCACCAGCTTCTCGATGTCGCGGCCCTGACGCACCATGTCGGCCACCTCGTCGGAATGGTCGACGCGGATGACGTCCTGCTCGATGATCGGACCCGCGTCGAGCTCGGCCGTCACGTAGTGGCACGTCGCGCCGATCAGCTTCACGCCCCGCGCGAACGCCTGGTGGTACGGACGCGCGCCGACGAACGACGGCAGGAAGCTGTGGTGGATGTTGATCGCTCGGCCCGCCCAGTGCGCGCACAGCGACTCGGGCAGAACCTGCATGAAGCGTGCCAGCACAACCGCGTGCGGGTCGTAGGAATCGACCAGCGACCGCACCTCCTCGAAGGCGGGCCCGCGCTCGGCCGGATCCTTGGCGAACTCGACGTGATGGAACGGGGTGCCGTGCGCTGCGGCGATCGGTTCGAGCGACTTGTGGTTGCCGATCACCGCGGAGATCTGAGCGGGCAGTTCGCCGCCCGCAGCGCGCCCGAGGAGGTCGTGCAAGCAGTGCGCCTCCTTGCTGACCAGTAGGACCACGCGCTTGGGCTCACCCGAATCGTGAAGTGTCCATTCGGTTTCCGGGCCGAGCTCGGCAGCCACCACGGCGAAGCGCGTCCTCAGCTCCTCGATGCTCATGTCCACCGACGACGCGCGCACCGCCTGCCGGGTGAAGAACCAACCGGTGTCGGGATCGGCGTGATAGGCGGCCTCGACGATCCATCCACCGACCTCGGCGAGGAAGGTCGAGATGCGGGCGACGATGCCCGTCTTGTCGGGGCAACCGAGCGACAGAACGTAACGGCGATCCTCGGATACGGAAGAACTCATACCGCCGATTGTCTCAGGGCGTCCGCACCCCGGTTGCCACCAGTGTCCCCAGATCGATCGAATCGATTCCGCGCTCGGTGAGCAGCTCCGAGAACTCGGCACGGATCTGCGTCCGGGTCGCATCGTCGAACGGTGTCAGCGCTCCCCGCATCGCGCTGCCCAGCACGAGATCCCACACGAACGACTCCGTCGCGGGAACGTGATTGGACAGCTCCACGACCTCGACATCGGTGGTGCCGGCCGCGGCGAGCCATGCCGACAGAAGATCCGCCGTCTCCATCCGCCGGATCGGGTGCTTGTCGTAACCGTCCTGCGCGAGTGGCCCGTCGTGTTCGCTCGGCGAATGCGCACCGATCACCTCGAAGAACATGCCCGCGAACGCCTCGAACGCACCCTTGCGCCACACCGTCACCCCGACGCGACCGCCCGGACGAACCAACGACACCAGACGAGCGAAGTCCCCCTCGGGATCGGGCAGAAAGAAGATGCCGTACGAACAGGCCAACGCGTCGTATCCGGCATCGGGAACCGTCGACGGAGGCTCCCATTCGGTGGCGTCGGCGAGCACGAAGTCGATGTTGCGCAGGGCCCGTTCGGTGGCTTTCACCCGCCCGACCTCGAGCAGGTCGTCGGCGAGATCGACGGCGTGCACGAGGCCGTCCGGGCCGACGGCGGCCGCCGCGGGGATCGCCGATGCCCCGGTGCCGGAGCACACGTCCAGAACGGTGTCCCCGGTCGCCAACTCGAGCGCGAAGGCGAGCGACTGCCCGGCCGGCCCCCAGACCTGTGGCGTCACCGCGTCGAACTCCCTGCTGGTGGCGTTGAAGGTGGCGGCGAGCGAGGCTGCTGTCATGAACGAAAATCGTAGACCGACACGGCTACGAAAGGGCGTGCTGTGAAAAGCTGGACCGCATGACACTCACCCGCTCCGCCCTCGCCGGAATGGTCGACCACACGCTGCTCAAGCCCGAAGCCACGACGGCCGACGTGGCCGCCCTCATCGAGGAAGGCCGCGAACTCGGAGTGCTCGCGGTGTGCGTATCGCCGTCGATGCTGCCGATTCAGGCCGAGGGAATGCTCACTGCCGTCGTCGCCGGGTTCCCGTCGGGCAAGCATCACTCGCTGATCAAGGGTTCCGAGGCCAGGCTCGCGGTGCAGCAAGGCGCCGACGAGGTCGACATGGTGATCGACGTCGGCGCGGCCATCGCGGGGGACTACAACGCGGTACTGGCCGACATCGTCACCGTCCGCGAGGGGATCGCCGGAACCGCGGTCCTGAAGGTCATCATCGAATCGGCCGCACTGTCCGACGAGGCGATCGTCGAGGTGTGCCGCGCCGCCGAGAAAGCCGGTGCCGACTTCGTCAAGACATCCACCGGATTCCACCCCGCAGGCGGCGCGAGCGTCGAAGCGGTGCGCTTGATGGCGGAGACCGTCGGCGGACGACTGGGCGTCAAGGCCAGTGGCGGCATCCGCACCACGGAGGCCGCCCTGGCCATGATCGACGCGGGCGCAACACGATTGGGGCTTTCGGGAACGCGCGCGGTGCTCGACGGTCTGAGCTAGAGCGACTGCGGCGCACGTGCACGGTAATTCGTAGCCTGCTACGAATTACCGCTCACGTGGGTTACGCGACCAGCGAGCAACCCTCGGGTGTCGGCTGATTCTGATCCTGCTGAGTCACCGGAATCGTGTACTGCCCGCCTTCGAGGGTGAGCTCGATGCCGCTGTCGGTGACGGCCAGCGACGTCGGAGCCATGTCCAGCGGGTAGGCCTGCAGACTGTCGGTCAGCACACCGACGACGGAGTCGACCAGATCGGTGGGGATGCCGAGACCCAGAATCGATGCGTCGACGGTCTGGAAGTCGACCCGGCCGTCTGCAACCTGCGGCTTGACGGTCAGATTCGCCAGTGCTCCGACGGCGAAGTCGAGGGTGCCCGCCGACGCGTCCGAGGTGACGCCCGAGACGATCGCGCCGATGCCCTGGCTCTGCAGGGTGCGGGTGATGCCGTCGGTCGACCACGAGATGTCGGCACTGGAGCTGCCGATGGTGCCGCCGGAGTCGGCGGTCTGCGTCAGGTTCAGGTCACGTGCCTCGGCGTGCACGACCATGCCCTCGGCGGGACCGAAGCGCGCGTCGTCGCTGTCGACGGTGACCGAGGAGACCTTCTTGTCCACCAGTGAGAGCAGGACCGGCTTCAGGCCGAGACCGACCTCGACCTGGCTGCCGAGCTCGGACTCGAGCTGGCCGGCGAGGCAGGATTTGATCTGCTGACGGACGAACAACTCGCCACCGATGACGGCGACGAGGAGGACGACGACGACGGAGACTGCGATCAGCGGTGCGGTGCTCCGCCTGGCTGTGGATGACATTCCTGGCAGTCTTCCCGATGATTCTGAGCAAGCTCTGTGAAACTCGCCGAACCTGCGTTCTCGATCGAAACTTTGTGACCTGTAACACATTGTGACGTAGGCTTGCGTCATGAGTACGACAGGACCGAGCGTGCACGAACTGCACTCGCTGGCCACTCGCCAGGACGGTTACTTCACGGCCGAGCAGGCCGGCGAGCTCGGCTTCGATTCTGCGATGGCGCGCGTCAATCTGGCCACCAACACGTGGACTCGCGTCGAGCGCAACCTGTTCCGACTCGGCCAGTGGCCACACAGCGAACTCGAAGTGTTCGCCATGTGGTGTGCCTGGTTCGGCGGCGAGGCCGTGATCTCGCACCAGAGCGCGGCGGAGCTACACGGATTCGGGCACCTGCACCCGCAATTCGTGCACGTCTGCGCATTCGGCGACCTACGACTGACCGACACCAGACTGGCGGTTCATCGCCTACGACTCGAGCCCCGGGACGTCGAATCGGCAGGCACGTTCAACCTCACCACCCCGGTGCGGACGGTGCTCGACCTCGCCGCAGGCGGCATCTCCCAGATCACCCTCGACGAGGTGGTGTGCGACGCCGTGGCGATCGGTCGCGTCGACCCGCAGGCGCTGTACTCCGAGGCCGGAAACAGCACCGACCGAGTGGCCGAACGCGTCGAACTGGCACTGTCCGCCTGCACCTAGTCGATTCTCTTTGCCGGTGCGACCGTCGACCACGGGACCGTGAGTACGTTGTCTCGCATCCGTCGGCGCGGGAGTGTGATCGGAAGACCCTGTTCGACAAGAACTTTCATGGCTGCGCGCCACCGAATTCGAGGTCCGAACGGGGCCAGCGGGGCCGAGACCGACCACGCTCTGTCGGCCCGTCGAAGCAGATCGTGGATCAGCTCGCCCTCGATGTTGCGATGTATCAACACCTTCGGAAGCCGCTCCGCGATGTCCGACGGCATCTCGACGTCGAACGGATCCCATGCCAGCGTCAGGGAACGGGGGCCCTCGGCGTCGAGCAATACCCAGGCGCACCGTCGACCGAGCTCGTCGCAGGTGCCGTCCATCAGCAGGCCACCGGGTGCCAGGCCCGACAGAATGCGTTGCCAGGCAGCGGGTACCGCATCCTCGGGATACTGGCGCAGTACGTTGAACGCCCGCACCAGGTCGGGGCGCAGGCCCGCCAGCTCGAAACCGCCGCGGGCGAACTCCACGCCGTCACTGCCCGGGACGACGCGAGCGGGGTCGATCTCGAGACCGGTGACTCGAAGGTCGGGCCGGACGGTGCGCAATCGACCGGCCAGCTCGAGCGTCGTGTTCGGCATCGCCCCGTACCCGAGGTCGACGACGAGGGGATTCGCCGAGCTCTGCAGAACGCGTCGGACATCGGGGTGGTGCATCAGCCACCGGTCGCTACGACGCAACCGATTGATGCCGGTGGTGCCGCGAGTGATGACACCTTCGGGGGCGGGAGTGGACCCTGTGGAACGACCCAGATGGGGAGTGGAGCCTGCGGAACGACCTCTGTGGACCTGGCTCAGGGCTAGGCGTTCTTCTCGAGCCAGTCGGCGGTCACTTCGCCTTCACCGCGCCACAGGTCGATGAGGTTGACGAGCATCAACTGTTCGAGCTTGCCGCCGATGAACGGCAGGAAGACCTTGGCCTCGGAGGAGGTGCGCAGGGTCGATCCGCCGTTGGTGGGGAAGAGCGAGGTGGTGCCCTTGAGCGAGCCCGGTCCGGCCGGAATCGACGCGTCGTAGTGGCCCGCGGTGACTTCCTCGAAGGCATCGAAGTGCACGTTGCGGGTGATGATCATGTCCTTCTTCATCACCGTCTGCGCGATGTCGGGCAGCTCGGTGCGCGGGATGACGTGGTGCATCACGATGTCGATTCCGGCGTCGGACACCTCGAAGCTCTTCAGCTCGTTCTCCGAGTACTTACGCATCTCCTCGATGCGCGCATCCCAGTGATCGCGACTGGAGAGCGCTGCATAGACCTGCTGCGTCGAGTGGGTGAACCGGGCGGAGTAGTTCATTCGGCGAGCCATAGTGCGCCAGGTTAGCCGTTCGGGTTCGCGGCGATCCAGTTACCGGTGAAGTCCTGTTCGTTGTCGATGAGGGAGAGCACCTGCTCGCTGATCATCGCTTCGATCTTGCCGCCGAAGATCGGAACCTTGACCTCGGTGGTGCCTGCCAACGCGATGGTGGTCGTCTCGCCGCCGGCGTCGAGCGTGGTGGTGCCGGTGATGCGGGCCGGTGCGCCTTCGACGGTCGCTCCGAACGTGCCGTCGGCGTGGGTGCCGTCGAACGGTCCCCAGCTCTCGGTGCGTTCGATGATGAGGTCGCCCTTCTTGAAGGCGGTCACCGCGGACGGCAGCTCCTCTTCGGGAACTGACTGGGTCATGACGACGTCGATGGTTCCGTTGCCGACCGTGACGCTCTTCAGGCTGGCACCCGGTCCGCCGATCTGCTCGATGCGGTCCTTCCAGTACTGCTCGGACGTCAGCGCGGCGTGGACCTTGTCGGCGGAGGCGGGCACAGTCGAGCTGTGCTCAATGGGGCGAGGCATCCCCGCAGGTTACCGGGTGACCGAAGACCCGGTGCGCGACCGGTAGCGTGAGAGTCCGTGCCTACTGCAATTTCGGAGCTCACCACCATCCGGGTGGGCGGCCCGGCCCGTGAATTCACTGTCGCGACGAACGCCGACGAGTTGGTCTCGCTGGTGCGTGACGCGGACCGCTCGGGGACGGATGTGCTGGTCATCGGCGGCGGATCCAACCTGGTCGTCGGCGACGACGGCTTCGACGGCCGGGTGGTTCGGGTGACCGGGTCCCGGCTGGACATCGACGGCGAGATGGTGACGGTCGATGCGGGCGTCGAGTGGGATGCCGTCGTGCAGGCGACGATCGACGCGGGACTGTCGGGCATGGAAGCGCTCTCGGGTATCCCCGGAACCACCGGCGCGACGCCGATCCAGAACGTCGGCGCGTACGGCGCGTCGACGTCCGAGCTGCTGCACAGCCTCACCGTCTACGACCGCGAGACCGATCGGACGGCGGTGTGGACGCCGGAGCAGTGCGGTTTCGGAACGCATCGGTCGTCGGTGTTCAAGCGATCCTCGCGCTACGTGATTCTGGACGTCACGTTCGCACTGAAGAAGACGACCGAGTCGCTTCCGGTGCGCTACGCGGCATTGTCGGAGCGTCTCGACGTGCAGATCGGCGACGTCGTACCGGTGCCGGACGTGCGCGCTGCCGTGCTGGCTCTGCGCGGCGAACGCGGCATGGTGCTCGATGCCGACGACCACGACACGTGGAGCGTCGGATCGTTCTTCCTCAACCCGGTACTGCCCGAGGTGCCCGAGGCCGCCGCGCACGCGCCCAACTTCCCCGATCCCGCGGGCACCAAGATCCCGGCCGCCTGGCTGATCCAGAACGCGGGCTTCCCACGCGGATACGGCACCGAATTCGGGCGCGGCACCGCGGCGCTCTCCTCGAAACACGTGCTGGCGATCACCAACAGAGGTGGGGCGACCGCGTCGGACATCATGGCGCTGGCCGCGCACGTCCGCGACGGGGTTCAGGAGAAGTTCGGCATCACGCTCACGCCCGAGTGTGACCTCGTCAACTGCGCACTGGGTTAGGGCCGGTCGAAACGGCGCATACGATGAAGCTTTGCAAGTGAAGGCTCCAGGGAGGTAAATCAGTGCAGGTCACCAGCGTGGGACATGCGGGATTCCATATTCGGACCGACGCCGGAAGCATCCTGTGCGACCCGTGGGTCAACCCGTCGTTCTACGCGTCGTGGTTCCCGTTCCCCGACAACTCGGGTCTGGACTGGGACGCCCTCGGTGATTGCGACTACCTCTACGTCTCGCACCTGCACAAGGATCATTTCGACCCGAAGAACCTGGCCGAGCACGTCAACAAGGACGCCACGGTCCTGCTGCCGGACTACCCGGTGCTCGATCTCAAGCACGAGTTGGAGAAGCTCGGCTTCCACAAGTTCTACGAGACGACGGACTCGGTCAAGCACACGATCTCCGGTCCCAAGGGCGATCTGGACATCATGATCATCGCGTTGCGTGCGCCCGCCGACGGGCCGATCGGCGACTCGGGTCTGGTCGTCTCGGACGGCAAGACCGTCGCGTTCAACATGAACGACGCGAGGCCGGTGGACCTGGACGTGATGACCGAGAATTTCGGTCCCGTGGACGTGCACATGCTGCAGTACTCGGGCGCGATCTGGTACCCGATGGTCTACGACATGGTCTCGCGCGCGAAGAAGAACTTCGGCATCCAGAAGCGTCAACGGCAGATGGATCGGGCGCGCCAGTACATCGAGCAGGTCGGCTCCACCTGGGTCGTCCCGTCGGCAGGCCCGCCGTGTTTCCTCGACGACGAACTGCGCTCGCTCAACGACGTCTACGGCGACCCGGCGAACGTGTTCCCGGACCAGATGGTGTTTCTCGAGCAGATGCGACTGCACGGGCACGACAAGGGCTTGCTGATGATGCCGGGCACCGCCGCCACGTTCGACGGCTCCGAGCTGATCTCCCACGAGCACCCGATTCCGACGGCCGAGGCCGAGGCCATCTTCACCACCGGTAAGGCCGAGTACATCGAGGCCTATGCCCAGCGTCAGGCATCGGTCATCGCAGCCGAGAAGGCGGCGTGGGCTCCGGCCGAGGGCGAGCCACTGCTCGAGCCGATGAGGGGCCTGTTCGAGCCGATCATGGCGCAGACGGACCTGATCTGCGACGGCATCGGCTATCCCGTCGGAATCACCATGGGCGACGAAACCGTCGTGCTGGACTTTCCGAAAAGGATTGTGCGCGAACCGATCTCGAACGAGAAGTTCCGCTACAGCTTCACCATCCCGCCGGAACTGGTGCGCACCGCGATACGTGACCGAGAGCCGGACTGGGTCAACTCGATCTTCCTGTCCACCCGCTTCCGAGCCCGACGCGTCGGCGGCTACAACGAATTCCTCTACACGTTCTTCAAGTGCCTCACCGACGAGCGCATCGCCTACGCCGACGGCTGGTTCGCCGAGGCGCACGACGACACCGCCACGATCACGATGGGCGGCTACGAGATCCAACGCCGCTGCCCGCACCTGAAAGCGGACCTGACGAAGTTCGGCATCGTCGAGGGCAACAAGCTCACCTGCAATCTGCACGGGTGGGACTGGAGCCTCGATTCCGGGCGCTGTCTGACGTCCAAGGGGCACGAACTGCGTACGCGCAAACTCTGAGTCGTTCCGCGGAACTCCACTCCTGCAGCTGTGAGTCATTCCGCGGGCTCCACTCCTGCCAGCTGTGAGACTGCCCCCAAAAATCGGGGTAGTTCGCCGACGCAGGTACGTTGGATAACGTGCATGAGCAGGTAGAACAGACAAAACGGACTCGCGCGGTGTGGTTGATCGCCGTGCTGGTCGCCTTGGTGGCACTCGTGGCAGGCTGCACCGTCGGATCGGGCGATGCCGGCTCGGGCACGGCAGCCCCGACCACGGAAGCAGCGCCCGTCGCGCGGGTGACCGAGAACCCGGTCGCAGGTGCCGTCGACGTCAGTCCCGTCGCACCGATCTCGGTCTCCGTTGCCGACGGAACCCTCACCCAGGTCGCGTTGACCAACCCCGACGGCAAGGTCGTCCAGGGCGCGCTCTCGCCCGACAAGACCTCGTACGCCATCACCGAGCCTCTCGGCTACGGCGTGCAGTACACGTGGTCCGGCTCGGCCGTGGGCAGCGACGACAAGGCCGTCGAGATCACCGGTGCCTTCACCACCGTCGAACCCGACAGCCGCACGTCGGTGAGCACCAACATCGGCGACGGCCAGGAGGTCGGCATCGCCGCCCCGATCATCCTGCAGTTCGACTCGGCGATCGCCGACAAGGCCGCCGTCGAGAAGGCGTTGACGGTGACCACCAACCCGCCGACTCCCGGCGCGTGGGCATGGTTTCCGGACGACAACGGCTCGCGCATCCACTGGCGTCCCACCAACTACTGGGCTCCCGGCACGACCGTCTCGGTGGTAGCCAACCTGTACGGCGTGAACTACGGCGACGGTGCATACGGCGCCGACGATGTCACCCTGAACTTCAGCATCGGACGCAGTCAGGTCGTCGTCGCCGACGCCACCAGCCACCGCATGCAGGTGGTCCGCGACGGCGCGACGATCATGGACATACCGGTCAGCTACGGCGAGGGCAACGAGGACCGCAACGTCACCCGCAGCGGTATCCACGTCGTCACCGAGAAGCACGAGGACTTCCTGATGTCCAACCCGCCGTTCTACGAGAACGTCCGCGAACGCTGGGCGGTGCGCATCTCCAACAATGGCGAATTCATCCACGCCAATCCGCTGACCACCGGCGTGCAGGGCGCGTCGAACGTCACCAACGGGTGCATCAACCTCTCCGACGCCGATGCTCAGCAGTACTTCCAGACGGCGATGTACGGCGATCCCGTCGAGGTCACCGGCACGCGCATCGACCTCTCGGCAGCAGACGGCGACCTGTACGACTGGGCCATCGACTGGCCGACGTGGGAGTCGATGTCGGCGCTGTGAGCGCTACGCGCAGGTGAGCGGAACTTCGTAGCCCACTACGAAGTTCCGCTCACCTGCGGCGAAGCCGCTACTTGCGGGAGAAGCGCCCCGGACCGGCCTGATCCCGGGGCTTGATGATGATCTGGTCCAGGTTGACGTGCGACGGGCGCGATGCGACGAAGCCGATGACCTCGGCGATATCGCTCGCCACGAGTGGTGTGATGCCCTGGTAGACCGCGTCGGCCTTGGCGGCGTCGCCGTCGAACCGGACGAGCGAGAACTCGGTTTCCACGGCGCCCGGAGCTACCTCGGTCAATCGCACCGGCTTGCCCAGCAGCTCGCCGCGCAACGTCCGATGCAGCACTGCCTGAGCGTGTTTGGCCGAGGTGTAGCCCGATCCGTTGTCGTAGGCCTCGAATGCCGCCACGGACGTGATGGTGACGATCAGACCGTCCCCGGAGTCGATCAGCTTGGGCAGCAACGACTTCGTCACCCGCAATGTACCGAGCACGTTGGTCTCCCACATCCAGCGCCAGTCGTCGAGGTCGGCGTCGATCACCGGGGCCAAGCCCTTCGCGCCCCCGGCATTGTTGATCAACACATCGACACGGGGAACGACCGCGGTGAAGGCGGCGACCGAATCCTCGTCCGTCACATCGAGTTCCAGGGCAGTGCCACCGATCTCCGACGCCAACTCCTCGAGCCGGTCGAGTCGGCGGGCACCGATCACGACGTGGAAGCCGTCGGCGGCGAGTTGGCGGGCGGTGGCCGCGCCGATGCCGGAGCTCGCTCCGGTGACGACGGCGATTCGGGCATCGGGGGAAATGTGTTCGGACGAGGTCATGGCGAAATTCTATGCCCGGCGTGCCCCGTGCTGTCCGATGCCCGATTGGACATCGGACGCAAGGGTGCTAATTTTGATTCCATGTCCGCCAGTGAGACCACCGCGATGCGGGTCACCTATGTGACCGCGTCTCTCGGTTCTCGCTTGCCGCTTCCTCGGGAACTGTGTTGTCCCGGCCAAGGAATCCGTCTCTAGCTCTCCGTTTCGAGCTGCAGACAGTCGATTCGCGCGTCGTGGTTCCGTACGACCACCGCGCCCCTTCCTTGACCTGCATCACTTCGCACTTCCGTCGTTGTCCATTCACGACGGAAATCTGCCACTGCTGAGGATCACAACGGATGTCTGTATCAACCCTGCACCACCACACCGGCCCTACCTCTCGGCGGTCTCTCCCGAGGCCTCGATCGCGCGTCCAACTCGTCGCACCGGATCTGCGGATCGCCGACAGTCCCGCCGCGTCGGTGCTTCGGGTGGCCTGCGTCGAGGGGCCCATCTCGCGCGAGCGTGCCGCTCGCGCAACCGGATCGAGCATCGCCACCGTCAATCGCCAGGTGTCGGCCCTGCTCACCGTCGGGCTGCTTCGTGAGCGCGCAGACCTGACGGCACCGGGGGCGATCGGCCGTCCGCGGGTGCCGTTCGAGGTCAATCACGAACCGTTCTCGACCATCGGCATCCACATCGGAGCCGTCGTCACCGGCATCATCGTCAGCGATCTGCGGGGACGCATCCTCGGCGCCATCGAGATACCAACGCCCGCCGGGTCTTCGGAGACAGCGTTGGCGTCGATCACCCGCAGTGCCGGTGCCTTCGCCGGACGCTGGCACCGCCGCACCCCACTGTGGGTCGGGGTGGCGATCGGTGGACGTGTCGACACCGCGACCGGCACCGTCGACCATCCGCGGCTGGGATGGGAGAACGGCCGCGTCGCCGGAATCATCGGCGGTGGACTCGGACTGCCGATCTCGGTCTCCGGGCACGTCGAGGCCATGGCGGCCTCGGAGCTGCTCCTCGCACCGCGCCTGTCGGACAGTGTTGCGTCGCAGAGCAACAGCGGAACTTCTCTGTACTTCTACGCACGCGAGACCGCGGGCATGGCGCTGACCATCGACGGCCGCGTGCACACCCCCACGAGCGGCCCGGGGTCCATCGCACACCTGCCCACCGGATCGTCGGCGCTGTGCAGCTGCGGCAATCGGGGATGCCTCGAGGCCTCCGTCAGCGATCGAGCCGTGGTCGCCGCCGCCGTCGATCGCAAAATAGTCGGACCGCAGCCTCACCCGAGTATCGGCGCGGTGTATCAGGCGGCGCAGGCAGGCTCCGAGGCCGCGCGGGAGTTGCTCGTCGAGCGAGCGCAGATTCTGGGGCGGACGGTGGCGCTGCTGCGCGACATGTTCAATCCGGACCGCGTGGTACTCGGAGGCCAGGCGTTCACCGCGTACCCGGCCGGAATTCCGCACGTGGGGGAGGCCTTCGCGACGCATTCGACGTTGGAGCGCAGGGATATTCGGGTGACCGGTTTTGGCGACAAAGTGCAGGAGTACGCCGCAACCGTGGTCTCTCTGAGCGCCCTGTACTCCGATCCGCTCGCCTCGATGCGCAAGGCTGCCGCGTAGGTTGACCCACTATGAGCCAGCCCGATACGAGCACCCGTGCAGCAGGACCGATTCGCCAGGCCACCGGCATCGACGGAGCCAACATCGTCTACCGCGTCAGCGGTGACCCAGCGGCGCGGCCACTGATCCTGCTGCACGGGTGGGCGCAGAGCTCGGCCTGCTGGGGCGAGGGACTGCTGGCCGACCTGGCGGAGCGTTACCGCGTCGTCGCCGTCGATCTGCGCGGACACGGCTATTCCGACGCCCCGCCTGCCGGTTACGACGATCCCAGGACATGGGCAGGCGATGTCGACGCGGTACTCGCCGCCGAGGGCATCACATCCGACGCGGTGCTGCTGGGTTGGTCGTACGGCGGACTGGTGATCTGTGACTACCTCGCCGAACACGGCACGGGCGCGGTGGCGGGCATCGTGCTCGTCGGTGCGATCACCAGCATCGGCAGGGGAGAGGCAGGCGGCCGCGTCGGGACGGCCATGCGCGCTGCGATCCCCGGTGCGATGGCCGAGGAGCCCCGCGTCGCGATCAAAGCGCTCGGGAGTTTCGGGCACGCGCTCACCGGGCCGACAGAAGGCAAGGGCACGGAGGCGCAGGCGTTGTTCGGGTTGACGCTGTCCACGAGGCCACGGGTTCGCGCAGCCCTGTTCGATCGAGCGGTCGGCCACGACGACCTGCTGCGCAGCCTCGACATCCCGGCGTTGGTGCTGCACGGGACCGAGGACACCGTCGTCGACGTCTCCGCCGGACGGCACGCTGCGGAGCTGATTCCCACGGCGGTCGCGTCGTACTGGGAGGGTGTGGACCACGGGCCGTTCGTCGCCGATCCGCAGCGCTTCTTCACGGAGGTGACCGAGTTCGTGGATGGTCCGAGTCTGCCCGGTCGTCGGAAGGGGTAGTTATCGAGACGTAATGTGGAGGCGTGCACACTGAAGAAGTGACTGGACGCCAGCTGAACAGGGTCGCTGTGTTGTCCTTGCATACCTCCCCGCTGGCGCAGCCGGGAACGGGCGATGCGGGCGGCATGAACGTCTACGTGCTGCAGAGCGCGAAAGAGCTGGCCAAGCGCGGCGTGGAGGTCGAGATCTTCACCCGTGCGACGGCGTCGACCGACGCGCCCGTCGTCGAGGCAGCTCCCGGAGTGCTGGTGCGCAACATCGTCGCCGGTCCGTTCGAGGGGTTGGACAAGCACGATCTACCCACTCAGCTGTGCGCATTCGCAGCCGGGGTGCTGCGAGAAGAAGCTCGCCACGAACCCGGTTACTACGATCTGGTGCACTCGCACTACTGGCTCTCGGGTCAGGTCGGCTGGCTCGCGCGAGATCGCTGGGGAGTGCCGCTGGTACACACCGCGCACACTCTCGCCGCCGTCAAGAACGCGTCTCTGGCGCAGGGCGACTCGCCCGAACCCGCCGCGCGTCAGATCGGTGAGCAGCAGGTGGTGGCCGAGGCGGACCGGCTGATCGCCAACACCACCGAGGAAGCGAAGTCTCTCGTCGAGATCTACGGGGCGTCGCAGGGTTCGATCGACGTCGTTGCGCCGGGAGCCGATCTGGCGCAATACAATCCGGGTGACAAGCGTGCGGCGCGCGCCGAGCTCGGATTGAATCCCGACGAGTCGATCGTCGCATTCGTCGGACGCATCCAACCGCTCAAGGCCCCCGACGTGCTGATCGCCGCGGCTGCCGAAGTGCTGCAACGCAATCCGACGACACCGCTGCGCGTCCTCATCGTCGGCGGTCCGTCCGGCAGCGGACTGGATCGACCGGACGCTCTCATCGATCTGGCCGAGAACCTGGGGATAAGTGCCCGAGTGACGTTCATGCCGCCGCAACCGTCGGCGCGCCTGGCCCAGGTCTACCGCGCTGCGGACATCGTCGCCGTTCCGAGCTACAACGAATCGTTCGGCCTGGTCGCGATCGAAGCCCAGGCCTGCGGCACTCCGGTCCTGGCCGCGGACGTCGGCGGACTCGGCGTGGCGGTGCGATCGGGCGAGACCGGACGCCTGGTTCAGGGCCACCGCACCGAGGACTGGGCCGATGCGCTCTCGTCGATGCTGGCGGATCCAGTTGCCTTGGCAGACATGGCGACCGCGGCACCGCAGCACGCCCGCAACTTCTCGTGGGAGCACACCGCCGACGGACTCATCGAGAGCTACCGCAAGGCCAAGTTCCACTTCGACCGAGGCGAGGGACCGAGCGAGTTCTCTCCGCGACGCGTCCGAGGATTGTCGAAACTACGCAGATCAGGAGCTGTGACTGCATGAGCGAGACCGCCGAACTGATCGACCGGGCACTGAAGGACCGCGAGCTGGACTACACCCGGCGGGGCGAGGTGTTCACCGTGGAACTGCCAGGGGAACGCAAACTCAAGACGACGACGATGCTGACCGTCGGGCATCACGGGGTGCGGATCGAGGCGTTCGTCTGCCGCAAACCCGACGAGAACTTCGAGGGCGTCTACAAATACCTGCTCCGACGCAACCGTCGCCTGTACGGGGTTCACTACACGATCGACAAGGTCGGCGACATCTACCTCGTCGGCCGAATGTCGTTGCACGCCGTCAACGGTGACGAACTCGACCGCATTCTCGGCCAGACCCTCGAGGCCGCCGACGGTGACTTCAACGTGCTGCTCGAGCTGGGCTTCGCCGAATCCATCAAACGGGAATGGGCGTGGCGGGTATCGCGCGGCGAATCGTTGGCGAACCTGAAGGCGTTCGAGCATCTGTTGGAGGCCGGTAAGGCCGAGCAAGCGTAACTCGCCGGAAATGGGTGGGTGCCGCTGCCCGTAACGTCCGGTTCCTAGCCTGACATTCATGACCAGGCCCGAGGACGCTCGCCCACCGGTGCTGCAGATGTTCGGTTACGGTCTGCAACACATCCTCTCGATGTTCGGCGGCGTCATCGCCGTCCCGATCATCGTCGGTGGAGCGGCCGGACTCTCCGGGGCCGATCAGGCCCTGCTGATCTCCTGCGCGCTGTTCGTCAGTGGCGTGGCCACCGTGCTGCAAACGATCGGCATCCCGTTTTTCGGCTCGCAACTGCCGCTGGTACAGGGCATTTCGTTCGCATCGGTCTCGACGGTTCTGACGATCATCGCCGGCGCGGACGACGGGCGAACCGGACTGCGCACCGTGCTCGGAGCCGTTCTCGTGGCCGCGCTGATCGGATTGGCGATCGCCCCGTTCTTCTCCAAGATCGTTCGGTTCTTCCCGCCGCTGGTGACCGGCAGCATCATCACCGTCATCGGACTGTCGCTGATGCCGGTGGCCGCCCGCTGGATCACCGGCCAGGAACTGGTGGGCGGTGCCCCGAACCCGAACTACCTGGACCCCGGCAACATCGGGCTGGCGATGTTCACCCTCCTCGCCGTACTGGTGATGACCAAGATCCCCGGACTGTCGCGGCTGTCGATCCTGCTCGGACTCGTCGTCGGCACCATCGCGGCACTGATCGTCGGCAAGACCGACTTCGACGGCGTCGCCGATGCGTCCATCGTGGCCGTCCCGACACCCTTCGCCTTCGGCTCCCCGATATTCGCAATCGGCGCGATCGTGTCGATGACCATCGTGATCCTGGTGATCATGGTCGAGACCACCGCCGACATCCTCGCCGTCGGCGAAGTGGTCGGAACCGACGTCGACTCCAAGCGTGTCGGCGACGGCCTGCGCGCCGACATGGTCTCCTCTGCCGTCGCCCCGATCTTCAACACCTTCCCGGCCACGGCCTTCGCGCAGAACGTCGGCCTGGTGGCGATGACCGGCATCAAGAGCCGCTTCGTCGTGGCGACGGGCGGTGGCGTGCTTGCACTGCTGGGCCTTTCGCCGATTCTCGCAGCCGTCGTCGGGGTCGTCCCGCTTCCGGTTCTCGGCGGCGCAGGCATCGCGCTGTTCGGAACCGTCGCCGCGAGCGGTATCCGCACCCTCGGCAAGGTGAACTACGACAACAACTCCAACGTCGTCATCGTGGCGGTGACCTTGGCGTTCGGCCTCATACCTGTTGTCGCGAGCGACTTCTGGGACGAGTTCCCGGACTGGTTCGTCACGATCTTCCACTCCGGAATCAGTGCCGCCAGCATCGTCGCGGTGGTACTCAACGTATTCTTCAACGTGTTCAAGCCCGGAACTCCGCCGAACCCCTCGGTGGTGGCAGCGGGGCCGGCAGTGATGGTGCGTGAGGACGAAGCACGAATACTCCGTGAAGGCGGTAGCTTGCCCGACGATGTCTCCACCGCGAAGGCCGAGCCGCACAAGGCCGAGCCCGACAGGGATGCCTGACCGAAATCCTGCGCACCCTCGCCCGCGCGAGTAGCGTCCCGACCCAGACGAAGTACACCTAAATTGGAGGACATCTTGTCATTCGTTACCCGCACGAGTACGCGGAAGGCAGCACTCGGCGGCGTCGCGTCGCTCGGTGCCATCGCCCTGATCGCAGGCTGTGGATCCGCCCCCGAAGACGAAGGATCGGGCGGAGGCGGATCGAGTGACTTCCTGCCCTGCATGGTCTCCGACAGTGGCGGATTCGACGACAAGTCGTTCAACCAGCTCGGGTTCGAGGGCTTGACCGAAGCCTCCGAAGAGCTCGGCGTCGAGCCACGCACCGTCGAGTCCGCATCGCCCACCGACTACGGCCCCAACATCAACAACCTCGTCGATCAGGGCTGCAACCTCATCGTCACCGTCGGATTCGATCTGGCCGACGCCACCAAGGTGGCAGCCGAGGCCAACTCCGACATCGACTTCGCGATCATCGACGACTCCACGATCGATCTGCCGAACGTCAAGCCGCTGACCTACGACGCGTCGCAGTCCGCATTCCTCGCCGGCTACGCGGCCGCGAGCTACAGCACCACCGGCGTGGTCGGTACGTTCGGTGGCTCCCAGCTGCCGACCGTCACCATCTTCATGGACGGCTTCGCGGACGGCGTGAACTACTTCAACGAGCAGAAGGGCGAAGCGGTCCGCGTCATCGGCTGGGACGTACCCTCGCAGAACGGCTCGTTCACCGGCGGATTCACCGCCAACGAGGTCGCGAAGAACACCGCCCAGGGTCTGATCGACCAGAACGCGGACGTCATCTTCCCGGTCGGCGGTCCCATCTATCAGAGTGCGGCACAGGCCATTCGCGACTCCTCGCGCCCGGTCGCCCTCATCGGTGCCGACGCCGACGTGTTCGAGTCCGACCCCTCGGTCGGTGACCTGCTGCTCACCTCGGTGACCAAAGGACTCAAGACCAGTGTCGACGAGGTCGTCGCCAACTCCGGTGCCGATGCGTTCGACAACACCCCGTACGTGGGCACTCTCGAGAACGACGGAGTCGGTATCGCACCGTTCCACGACTTCGAGTCCAAGGTCGACCCCGCGCTGCAGGGCGAGCTGGACACGATCAAGGCCGGCATCATCGACGGGTCCATCACCGTCGAGTCGCCGTCGGCACCCAAGTAGCACCAAGCGGTCGTAAAGGGATATGAAGCTCGAACTTCGCGGTATCACCAAACGATTCGGCTCGTTGATCGCCAACGACCACATCGATCTGAGCGTCGAATCCGGCGAGATCCACTGTCTCCTCGGCGAGAACGGTGCAGGCAAGTCCACGTTGATGAACGTGCTCAGTGGCCTGTATCGCGCCGAGGAGGGCCAGATTCTGCTCGACGACGTCGAGCAGAACTTCGCCGGACCGGGCGAGGCGATGACCGCCGGAATCGGCATGGTGCATCAGCACTTCATGTTGATTCCGGTGTTCACCGTTGCCGAGAACATCGTGCTCGGTAACGAAACCACCTCGCTCGGTGGACGACTCGACCTCGTGGCAGCTCGGAAGCTGGTGCGGGAGATATCCGCGAGGTTCGGCTTCGATCTCGATCCCGATGCTCTCGTCGACGACCTTCCCGTCGGTGTGCAGCAGCGGGTCGAGATCGTCAAAGCACTCTCTCGTGAGGCGAAGGTACTCGTGTTCGACGAGCCGACGGCCGTCCTGACGCCGCAGGAGACCGACGATCTGATGCGGATCATGCGCGAACTCGCGGCGTCGGGCACCACGATCGTCTTCATCACCCACAAGCTGCGCGAAGTACGCGAAGTGGCGGACAAGATCACCGTCATCCGGCTCGGCAAGGTCGTCGGCGAAGCGAAGCCGACCGCCAGCAACACCGAGCTCGCGGCACTGATGGTGGGACGCGATGTGCAGCTGACCGTCTCGAAGGACCCGGCCACGCCCGGGGACGCGGCACTGGTGATCGAGAACCTGTCCGTGTTCGACGCCCAGGGCAACAAGACCGTCGACGACGTCAGCCTCGAAGTCGCGGCGGGAGAGATCCTCGCGATCGCCGGCGTGCAGGGCAACGGTCAGACCGAATTCGTCGAAGCCCTACTCGGGTTGCAGGACAACGTATCCGGCAAGATCAGCCTCGACGGCAACTCGCTCGTCGGGTCGACGGTGCAGGACGTGCTCGACGCAGGCGTCGGCTTCGTCCCCGAGGACCGCACCGTCGACGGACTGGTGGGCGAATTCTCCATCGCCGAGAACCTGATGCTCGATCGCTCCAACAGCATGCCGTTCGTGCGACGCGGCGCGGTGCAACGCGAGTATCTGGAGAAGTTCGCATCGGACAAGCTCAGCGAATTCGACGTTCGCGCACCGGGAATCGGCACCGCCGTCGGACGCCTCTCCGGTGGCAATCAGCAGAAGGTGGTGCTCGCGCGAGAACTGAGCCGCGATCTGCGACTGTTCGTCGCTGCGCAGCCGACTCGCGGAATCGACGTCGGATCCATCGAATTCGTGCACAAACGCATCGTCGCCACCCGGGATTCGGGGATCCCGGTCATCGTGGTGTCGAGCGAACTGGACGAGGTTGCCGCACTGGCCGACCGCATCGCCGTCATGTATCGAGGAGCAATCGTGGGAATCGTCCCCGGGGATACGTCCCGCGAAACACTCGGATTGATGATGGGCGGTGAACGCGGTGAGTGAGGCCGAGCGGCCGTCGGTATCTCAGGAGCCGTCGAAGTCGCATGTCGTGTTGCGGCAGATCTTCACCGGCAGCGCGATCATCTCGGTTCTCGCGGTGTTGCTCGCGTTGATCGTCGGGGCCGTGCTCATCGCCGCCACCAACTCGGCCGTGCAGGAATCGGCCGGGTACTTCTTCTCCCGTCCCTCGGACATGCTCGAGGCGGTCTGGGATTCCGTCGCCGGAGCCTACTCGTCGTTGTTCCAGGGCTCGGTGTACAACTTCCGGCGTCCAGGATTCGAGAACGGCATCCGTCCGCTGACCGAGACGCTGACCTTCGCCACTCCGCTGATCGTCGCGGGACTCGGTGTGGCACTGGCCTTCCGCGTCGGAATGTTCAACATCGGTGGCCGCGGCCAGATGCTCATCGCATCGGCGTGCGCTGGCTGGGTCGGCTTCGGAGTGAACCTGCCGGCCGGGATCCACCTCCTCGTGGCCGTCGTCGCCGGAGTCCTGGGCGGCGCAGTGTGGGGCGGTATCGCCGGATTCCTCAAGGCACGCACCGGCGCTCACGAAGTGATCGTCACCATCATGCTCAACTACATCGCGTTCTACCTCGTCGCGTATCTGCTGCGTACCCCCGGTGCTCTGCAGGCACCGGGATCGAACAACCCCAAGACCCCGCCCATCGCGTCGACTGCGGTGTTCCCCAAGCTCTTCGGCGACCGCTACAGTCTGCACCTCGGATTCGTGCTGGTGATCGTCGTGACCGTCGCGGTGTGGTGGCTGCTCGAACGGTCCAGTCTCGGATTCCGCTTCCGCGCCGTCGGCGAGAATCCGCACGCGTCGCGCGTGGCAGGCATGAACGTCAATCGGATCTACCTGTACGCGATGATCCTGTCGGGCGCCCTGGTCGGCTTGGCCGGAGTGGCGCAGGTGCTCGGCACCGTCACCACCGGCTTCAGCGCCGACATCGACGCCGGAATCGGGTTCGACGCCATCACCGTCGCACTGCTCGGCCGATCGAAACCTTGGGGCGTGTTCTTCGCGGGAATCCTGTTCGGCGCGTTCAAGGCCGGCGGGTTCGCCATGCAGGCAGCCGAGGGCGTACCGATCGACATCGTGCTGGTCGTGCAGTCGGTGATCGTGTTGTTCATCGCCGCGCCGCCACTGGTGCGAGCGGTGTTCCGATTGCCCAAACCAGGTGAAGAGAAACTCGCGAAAGCCGAGACCGCGAAGGTGAGTGCACTGTGACCACCTCTACCGACGCCGTCGGTGCCCCCGCCGAGGCGGTGCTGGGTCGCAGCTGGAAGGTGCCCACGATCCTCGGGGTGGTGACCCTGCTCGCTCTGGTGCTGTTCGTCGTCAAGAAGGGTTCGGGCACAAGCACATTCGCGTTGGCCTCGGAGGGTGACTTCTTCGCGTTGCCCGCCGTGGGCGTGCCGTCGTTCGGCACCGGTCTCGCGGTGGTCGTCGCGCTGGCCGTCATCACCGCATACGCGGCGTTCCTGGCCTCGCAGTACCGCTCGGCACCGCTGTGGCTGCTCGCAGTGTTCGCCGTGCTGTTCGTCTTCGGGTTCCTGGCCTGGGCCGCGGACGGTGAGACCATTCCCGTTCCCGGATTGCTCATCGGCGCGGTCGCTCTGAGTACCCCGCTGATCTTCGGTGCCATGGGCGGCGTGATCTCCGAACGCGTCGGCGTCATCAACATCGCCATCGAAGGACAGTTGCTGGCAGGTGCGTTCGTCAGCGCCGTCGTCGCGTCGATCACCGGCTCCACGTACGTCGCGCTACTCGCGGCACTGATCGCCGGAGCGTTGACCGCGTCCCTGTTGGCCGTGTTCTCCATTCGCTACTTCGTGAACCAGGTCATCGTGGGTGTGGTGCTCAACGTGCTGGTGGTCGGACTGACCAGCTTCCTGTACTCGGTGGTGCTCACCAAGAACGCCGAGACACTCAACTCACCACCGCGCTTCGCGCGCATCGACATTCCGGTGCTCTCGCAGATTCCGATCCTCGGCCCGGTGCTGTTCCGGCAGACGCTCATCGTGTACCTGATGTACGTCGCGGTAGCTCTGGTTTTCCTCGGGTTGTTCCACACCAAGTGGGGCCTGCGACTGCGCGCCGTGGGTGAACACCCGCAAGCTGCCGACACCGTCGGAATCAATGTCGCCCGCACCCGATTCTGGAACGTCTGCCTCGCCGGTGCCATCGCCGGCCTCGGTGGTGCGTACTTCACCCTGGGTTCGGTCGGAGCGTTCGGCAAGGAGATGACGGCCGGTGCCGGCTACATCGCTCTCGCCGCCGTGATCTTCGGGCGCTGGGATCCGGTACGCGCGACGCTGGCTGCACTGTTGTTCGGATTCGCGTCGAACCTGCAGAACGTACTGGGCATCATCGGCTCGCCGGTACCCAGTGAGTTCATGCTGATGCTGCCCTACGTGGTGACCATTTTCGCCGTCGCGGGCCTGGTGGGCCACGTCCGGGGACCGGCCGCAGCGGGCAAACCGTACGCGTCGCGAAGTTAGCCCTCCACTACCTGACTCGGCGGTAGGGTCGTACGTCCGTTGTGACCGCTTTCACTGTAGGGTTCGATCATTGTTGCCGCAGTTTTTCGAAGGAGAGCCATGAGCTTCCGCAGTCCCTTTCCCGATGTCGAGATTCCCGAACTCAGCGTCTACGACTTCCTGTTCGGATCGATCGCCGAGTCCGACCTCGACAAGCCTGCACTGATCGACGGAACGTCGGGTGCGGTCACCACCTACAAGACGCTGATCGGCCAGATCGACGCCATCGCAGGCGCTCTGGCCGCACGCGGACTCGAGGTCGGCGACGTCGTCGGACTCCACTCGCCGAACGTGCCCGCGTTCGCGTCGGTGCTGCACGGCATCCTGCGCGCGGGTGGAACTGCGACGACGATCAACGCGCTGTACACGGCCGAGGACATAGCCAAGCAACTCACCGGCTCGGGCGCGAAGTTCCTGTTCACCGTCTCCCCGCTGTACCCGCAGGCCAAGGCCGCCGCGGAGAAGGTCGGCCTCGACGCAGATCACGTCATCGTGCTCGACGGCGCAGAGGGCCACCCGAACCTGCGCGACCTGCTCACCCAGGGTGCACCCGCCCCCGAGGTCTCGTTCGATCCGGCCACCCACGTTGCAGTGCTGCCGTACTCCTCCGGCACGACGGGTGTGCCGAAGGGCGTCATCCTCACCCACCGCAACCTCGTCGCGAACGTGGCACAGATGGAACCGCGCGTCGGGATCGACAGCGACGACGCGATCCTGGCGCTGCTGCCGTTCTTCCACATCTACGGCCTGACGGTGCTGCTCAACATCGCCCTCAAGCTGCGCGCGCACCTGGTGACGATGCCGAAGTTCGACCTCGTCGAATTTCTGCGGATCATCCAGGATCAGAAGCTCACGTATCTGTTCATCGCACCGCCGGTGGCCGTCGCGCTCGCCAAGCACCCGATGATCGATCAGTACGACCTCTCCAGCGTGCACACCATCTTCTCGGGCGCGGCACCGCTGGACGAGGAACTCGGCAAGGCCGTCGCGAAGCGTCTGAACACGCGGGTGCGTCAGGGCTACGGCATGAGCGAACTCAGCCCCGTCAGCCACGCCATTCCGTTCGATCGCGACGACATGCCGCTCAGCTCGGTGGGCCAGCCGCTGGCGAACACCGAGAACAAGCTCGTCGACCCGGGCACCCTCGAGGAGATCGAGCTGCCCACTGAGGGATTGAGCAAGCCCGGTGAGCTGTGGGTCAAGGGACCGAACGTGATGGTCGGATACCTCAACAACCCCACCGCCACCGCAGAAACCCTCGATTCCGACGGTTACCTGCACACCGGCGACATCGCCGTCGTCGATCCCGAGGGTGTCGTCTACATCGTCGACCGCCTCAAGGAACTGATCAAGTACAAGGGCTACCAGGTGCCCCCGGCCGAGCTCGAGGCATTGCTGCTCACGCACGAGGAGATCGCCGACGCCGCCGTCATCGGAGTGCTCGACGACGAGGGCGAGGAAATTCCCAAGGCGTTCGTCGTCCGCCAGCAGGGTGCCACGATCGACGAAGAGGGCGTCATCGCCTTCGTCGCCGAGCGCGTGTCGCCGCACAAGAAGGTGCGACGCGTCGAGTTCATCGACATCGTCCCCAAGTCTGCGGCGGGCAAGATTCTGCGCAAGGACCTCCGTGCCGCGGAGACAGGCAAGTAGCTCGTTTCTCGAAAGCCCCAGCCGCGCCCTCCACCGTGCTCGACGGTGGAGGGCGCGGCTGGCTTCGTCTCACACCGGGGCGCTCACCGAGTTCCGGCGAGTGGCACGGAGGTAGTGGTCGACGGTGATCAGCGGGGGACGGTCGACGAGAGACAAGGGTGCCACGCTCATCGAGACCTGAGAGCCGGTGGTCGAGAATGTGGTGAACTCGGCTCCGGAATCGTTCAGGCCGAGGCGCGAGAACATCGTGGCGATGATCTGCCGACTCATGACCGCCAGCTCCGAGGTCGGTCGATTTCGATGCCGTCGGGTTCCCAGACCGACCTGACCGATCGCGCCGATACCCAACCGGTCGCACGTATCGAGCAGGACACCGATCTCGACGCCGTAGCCGGGCGCGAACGGAAGTGCCTCCAAGAGGCGACGAGTCGCGGCGTATTCTCCGCCCAAGGGTTGGAAGACACCGGCGAGCTCGGGCCGAAGTGCCGTCAGCAGCGGCCGTACCGTCAGCTGCGTGACGCGGCCGCCGCCGTCCTCGTCGGTGGTGTCACCGATCGTCAGGGGTCGACGAAAGAAGCCTTTGACCAACTCGACGTCGTCGTCCATGACCAGGGGTCCGACGAGGGAGGGAACGAAGTGCGAACCGGGATCGACCAGATCGGAGTCGACGAACACCACGATGTCCCCCGAGGTCGCAGCCACGCCGCGCCACAGCGCTTCACCCTTGCCGCGGACCACGGGTGTGCCGGGTAGTGCGTCCTCCCTGGAGACGACGGTGGCACCGGCGCAGCGGGCCCGAGCGGCGGTGGCGTCGGTCGATCCCGAATCCAGCACCACCAGTTCGTCGATCAGGCTGCCCATATGAGGAGTCATCGAGGCGATGACGCCGGCAACGGTCTCCTCCTCGTCGAGAGCGGGTAGCACGACCGAGACGGTCCGGCCACGTTTGGCCCGAATGATGTCGGCGAGTGGCCACGTTGAGCGGGCCCAGGTGGCAGCCAGAGCCGGAGTGCCCGCAGCGTCGGTTCGGTTCATCGCTTTTCCTTCGTCATCGCTCGAGGAGTCACGGGTCAGGACGTGCCGGTCGGCAGCCCCAACGACGGTGCGATCACCGACCACGAGTCGTGCAGATCCTGTTGCCAATAGGCCCAGGAGTGGGTCCCGTTGGGTCGGAAGTTGTAGGTGGCCTCGATGTCGAGCTCCTGCAAGCGTTTCTGCATCTGTTGCGAGCACACATCGGTCGTCGCCTCGATCACGGCACCGACGGCGAGTTGCTGGGCGAGCTTGCCGTAATCGCTGCCGATACCGGGACCACCCGGTACGTCGAATGCCCCGGGCGCTCCCGTTCCGGACGAGATGTACACGTCGATGCCGCGCAACCCCTCGGCATTGACGTAGGGGTCGTTGGCAATCCAGTCGGCGCTTCCCTGGGGTCCCCACATGTTGGCGGTCGACCCACCGCCGCGGGCTTCTACCACCGACCTGACGTACATGGCACCTACCGGGTCGCTGGTACGCGCGCATCCGCTGAACGCCGCGACGGATCGATACACCGACGGGTGGGCGATCGCCAACTGCAGGACGGACGTGCCTGCCATCGAGATACCGGCGACCGAATTTGCCCCGTTGCCGTCGAGCAGAGCATCCATCAACGGAGGAAGTTCCCGACCGAGGAAGGTGGACCACATGTTTCGGCCCAGAACCGGATCGTCGTGCAGCCAGTCGGTGTAGTAGCTCGCTGCGCCGCCGCGCGGGACCACCACGTTGACGTTCTTGTTTCCGAAGAAGCCGGCGATGTCGGTCTGATCGAACCAGCTGCTTCCCCCGTCGCCGCCCGCCGCTCCGTTGAGTAGGTAGAGCGTCGGTGAACCGGGCTGTGCCGACCGAAATACATCGACCTGGATATCGCGGTCCATGGCTGCCGAATGCACCCACACGATGTCTCGTCGGTCGGCAATGCCCTCGACGCCGACCACCGACGAGGTGGTTTCGGCGGTAGCCGGTGCCGCCGTGCTCGACAGGAGAACGACGGCGGTAGCGAGCGCGCTCAGAGCCGACGAGGTCGCCTGACCGAGGCGAAATCGACTGGGCATCAATGGTTCCTGACATCGTGGGAGCAATGCGCGAGCGGCCTGTGTCCGACGCGGTACGACCTCAGACGGTAGATCGGAACACTGTCATCGACAACAATGCTGACGATTGTTCAGTTTTGACACAGATATCCCGCGGATCGTTGTCAATTTTCCAAAATGCTCGTCGGCGGGTTTCTCGGCCTCGGCCCGGATGATGCACTGGCTCCTCCGACGCACTTCTCCGCGTCGAATCGCTCTGTCTCCTTCGAAAGGTTGTGTCGTGGTCGCATTCGGACTCATCGACGAGTGGAAACCCGCTCCAGGATCGCTCACCACGTGGTCACCCACCGTCGCTTCACGAGCTGCTGCCGCGGCCGCACCCGTTCACCCGGCACCGCCCTCGCACATCCAGCAGGCGTATCTCGAAGCCGCGTACCGCAACCGGGGATCGTCGTTCCGATTCTCCCGGCTGTGCCTGGTGACGTTCGAGATCGAGGGCGCACTGGACCGCGCCGCGATGGGGCGCGCATTCAACACGTTCGTCACCCGGCACGATTCGTTCCGCAGCTGGTTCTCCACCACAGCAGAAGGTTCTACGCGCCACCTCGTCGACATCGCCGACATCGCGCTCGAACCGACCGATTTCGGAGTGCCGGCGGACTCCGAGGCCATCCGGCGTCACGTGCAGGACAGCACGCCCGGTCCCGAGAGCTGGGATTGCTTCTCGTTCGGAACGATCGAACACGACGATCACTTCGTGGTGTACGCGGCGGTCGATCACCTCGACACCGACGGCATCTCGCAGGCTCTGACCTACTACGAACTGCGCCAGCTCTACCGCAATGCGGTGACAGGGGAGTCCGACGGCCTGTTCACCCCGGGCAGCTACCTCGAATACTGCCAGCGTGAACGTCTCGAGAGCGACGCCACAACCCTGGACAGTCCTGCTGTTCGGACCTGGATCGATCTGGTCACCGACAACGGAGGTGATCTTCCGACGTTCCCACTTCCGTTGGGACGCAGCAGTGTCGACTACACACGGACCTCGCACAGCTCGTTCCCGTTGTTCGACGGTGCCACGGCGCGGGCAGTGGACGAGGCGTGTGCAGCCGTGGGAGTCAAGTTCATCGGCGGAATCTTCGCCGCCGCAGCCCTGGCGGAGTACGAGCTCGCCGGCCGGGACAGCTACCTCGGGCTGACACCCAAGAGCACTCGGTCGACGCCGGGTGAATTCGCGTCGATCGGGTGGTACTCGAGCCTGATTCCGGTGCAATTCGACCTCGGTGAGCAGCCGACGTTCCGTACTCTCGCGGTGCTCGCACAAGCGGCATTCGACTCCGGAAAGCTGCTGGCGAACACCTCGTACCACCGGGTGCTGGAGCTGGCCTTGCCGGAACACGGAATCACGACGCAGCCGGGATGGACCGCGCCGATGATCTCCTACGTCGACGTTCGCAAGCTACCGGGCGAAGCCGAATTGGACGCGGCGGGAGCCGGTCTCTACGGCAACCGCGGCAGCTCCGAGGAAGTCTTCATGTGGATCAACCGCTTCGAGGACCACACCGGTGTCGAGTTCCTGTACCCGGGCACGGACGAGGCCGATCGTTCGATCGACCTGTACTTCTCCAAGATCTCCGAAATCTACGCCGCCGTGGTCGACAAGGGTGACTACATTCCACAGCCGCCCGAGGCTCACGTGTTCGCTCACGAGCTTCCGGACGTCAGCCGGGTATGACGCACCCTCGCCTCGGCTCGTGGCTGACGCTGGGTGCCTGTCTTCTGGCCGTCACGATGCAGATGATCGACGTCACCGCCGTCACCGTGGCGTTGCCGACGATCGCGCGTGACCTCGACGCGTCGGGCACCGGGCAGGTCTGGATCCCGACGGCGTACCTGCTCGCGTTCGCCTGCGCGCTGCTCACGATGGCACGCGCCGGTGAGGTCTTCGGTCGCAGAACGGTATTCGTCATCGGCACTGTGCTGTTCGCCGTGACATCGGTGCTCTGTGCGTACGCGCCGACGGTCGAACTGCTCGTCCTCGCTCGCGTGTTGCAAGGGCTCGCGGGAGCGGCGATGTCGGCCCAGACGGTGGCGATCGTGACAGCGGCCTACTCCGGCACCCGGCGCACCACCGCGTTCGCGCTGTACGGTGGCACCGCGGGGCTGACCGGACTCGCCGGGCCGTCGATCGGCGCAGCGCTGCTGCACCTCGACATCCTGGGAACCGGTTGGCGTGCACTGTTTCTGATCAACATCCCGATCTCTGCGGCGGCAGTCGTTCTCGGTCACAGGTTCGTCGCACCGGGTTCAGAGCAGGTCCCGGCAGGACACGGAGGACGGTTCGACGCGGTCGGTGCCGCCCTGTGGTCGATCGGGGCTCTGCTGATCGTCTGCCCCGTCATGATCAGCTCGAGTGCCCTCGCTGCCATGCCCGCGGTTGCGCTCGGTCTGACGACCCTGGCCGGGTTCGTGGTGTGGGAGCGTCGTCGACGTGCAGCGGGAGCGCACGCCATGGTGAACATCGGTGTCTTCGGTGCACGCGGATTCTCCGTGGGATGTGCGGTGTCGGCCCTCGTGTACGGCACTTTCACCGGATTCGTTCTGACGATGTCGGTGACACTGCAATCCGGACTGAGTGAGAGCGCGTCGACGGTGGCAGCGATCACCGTTCCCTTCGCGCTCGGAGCCGTGCTCGCCTCCGCGGCTGCGCCGATCTCGTTCCGTCACTGGGATTGTCGAGTCGTTGTGGCCGGTGCGGGGGCTATGGGACTGGCTCTGCTCGTTCTCGGCGTCACCACCGAGTATCTCGACAGTGCAGGCTTCCCCTGGTGGGCGGTCGTCCCGCTCGGTGTGCTCGGCGCGGGTCTCGGGTCGGTGATCGCGCCGCTGCAGAGCACCATCGTCGCCGGGGTGGCCCCGCACGCCATCGGCTCGGCGTCGGGGATCATGCCGACCGTCCAGCAAGTGGGATCTGCTGTGGGTACTGCGGTCACCGGTGCCGTGTACTTCAACCTGCTTCCCGCGGAGCCGGTCGCCGCGGACTACCTGACGTCGCAGCGGGCCGTGCTGTTCGGGCTGGCCGCGACCATGGGGTTGGCCACCGCAGTCGCGGCCGCGCTGCCCCGCGGCGATCGCGAGTCGGTCGACCGCAACTCGCCGATGGTCTCCCAGGGTGCGCCGTGACTGTTTCGAAGTCGATTGTCCGTCAACGGTATCCGAATATCTCTCACCCGAACCTTGCGTTCGGGCCGATCGAAATCGAGAAGAATTTCGCCATGCTTCGCACCCTCGTGACCCTCACACTCGTCGTCGGGCTGATGTCGCTGTTGTTCGCTTCGGCTCCCCACGCGTCGGCAGCGCCCGGTGATCCGGCCCCGGTACCAGGCACGTTGTACGCGGCGGCTGCAGACCTGAACGGAAAGAACAACGGTGATGTCGTTGCCAGTCGGCGGTTTTCGAGCCCCCTGTATCCCGGCGCCGACATCTGGCAGCTCCAGTACCGGTCGTCCGATTCCCGAGGCGACGCCATCGCCGCAGTGACAACCGTTCTGGCACCGATGAACCGCGCCTCGGGCGGACCATTGCTGTCCTATCAACCCTTCGTCAACGCGCTCGGGTTGCAGTGCGCTCCGTCGGAGTCTCTGTTCGGTGCCGACCCGACGACCGGCGTGCAGGAACGTGAATTTCTCAATCTCGCGCTGATGCGTGGATGGACCGTGGCGGTACCGGACCATCTCGGGCCGAAAAGTGCGTACGGCGCAGCCAAGTTGGGCGGACAGATCACGCTCGACGGCGTCCGCGCCGCACAGCGCGTGCCGGAACTCGGTCTGGCAGCGAGCCCGGTAGGTATGGCCGGCTACTCCGGTGGCGGAATGGCGACGGCGTGGGCCGCGGCGCTCGCTCCCAGCTACGCACCCGAGCTGAACATCGTCGGTGCCGCAGCCGGAGGTGTGCCCGCAGATCTGGACAACATCGCCCGCGCATTGGGTTTTCAGCCCCACCAGGCATTCGGTCTCGCGTTCGCCGCCGCCCTCGGACTCGAACGCGAGTACCCGGATCGCTTGCCGATCACCGCACAACTCAATTCCACCGGTCTGGCGTTGAAGGATCAGGTGTCGAATGCGTGCACGCCGGTGATCCTGGCGACCGGAGCGTTCAAGAGTGCGCTGGCCGTCTCGACCACCACCTCTTTGGTGGACAGCCCCGAGGCACAGCAGATCATCGACGAGAACAGTCTGGTCAAGTACGCAGGTGTGCCGACGGCACCCACACTTCTGTGGGGAAGCGACAACGATCCGCTCATTCCGATCGGTGCGCTGCGTGACACTGCTGCGCGGTACTGCGCGAGTGGGGCCACGTTGCAGTTCGACGTCGTCCATGCACCGCAGCACATCCAGGCGGCATTCGAGGGGCTTCCCGCCGCACTGACATTCCTGGACACCAGGTTTCGGGGCGTCGCGCCGCCGACCAACTGCCTCCGATGAGACGGTGGGCAACTGTCGTCGCTGCTGTGACGACAGCTCTGGTTGCGGCGTCGGTGCCCGGATACGCAGCGGATCTTCCGGTCCTGGCACCGCAGACGCTCGGCGGCTTCTCGGTGCAGACTCGGTACTTCGACATCGCAGTGGGACCCGAACGCGATCAGCACTGCACCGTCGTCGGAGATATCTATGTTCCTGCCGGGCTCGGACCGGACCACCGAGCCCCGGCCATTCTGACCAGCAACGGTTTCGGCGGGTCCAAGGACGACCAGGCAGGTGCCGCTGCCAGATTCGCCACCCACGGCTACGTGGTGCTGTCCTACTCGGCCCTGGGTTTCGGCGGCTCGACGTGCAAGATCTACTTCGCCGATCCTGATTACGACGGAATGGCCGCGTCGGCTCTCGTCGGCTACCTCGCAGGCGAGAGCGGCGGAGTGTTCACCGACCCCGCACGGACGGTGGCCGCTCCGGCACTCGACGTGGTTCGACTCGACGGACCCGGTGACCCGCGCGTCGGCTACCTCGGCGGTTCCTACGCCGGCGCAACAGGATTGGCCACGGCATCGGTCGATCCACGATTGGACACCGTGGCGTCGATGATCACCTGGAACGATCTGGCGCGGTCGATGGCACCGGACGGGGCGGGCCGCAGATCCGTCGGACCGGTCAAGAGCGTGTTCGGGTCGGCGTTTCTGGCGGCGGGCGCAATTCTGACCGGCCCGGGCGGATACGCAGTCGATCCGGCACGGGCGCAGGGGTGCCCGAACTACGCCCAGTGGGTGTGCGACGCCGCGTCCGCCTTCGCTGCCAATCGCGAACCCGGCCCGGAAACTCTGGCGGCGATGCGTCACGTATCGCCGGTGGACTACCTCGATCGCGTCGATGTCCCGGTGTTGCTCACGCAGGGCCAGAAGGATTCACTGTTCAGCCTCGACGAGGCGGCCGCCACCTACGAGACCTTGCGTTCGCGTGGCGTCGAGACGTCCATGATCTGGCACTCGTGGGGACACAACGATCGGAAGGGTTATCCGGGAGAGTTCGACATCAAGGCACCCGACCCGTTCACTCAGCACGAAGCGGCACTGGTGGGCAACTGGCTCGACCGACACCTCAAAGATCGTGACGTCGACCCGGGGCCGGCATTCACCTATTTCCGAGATTGGGTGCCCTACAGCGGCGTCGCGTCGCCCGCGTACGTCGAATCCGAGACATTTCCGGTAGGTGCCCGGCGCACGTTTCAGTTGTCGAATGGATCGCTGTCCGAGGGTGATTCGACGAATGGTGTTTGGAAACAGACGATTCGGGGCGCAGGTGCGTCGATGCCCACCACGTTCGGACTGCCGAATCTCCCGGGCGAGTTGCCCGTGCCGCGGGTCTCGTTACCCGGTTCTGCCGCGAATTGGACGACCCCGCCACTGACCGAACCCATCGATGTCGTCGGCGCACCGACGTTGTCCATCAGTCCCACGGTGTCCGGTCCCGCGACCGTCTTCGTCACCGTGCTCGACGTAGCACCCGACGGTGCGCGCAGTCCGATCCACGGACTGTTGCACCTGCCGTACTCACCGGATCCGGCGAGCCGGTGACCATCTCGCTACCGAGCATCGTCCATCGATTCGACCTCGGACACCGCATCGCCGTCGAGATCACCGCGTCGGATCCGTCCTTCGCGGGTGGGCCGGGCCCAGCGGACGTCGTCGTGTCCTCGACGGATCCGATCAACCAGTTCTCTCTTCCCGTAGTTCCGTGATCTTCGATCTTGCTCACTCCGAAAGGCGCACCGTGATCCGAAAGCTCTCGACCCTGGGGTCCATCCTGGTGGCACTCTGCGTGTACCTGTTCGCAACGGGCACAACAGCGTCGGCGGCTCCCGCGCCGACGGCCCCCGATCCGGACGTCTTCTATGCGGCACCGGCCGACATCGCCGATCACGCGCCGGGTGACATCCTGGCCAGCCGTCGTGCGGACGCCTGGATGTACCCCAACACCGACATCTGGCAACTGAAGTACCGGTCCACCAACTCCGCAGGTGCACCGGTTGCCGCAGTGACCACGGTGCTGATGCCCCGAGGTAGAGGCGCGGGAACCCCACTGGTGTCCTACCAGGCCGTCATCAATGCTCTGGGCGTCAAATGTGCCCCGTCGCACGGACTTTTCACCTACGAGATCGGTGAAGCGCCGAGCCTGTACCTCGGTATGGTCGCCCGCGGTTGGGCGGTTGCGGTGCCGGACTACCTCGGACCGACCGGTGCCTACGGCGCTGCCGAATACGAAGGTCGGTTGACGCTCGACGGGGTTCGAGCCGTGCAGAACTTCGAGCAGTTGCCGCTGAAGGACAGTCCTGTTGCATTGCTGGGTTACTCGGGAGGTGCCCTGGCGACGTCGTGGGCCGGTGCCATGGCACCCACCTACGCGCCGGAGCTGAACATCGTGGCCAGTGTGCACGGCGGAACTCCCGCCGACCTGGGCTTGATCGCAAAGAACCTGGGCTACAGCGCGATTCCGCATCCGGCCTTCGGAATGGCGCTGGCGGCATCCCTCGGACTCGAACGTGAATACCCCACCGAGTTCCCCGTCTCGGAGAACCTCAATGCGGCGGGCCTGGCCCTGCGAGATCGCGTGAGCAACGAATGCAGGCGTCCCATCATCATCGGCGGAGCGTTCAAGAGCGCCCGGGACCTGTCGAACGTCGACATTGCCTCGCTGCCTTCTGCGCAGGCGGTTCTGAAGAAGAACAGCCTCGTGGACTACGAGGGCGTTCCCACCGCCCCGGTGTACATCTGGCATGGGATCAACGACTTCATCACTCCCTTCGCACCGGTGAAAGAGACGGTCGACCGCTACTGCGCAGCGGGCGCAACGGTGCAGTTCCGGGCCTACCCACTCGCCGAGCACTTCAGCGGATCGCTCGTCGGACTGCCCGAGGCCTACGCCTACGTGGACGCGCGATTCCGAGGGGAGCCGGCTCCGTCGAATTGCGGCTGACCTCTGCTCGATGGTGACCTCACACCTTTTCTGACGACTGCGCGCCCTTGCTCTGAAGTGAGCGGGGGCGCGCACTCGTCAGTAGGTGTGTGAGGTCGTCGCGGAACCGAACCGACATTCGCCGCGTCCAACCAGAGGTGAGGGCAACGCGGTGGTGGGTGGCGGGTCTGGTCGGCGTGATGGTGTCGGTCTGCGGATGTGGCGGGGCGACGGAGAGCGCGCCGGTTGCAGAGCCGACGAGCTCGGCGGTCGCGACACCGGTGGAAGACGAGCCATGGGATCCCTGCACCATCCCGAACGACGCCATCGAGGCAGCAGGATTGGATGTGGACAGCAAGAGCACGAACCTGTTCGGAGACGCGCCGTTGTCCACCGACTGGAAGACGTGTATCTGGACAGACCCCGATCCGGGGTCGTGGTATTTCCTGGGAGCGTTCTCGGGCTTCCACTCATTGGACGATCTGCGAAACAACGAGCGCTTCAACCAGTTCTCAAGGGTCGACGGACTAGGCGGCTATGAGTTCCTGCGCGCCGATCGTCCCGCTGGAAGAAGTTGTGGCGTGGCCTTCGAAGTCGAGAAGGGGTTGGTGTACTTCGTCCTCGACACAATGGGTTCCGAAGAGCCGCAGGGTGATCCATGCATGGAAATCATGCGGATCGCGGGCGAACTCCACTCGTCGCTGCCTCCGGCAGCAAGTTGACTGAAGGGGGATTTCGTGGGGACCAACAGCGATAGCCTCGCTGCGTCGATGCAGCAGTGGAGAATCCTGTCCGAGCAGGCGGCCACTGGGGCGCTCGAGATCCCGGAGGACGTGGCGTTCCAGTGCGACCGGGCGTGCGTCGAGTACCTCAGACACCTGAATACCATGTTGCAGAGGACGGAGTTTCTCGTCGACTTCGACGCATTCGGCACGCTTCCTTCGGCTCAGCAGCTGGGTCGAAAGTTCAAGCGACTTGCCGATGGGGAAGAGCGGTCGGCGGCTGTCGCGATCAGGCAACATATCGAAGTCATCGAATTGATGCGCTCGGTGTTTCGTCGCTATTTCGTCGAGACCGAGGAGCTCGATGAGAGTGTGAGAGCTCGAATCGGCGCGATCGGGGCGGACCTGGGGGAGTGAGCCGGTAACCTCACACCCTTTCTGTCGACCTCACACACCAGCCAGGACTCGAACCCCGGCGCGCAGTCGGGAAAAGGGGTGAGGTGTCGACAGTCCCGGCGGCGAAGCGTCGAACAATGTCCGAAATGTCCGCAATATCAACCCTCGCAACACAATCGAGACAACGCTCACGAATGGGATGACCTAGTCTGCGATCGTGAACCCTTCCGCTGCCCGTTTGGTGCCGATGCGACCTCGTGATCCGAACGAGCCGCATCGCTCCGCGAGCCCACTCGAATTGTTCTTCGACCTGGTGTTCGTGGTGGCCGTCAGCATTGCGTCGGTTCAACTCCATCACGACCTCACCGAGAACCACATCGCCGACGGTTTGCTCGGCTATGCGCTCGTGTTCTTCGCGATCTGGTGGGCGTGGATGAACTTCACGTGGTTCGCGACGTCCTTCGACACCGACGACTGGCTGTATCGGACGCTGACCGTCGTACAGATGGCCGGGGTGTTGGTGCTCTCCGCAGGAATCGAATCGGCGTTCGTGGACCAGGATTTCACCATCGTGGTGATCGGGTACGTGGTGATGCGCGTGGCGATGGTGACTCAGTGGCTGCGGGCATCGCGAAGCCCCGACCACCGACAGACCGCGCTGACCTATGCGATAGGCATTGCGGGAGTGCAGGTTCTGTGGATTCTCTGGGTACTGCTGCTCGACGGCACCGCCGCGATCGTCGTGTTCGTCGTACTCGCGGGCGTCGAGATGTCGGTACCGCTGATCGCCGAGCGGCAGGGCACGACACCGTGGCATCCGCACCACATCACCGAACGCTACGGACTGTTCACACTGATTCTGCTCGGCGAATCCCTACTCGCGTCGGCCAACGCCATCATCGAGGCAATTCACGACGAGACCGCCCTCGCACCATTGATCTCGATCTCCGTCCTCACTCTCGTCGTCACCGCGAGCCTGTGGTGGATCTACTTCTGGCCCCCGCATCACCGAGCGATCGGAAAATTCGGCAACTCGGTGATCTACGGCTACGCCCACTACTTCATCTTCGCGGCAGCAGGCGCGTTCTCGGCCGGCATCGAGGTCGAGATCGACGTACTGACCGAGCACAGCAAGCTCGGCGACACCGCCGCGTCGTTCACGGTCACGATCCCGATCGCGGTGTTCGTGTTCGGGGTCTGGCTCATCGCTATCCGTGCCCACGCCGATCGAGTGGTCAACGTCGTCGTCCCCACCGGTGCCGTGCTCGTGCTGTTCGACCCCGTCATTCCCATCCCGATCACCCTCACCGCCGTCGTGATGATCGTCGTCGTCGGCGTGCTCGTCGTACGCGGGCCGGCGCAGCCGGAGCATGAGAAACTGACCACATGAGTATCGGAACCTTGATTCTGCTTCGTCACGGCGAGAGCGAATGGAACGCGTCCAACCAGTTCACCGGTTGGGTGGACGTGCGACTGACCGAGAAGGGTGAGGCCGAGGGCAAGCGCGCAGGCCAGCTCCTCGCCGAGGCGGGCATCCTGCCCGACCTGCTGTACACCTCGCTGCTGCGTCGCGCGATCAGCACCGCCAACCTCGCACTCGACGCTGCCGACCGGCACTGGATACCCGTCGTTCGCGACTGGCGTCTGAACGAACGGCACTACGGCGCACTGCAGGGACTGAACAAGGCCGAGACCAAGGACAAGTACGGCAACGAGCAGTTCATGCTGTGGCGTCGTAGCTACGACACCCCGCCGCCGCCCATCGAGATCGGCAGCGAGCACAGCCAGGACGCCGATCCGCGTTACGCCGATCTGGACAGCGTTCCGCTGACCGAGTGCCTCGCCGACGTCGTCGAGCGCCTGATCCCGTACTTCGAGGAGACGATCGTCGCCGACCTGAAGGCAGGCAAGAACGTCCTCGTCGCCGCGCACGGCAACTCGCTGCGCGCTCTCGTGAAGTACCTCGACGAGATCTCCGACGCGGACATCGCCGAACTGAACATCCCCACCGGCATTCCGCTGCAGTACGACCTCGAGGAGGTCGACGGAAAGCTCAAGCCCACCAACCCGGGCGGCACCTACCTCGATCCGGAAGCAGCGGCCGCAGGCGCAGCTGCCGTGGCAAACCAGGGCGGCAAGTAGCGCCACCTCCCGCAAACCGACGTTTTGTCGTAACTGCAGGTGAACGATCGAAGAACACTGCCGACGGGGACTATGACGACCAGGGAAATGCCTGCACCCTGCGTATGTGAGCTGTCCATCGAACGTACGATTCCGGTGTGAGTGTCGCATCGGCCGTACTACTGGCTATCGCCGCGGCCTTCGTGGGATACCTCGTCGGCGGTGTTCTGATCCCGTACCTCAACACTCGACACTCGGAGCGTCGCCGAGCCAGCTCCGGCCTGACGATGTCGCAGGTACTGGACCTGATCGTCCTCGCATCGGAGAGCGGCATCGCCGTCGTCGACCAGTTTCACGACGTGGTGCTGTTCAACCCGCGCGCCGAGGAGCTGGGATTGGTGCGTAACCGTCTGATCGACGATCGTGCCTGGGAGACCGTTCTCAAGGTCCTGGCCGACGGAAACCCCGTCGAGGTCGACCTCAGCTCGAAGAACCCGAGAACCGGCCGCGACAAGATCGCCGTCCGCTGCGTCGCGCGCCTGCTGAGCAAGGAAGACAAGCGCTTCGTGGTGCTGTTCGCCGACGACGACTCGGAGCAGGTCCGGATGGAGGCGACGCGTCGGGACTTCGTCGCCAACGTCAGCCACGAACTGAAGACCCCCGTCGGCGCGATGAGCCTGCTGGCCGAGGCGCTGCTCGAATCGGCCGACGATCCGGACTCCGTCCGGCACTTCGGCGGCAAGGTCGTCGCCGAATCCAAACGGCTCGGCAACATGGTGACCGAACTGATCGCGCTCTCGCGACTCCAGGGAGCCGAGAAGCTACCCGACCTCGAGGTGGTCGACGTCGACACTGTCGTCAACGAGGCGATGGATCGATCCAAGCTCGCCGCCGAGAACGCCGGAATCTCCGTCACCACCGACCACCCGAGCGGCCTCGAGGTCCTCGGAGACCAAGCTCTGTTGGTGACGGCCCTGGCCAACCTCATCCAGAACGCCATCGCCTACTCCTCGGACGGCTCGCCCGTCTCGGTGAGCCGAGCTCTGCGCGGCGACAACGTGGCGTTCGCCGTCACCGACCGCGGCATCGGCATCGCCAAGGCAGACCAGGAACGCGTCTTCGAGAGATTCTTCCGCGTCGACAAAGCTCGGTCGCGGGCCACCGGTGGCACGGGCCTCGGCCTGGCCATCGCCAAACACGTCGCAGCCAACCACAACGGCAGCATCTCGCTGTGGAGCAAGCTGGGCACCGGATCCACCTTCACCCTCCAGATCCCTGCGTACTTCGAAGAAGAAGACGACGCTTCGGTTACAGAAAGAGAGAATCAGTGACCAACGTTCTGATCGTGGAAGACGAAGAGTCGTTGGCCGATCCACTGGCCTTCCTGCTCCGCAAGGAAGGCTTCGAGGCCACCGTCGTCGGAGACGGACCGTCGGCACTGGCGGAATTCGATCGCGCAGGAGCCGACATCGTGTTGCTCGACCTCATGCTCCCCGGCATGAGCGGAACCGACGTGTGCAAGCAATTGCGTTCGCGCTCAGGGGTTCCCGTCATCATGGTGACCGCACGCGACAGTGAGATCGACAAGGTCGTGGGGCTCGAACTCGGTGCCGACGACTATGTCACCAAGCCGTACTCGGCACGCGAACTCATCGCCCGCATCCGCGCAGTTCTTCGGCGCGGCTCCGACGCCGAGGTCGACGGTGGAGTCGACACCGGCGTGCTCGAAGCCGGACCGGTGCGCATGGACGTCGAACGCCACGTGGTGATGGTCGGATCCGAGCAGATCACGTTGCCGCTCAAGGAATTCGACCTACTCGAGTATCTGCTGCGCAACTCCGGTCGAGTGCTGACCCGCGGGCAGTTGATCGACCGCGTGTGGGGAGCCGACTACGTGGGCGACACCAAGACACTCGACGTGCACGTCAAGCGACTGCGCTCGAAGATCGAATCCGATCCGGCCAAGCCGGAACACCTGGTGACCGTGCGCGGACTGGGCTACAAGCTCGAGGGGTAGAGCCTGCGGCAGGTGAGCGGAAATTCGTAGTGGGCTACGAAGTTTCGCTCACGTGCGGCGCAGCCGCTCCGCCTCACGAGTGGCCGGATGCACCGCGATCAGACCGAGACCCCGGCGACGCTTGCACAGCGATGCCAGTTCGTCGTACGCAGCATTGCCGAGCAGCTCGGTCAACTCCGGCTTGTAGGACTCGAACACCTGCTTCGATCCGACGTGCGCGTCGGGCGAGCCCGAGCAGTACCAGTGCAGATCGAGACCACCCTCGCCCCAGCCGCGTCGGTCGTACTCACCGATCGTGGTCTTGAGAATCTCGGAGCCGTCCGGCCGCGTCACCCAGTCCTGAGTACGCCGGATCGGCAGCTGCCAGCACACGTCGGGTTTGACCTCGAGCGGTTCGATGCCCTTGCGCAGTGCCATCGAGTGCAGCGCGCACCCGATTCCGCCCTCGAACCCGGGTCGATTCTGGAAGATGCAGGCACCCTTGTAGCGCCGCGTACGCAGTGACTGCTCGTCGTCGAGATCGTCGTATTCGACGTACCCCTTCTTGCCGAGACCCTTGTCCATGAGCTGCCAGTCCTGGGGGGTGAGCAACTTCACCGACTCGTCGAGCTTGCGCTTGTCGTCGTCGTCGGACAGGAACGCGCCGTGGGAGCAGCACCCGTCGTCGGGCCTGCCCTCGACGGTTCCCTGACATGCCGGAGTCCCGAACACGCAGGTCCAGTTGGACAACAACCACGTCAGATCCGCGACGATGAGGTGTTCCGAATTGTCGGGGTCGGGGAACTCGACCCATTCTCGAGGGAAATCCATCTCGACCTCTGCAGCGAACGGCTGCTGCTCACGACCTGCTGTCACAAACGACGACGGTAGACCCAGTACCGTGGGCATGTGCGAATAGGGGTGCTCGACGTCGGTGCAGACGCGGCTCGAGTCAACTCCTCGAGGCAACTCGTAGCGTTCGTATCGCGGATCATGGCGGCCGACCGTGCAGAATCGGTAGGTGTCAGCGCCGACGGGTCGCCACAACTGGCGGCCGGGGCTCTGGTCGCGGAGGCGAGCATGCGGGCATCGACAACGGAGTCACTCGAGATATGCCCGTGGGCGCTGAAGGAAGGTTTGATGTTGAGGAAGCTGGACCCCGAAACCGACGGCGATCTGGTGGGGAGTTCGAGATGAGCGACACCAACCCGGAGGACACCGGACAGATCTCGGTTGCCGAACTCTTGGCCCGAAACGGTCAGAAGACGAACCTGAGCGCGGGCGGTCGCCGTCGCCGTGGCGTCAAGGGCGGCATCTCCGTCGCCGAGCTGACCGGTGAGATCCCCGTCGTTCGTGACGAGCCCGGCAACCGCAGCGCCCCGGTTGTCGAGACCCCGGCCCCCGACGAGCCCGAGCCGGAGACGTCCGACGTCGCTCCGGCAGCGCCGCAGAGCAACGATGCGGCCGAGGACTCTGCACCCGCCGCCGTCTCCTCGCGGCCACAGCCGGCTCGGCCGCAGAGCACTCGCCCCACCCCGTTCCAACCGGCAGGCAAGCGCGAGAAGCAGCAGCCGGAGCCGGAACTGTTGTCCGGTTCCACCACGGTTGCCGGTGACCTGCTGAACCGCTCGCACGACGACACCGAACGCGCCAGGCACCCGGTGGCACCGACGTCGGCTGCGACGCCGACGTCGGATCGGCTTCCGTACGGATCCACCCCGGCCGAGCAGGGTCGGACCCGCAAGCCGGTTGGCTTCCGCGCACCGCGGCAGGTCGAGGTGGCCGAGCCGAACACCGATGTCGCTCCGCGAGCAGCGGTCGTCGACGTCGACGACCTGACCAAGACCGTGGTGTCGCCGCGCCTCGCGCGCGTCGAGGACACGACAGCTGAGTCGGCGGGGGTCGAGACGTCCGCCGCCACCGAGGTCGTCGATCTCGTGAAGCCGGGGATCGACGACGAGCCGAAGACCGCGACCGACGTCGAGACCGACACGGCAACCGACGACGCACCGGACGCGGAGGCCGACAGCGCGACTGCGGCCTCGCGCACCGATCGACGGGCAGCGGCCGTCAAGGGCAAGGGCGGTGCCGTCCGGCAATGGCTGGTGCTGATCGGTCAGGCCGTGGTGTCGATCGCCGTCGGCGCGCTGCTGTTCAAGGGCTTCGAGCAACTGTGGGACGTGCTGCCGTGGGTCGCGCTGGTGCTGTCGGTGCTGGTCATCGTCGGGCTCGTCGCAGTGGTGAGAATTCTGCGGCGCACCGACGATCTGATGTCGATCGTCATCGCGATCGCCGTCGGTGTCTTCGTCACGCTCGGTCCGCTCGCCTTCCAGCTCAGTACCGGCTGAGCCGGCACGCCGATGGGTGCGCAGCGAATTCGGGTGGGACTGTCCACGGCCTCGGTCTACCCGCAGAACACCGAGGCGGCGTTCCGGTACGCGGCGGAGCTCGGGTACGACGGCATCGAGCTGATGGTGTGGGCCGAGTCGGTCAGCCAGGACGTCGACGCGGTGGCCGCGCTCTCGCGGGAGTACTCGGTGCCGGTGCAGGCCATCCACGCGCCGTGCCTGCTGATCTCGCAGCGAGTGTGGGGATCGGATCCGGTCGCCAAACTCGCCCGTTCGGTCGAGGCGGCCGAGAAGCTGGACTCGGCGACGGTCGTGGTGCACCCACCGTTCCGGTGGCAGCGCAAGTACAGCGACGGCTTCGCCGATCAGGTCGCCGAACTCGAAGCGAACTCCCACGTGGTGGTCGCCGTAGAGAACATGTTCCCGATGCGGGCCGACCGCTTCTTCGGGCGCAAGGAGAAATCCGCACAGCGACTCGAACGACGCGGTGGTCCGGGCGCAGCCCTGTCGGCGTTCTCGCCGTCGTACGACCCGACCGACGTCGGCCACGATCACTACACGCTCGACCTCTCGCACACCGCCACCGCAGGCTCGGACGCGCTCGAGATGCTCGACCGGATGGGCGAGGGCATCGCGCACCTGCATCTGGCCGACGGCCGGGGCGCATCGGTCGACGAGCATCTGATCCCCGGTCACGGCAGCCAGCCATGTGTCGAGGTGTGCACCGAACTGGTGCGCCGCGGCTTCGAGGGTCAGGCAGTGATCGAGATCAACACGCAGAACGCGCGCACGGTCCCCGAACGATCGTCGATGCTCGGACAAGCACTGCAGTTCTCCCGCGCACATCTGTCCTGAGGCCGCCGGTAAGTTGTCGTCAATGAGTTCCGCCAGCCCCTTCAAGGCCGCCACAACCCTGACCGCGCTCGAGGTCGACGCCGACACCGCATCGTTCGCGGGCGCGATCGACTCCACCTGGACCATCGGTCCCAAGGTGCACGGCGGCGCGATGCTCGCGGTCTGCGCCGCAGCAGCGCGTCAGCAGATCGTGAGGACCGACCCCGAGCAGGCCGAGATCCAGCCGCTCGCAGTGAGCGTCAGCTACCTGGCCGCACCCGATCCCGGTGAGGTAGCGCTGACGACCATCGTGCGCAAGCGCGGTCGCCAGGTCTCCCACGTCGACGTCGAGCTCACCCAGGCCGGACGCGTTGCCGTGCGGGCGGTGGTGACCCTCGGTCGTCCGGACTCCGACGAACCCCACCACGAGACACCGACGTCGTTGTCGTCGATGGCCGTCGAACCTCCCGCCGAGACACTCGCGGTGGCAGGCGATCATCCGATGGCGTCCATCGTGCACGTCGCCAAGGGCTGCGAGATGCGTATCGACGCATCGTCGGCGTCGTTCCTGACCGGTCAGCAGGGCGAGGCGGAGATTCGATTGTGGGTGCGCCCCTTCGCGGGCGACGAGGCCGACGTCGACACCGCCGTGCTGTTCGCGCTGATGACCGGAGACATCTCGGCTCCGGTGACCATGAACCGCGGAATGTTCGGTTGGGCTCCGACCGTGCAGCTGACGACCTACCTGCGACGCCGTCCGGCACCGGGGTGGCTGCGCGTGGCGGCGACCAGCACCGTCATCGGCAGCACCTGGTTCGAGGAGGACCACGTGGTGCTGGATTCGACCGGTGCCGTCGTGGTGCAGAGCAGACAGTTGGCGATGGTGCCGCGCTCGAACTGACATGGCAGGCTTGGCGTCCATGACGAGAATTGCAGTGATCGGCGGCGGACGGATCGGCGAGGCGTTGATTGCGGGACTCCTCGAGTCCGGCCACGCTGTGCGCGATCTGGTGGTCGCCGAGAAGTCCGAGGCCCGCGCCAAGGAGATCGCCGAGGAATTCGGAGTACTGACCACCACCGTCGGCGACGCATCCGAGGGTGCCGACGTGATCGTGCTGGCGGTCAAGCCGGCCGACGTCGAAGCGGCACTGAACGAGATCACGAAGATCGAACTCGACGGCGATCGCGAACAACTCATCGTCTCGCTGGCCGCAGGCGTCCCCACCGCCAAGTTCGAGCCCAAGCTCCCCGCCGGTTTCCCGGTCGTTCGGGTCATGCCCAACACCCCTATGTTGGTGGGGGAGGGCGTCAGCGTGTTGGCACCGGGCAAGTACGCCCGCGCCGAGCACCTCGAACTGGTGCGCTCGATCCTCTCGGCCGTCGGCAAGGTGGTCGTGGTCAAGGAGAATCAGCTCGACGCCGTGACGGCCGTGTCCGGCTCCGGCCCGGCCTATTTCTTCCTGGTGGCCGAGGCCATGATCGACGCGGGAGTAGGCCTGGGATTGAGCCGCGACGTGGCGTCGGCGCTCGTGGTTCAGACGATGGTGGGGTCGGGGGCGATGCTCGATCGCTCCGACGAGAGCGCGAGCGAGCTCCGATACGCCGTGACTTCTCCGGGCGGAACCACCGCCGCTGCGGTGCGCGAACTGGAAAGAAACGGCCTCCGAGCAGCGTTTTTCGATGCCCTCGGTGCCGCGAATGCCCGATCCGTTGAGATGGGCATCACAGCAGAATAAAAAATCTTTTCCCCACTCCCGTCGCAGTAACCCCATCTGTCCCTATAGGCTCGGGGGCAGCACGTGCGTGTCTGTTCGGCAGGAGGGGAAGCCTGCCGCATGAGACGTGCCGGAGGTATGTGGATTGATGGCGTCTATAAACAAGCCGTCCAAGGGTTCGTCCCCGGACGGTCAACCGGCTCTGGCCGGAACGCAGTTCCTCACGGTCGCCGAAGTGGCGACCCTGATGAGGGTTTCGAAAATGACCGTGTACCGGCTGGTGCACGGCGGAGAATTGCCCGCTGTACGAGTGGGTCGATCTTTTCGTGTGCACGCCAAGGCGGTCCACGACTATCTCGAGACCTCGTACTTCGACGCAGGCTAGTAGTGCACGTGGGGCCGGTTTCGTAAGTCCTGGTTCACACCGGTAGGATTGGCGCTCGTCGTGCCAGCCAGCCGGTGTGTAGCCGTGGGCGAGTACGTGGCCCCAGCGCCAGCTCGGTGACCGCAGCCCCAGGGCTTGGTTGTCAGGTAGGCGTACGCAAACGGCGTGCGCGAAAACGCTAGAGAAGAACGTGAGGACACCCGCATGGGTTCAGTGATCAAGAAGCGTCGCAAGCGCATGTCGAAGAAGAAGCACCGCAAGCTGCTTCGTCGTACCCGCGTGCAGCGCAGGAAACTCGGCAAATAAGCCTGCCGTCATCTGCTTCACGAAGAAGCCCGTCACCGTCGGTGGCGGGCTTCTTCCGTTCGAAGAACGGGCTTTGCTTCTCACCCACCCGGACACCTACTGATCCAGTAGGCTTTGCAGCGGAACCGACGTTGGGGGTGCGCAGTGAGTCCGAGCGATCGTGGATCGACCGCGCCCCGAGTGGTCCTCGTGACCGGAGCGAGTCGATTCCTCGGCGGTTACCTCGTCACCAGGCTGGCCCAGAATCCGAACATCGAGCGCGTCATCGCCGTCGACGCCGTGTCTCCGAGCAAGGATCTGCTGCGCCGGATGGGCCGCGCGGAATTCGTCCGCGCCGACATTCGTAATCCGCTGATCGGCAAAGTGATTCGCAATGCAGGCGTCGATACCGTCGTGCACGCAGCGACCGTCGCCAAGCCTCCGAAATCCGGTGGCCGCGCGACGATGAAGGACCTCAACGTCATCGGCGCGATGCAGCTGTTCGCGGTCTGCCAGAAGTCACCGACCGTCGAGAGGGTCGTGCTGCGTTCGTCGTCCTCGGTGTACGGCTGCAGCGCGAAGGACCCCGTGCAATTCACCGAGGAGATGAGTGCCCGACGCCCCCCGAGCGGTGCGTACGCGCGGGACACGATCGACATCGAGGGATACCTACGCGGCCTCGGCCGTCGACGACCGGACATCGCGGTGTCGATCCTGCGCATGGCACCGCTGATCGGTCCGCGACTGAACGGCACCATCTCGCGCTACATGACCTCGCCGCTGATCCCCAGCATCGTCGGTCGCGACGCCCGCATGCAGTTGCTGCACGAAGAGGACGCCCTGGCTGCCCTCGAGCGCGCCACTCTCGGCGGGTCGGCGGGCACGTTCAACATCGGAGCCGACGGCACGATCATGCTCTCCCAGGCGATTCGCCGAGCCGGCCGCGTTCAGGTGCCGGTACCGTTCCCGCTCTTCAAGAGCGTCGGCCGCGCGCTGATGGGCGGCATGATGCGCGAGTTCACCACCGAGCAACTCGACTACTTCCACTTCGGCTGCGGACTCGACACCACCCGCATGCGGTCCGTCCTGGGATTCGAGCCGCGGTGGACCACGGTTCAGGCGTTCGACGACTTCGTCCGAGGCGCAGCGCTGCGGCCGGTCATCAGAACCGAATGGGTGGACAGCGTCGAGGATCGACTGGTCTCGGCCGTCGAGACAGGCGCGTCCACGGCGCGTGCACTGGCAGCACTGCCGCGTTCCGGAGCGGTGCGTAGTTCGGGAGGGGACGGGTGAGCGAAGTGGCCAAAGTGATTCCATTGCACGGCGGCACCTCGGGACGCTCGGCCCGAGCGGCTGCGGGCTCGCGTGAGCGGCACCCCTCCGCCTACACCGATCCCCGAGAGCCGACGCCGTTGCTGGACCCGGCGCCTGCCGCCGCGTCGGCTGTGACGCCGTCGATACCGGCTCCACTGCTGTCGATGATCGACGACACCAAGTCCACGATCGTCGACCAGATCTCCTCGGTCGCCGAGTTCGTACGCAGGCGGCTGGCCGGTGACTACAGCGTCGACGAGTTCGGCTACGACCCGCACTTCGCCGACGCGATCTGGCTTCCGTTGCTGCGGCCGCTGTTCGACAAGTGGTTTCGCGTCGAGGTCAAAGGCATCGAGAACATTCCGTCCGACGGCGGCGCACTGGTCGTTGCCAACCATGCAGGCGTGGTGCCCGTCGATGCGTTGATGGCGTCGGTCGCCGTGCGCGATCACCACCCGGCACACCGGCCTCTGCGAATGTTGGCCGCCGACATGGCATTCGAGATGCCCGGTGTCGGCACGATCGCCCGCAAGGCCGGGCACACGCTGGCCTGCAACCCCGACGCCGAGCGTCTGCTGCGTACCGGCGAGGTCGCCGCGGTGTTCCCCGAGGGGTTCAAGGGCATCGGCAAACCGTTCAGTGAGCGCTACAAGTTGCAGCGATTCGGCCGCGGCGGATTCGTCTCGGCTGCACTGCGGACGGGTGTGCCGATCATCCCGTGCTCCATCGTCGGCTCCGAGGAGATCTACCCCAAGATCGGCGACATCGCACCGCTGGCCCGACTGATGGGAATGCCCTACTTTCCGGTCACGCCCTTCTTCCCGCACCTCGGTCCGCTCGGTCTGATTCCGATGCCGTCCAAGTGGTACATCGAATTCGGCAAACCGATCCCCACCGACGGGTACGACTCCACCGCGTTCGAGGATCCGATGGTGCTGTTCGAGTTGACCGACCACGTCCGCGAGACCATCCAGCACACGCTGTATCGACTGCTTGCCAAGAGGCGCAACGTCTTCCTGGGTTAGACGCTCGGGTTACCCTGTGCCAGTGCATATCCGCGACACCACCGCTGCCGATCTACCCGAGATTCTCGACATACACAACGATGCGGTCGCCAACACCACCGCCATCTGGGACGAGGAACAGGTCGATCTCGCCGATCGCACGGCCTGGTTCGAGGGCCGGATCGCCGCTGGATACCCGGTCCTCACCGCAGAGGTCGACGGACGGGTGGCCGGATACGCGTCGTACGGGCAGTGGCGGGTCAAGAGCGGCTATCGGCATTCGGTGGAACACTCGGTGTACATCCACCGAGACTTCTACCGTCGCGGACTGGCCAGTGCGCTCCTGAGCGAACTGATCGAGCGGGCGCAGGCGAGCGAGGTGCACGTGCTCGTCGGGTTCATCGAATCCGAGAACACCACCTCGATCGCACTGCACGAGAAACTCGGGTTCGTCACCGTCGGGCAGATGCCGCAGGTGGGTGTGAAGTTCGGTCGCTGGCTGGACCTGACGCTGATGCAGCTCACGCTCTGACTGTCGTCACCGGGATGGATCAGGACTTGCGACGGCCGATCACCGCGGCGAGCCCACCGCCCACCGCTCCCAGGGCCAACGCCGTGGGCACTCCGATCTTGGCTGCCTTGCGTCCGGTGCGGTAGTCGCGGATCTCCCAACCCCGGTTCTTGGCCAGCTCACGCAGGTCGGTATCGGGGTTGATCGCCACGGCGGTGCCGACCAGGGAGAGCATCGGCACGTCGTTGTGGCTGTCCGAGTACGCGGTGCAGCGCTTGAGGTTGAGACCTTCGCGCACCGCCAGCGAACGCACCGCGTGCGCCTTACCGATGCCGTGCAGGATGTCGCCGACGAGACGGCCGGTGAACACCCCGTCCTTGCTCTCGGCGACCGTTCCGAGTGCCCCGGTCAAGCCGAGGCGCTTGGCGATGATCTGGGCCAGTTCGAGAGGAGTGGCCGTCACCAGCCAGACCTGCTGACCGGCGTCGAGGTGCATCTGCGCGAGAGCCCGGGTACCGGCCCAGATCTTGTCCGCGATCAACTCGTCGTAGATCTCCTCGCCGAGCCGGGTCAGCTCCGAGGTGGGACGGCCGGTGATGAACGAGAGCGCCTTCTCGCGGCCGCTGGCCACGTCCTCGCTGTTCTCCTTGCCGCTGACCCTGAATTTGACCTGCTGCCAAGCGAATTGGGCCAGATCGCCGCTGGTGAAGTACTTGCGCGCGGCCAACCCGCGAGCGAAGTGAATGATCGACGCGCCCTGCACCATCGTGTTGTCCACGTCGAAGAAGGCGGCAGCAGTCAGATCCCGCGGAACGGCCGCCTCGGATTCGATCTGCAACGCCAGGGCGGCATCGGCACTGGCCTGGCCTGCCACGTTGGCGCGGACCTCGGCGTCGGTCGGGCCGAATGGATTGCGAATCCTGCGGATGCGGCGTTTGAACTGCTTGTCCTCGCTCGGATCGTTGGTATCGACCATGTCGATATCGGGCGTGTTCTCGATCGGCAGGTCTGTTCCCCCGTCGCTCACCATGTCCACCTCCCAGTCGAGTCGCTCGCCGCAAGCCTAGTCGGGGTCGTCCGGACGACAGGCGAAGGGCAGTACTGCGCGCCCGTCGTTCGGCCCCCGAATCGGACCGGGGACTGTGACCTTCGTCTCCGCCGAGCTCGTGTCACAGTGGATTCATGCAGACAACTCCCACCGGCGTGGCTCTTCTCACCCGCGCAGGCTGCCATTCCTGCACGCACGCGTTCGAGGTGTTGAGCGAGGTGTGCCGCGAATTCGACGTGCCGGTCACCGTCGTCGACGTCGACGAGGCGGCAGCGGAATCGCCTGACCTGCGTGCGGAGTACGGGGATCGAGTGCCCGTGGTGCTCCTCGACGGCATCGAACACAGTTACTGGGAGGTAGACGTGCCGCGGTTGCGAGCCGATCTCACCCGGGCAGGGCACCCTAAGAACGTGTGATTGCTCTCGCGTGTGCAGGTGAGGGCCGGTGTGCGCAACTTTGTTCATTCGTTCACAAGCAGTTACCGTGGTGTGAACAGCGTCCGTGAAATAGACACGAACGCAGGATCAGCGTGAAGACCGGCATCGACGCCGTTCGGACGAGGAGCCCCAGACGTGACCGAAGAGCGCCCGTCGCCCAGCGGCGTAGAGCGGGTCATCCCTCAGGCTACGGTCACCCGTCTGGCGACGTACCTGCGGGTCCTCTCCATCCTCGCAGACGAGGGCGTTCTCATCGTCTCCAGTGAAGAACTGGCCACCGCAGCAGGCGTCGGATCGGCCAAACTCCGCAAGGATCTGTCCTTTCTCGGCCCCAACGGCGTTCGCGGAGTCGGCTACGACGTGGCGCGCCTGCGCGCCAAGATCGACAGCGCACTCGGACTCGATCGCGGCCATCGCGTCGTCCTGGCCGGAGTCGGCAACCTCGGACAGGCGCTGGCCGGCTACGGCGGATTCGCCCGACGCGGCTTCACGATGGTCGGACTGTTCGACAACGACCCGGCGCGCGTCGGCATCGACATCGACGGACTGACCGTCCGGCACGTCGACGAACTCGTGGTCGCCTGCCGTGAACTCGAAGCCACCATCGGCGTCATCGCCACCCCCGACGAATCCGTGCACAGCGTCGCCGAGCAACTCGTCTCCGGTGGCGTCGAATCCATCCTGAGCTTCTCGCCGATGGTTCTCGACGTCCCCGAGCATGTCGAGGTGCGGCGCGTGGACCTGGCAGTGGAGATGCAGGTGCTCTCCTTCAACAGCTCCCGCAACGTCTCGGGACCGACCGACATCGACGGTCCGGCCATCGTCACCGCCCCCCGGCCGCAGCCGGTATCGCCGCCCCCGCTCACGTCAACGGCACGCCTCGGCCGCAGTCACGGCCCGCGCATCGCCGGCAATCCAAGCCCAGTCAACAGTTCGACAAGAAACGGATCGGTGATTGCACCGTGAGTGTCCTTCTCGTCGGGATTTCGCACCGTAGCGCTCCCGTCGCAGTTCTCGAGCGTGTCGCCATCACGGACACCGATCGCCCGAAACTGACCGACAAGCTGATGGCCAGCGGAAGCATCTCCGAGGTCATGGTGGTGTCCACCTGCAACCGGGTCGAGATCTACGCCGTCGTCGACGCCTTCCACGGCGCGCTGACCGCCGTCGGCGAAGTTCTCGGCGAACACTCAGGGCTCGAGATCGCGGACCTGACCAAGCACGCGTACGTCCGCTACAGCGAAGCCGCCGTCGAGCACCTCTTCGCCGTGGCCAGTGGCCTCGACTCGATGGTCATCGGCGAGCAGCAGATCCTCGGCCAGATCCGTTCGGCCTACGCCGCCTCGGACGGCCAGCAGGCCTCGGGCCGCGTGATGCACGAACTGGCTCAGCAGGCCCTGCGCGTGGGCAAGCGCGTGCACAGCGAAACCGGCATCGACGCCGCCGGAGCCTCGGTGGTCTCGGTCGCCCTCGACCGCGCCGCCGACAAGTTCGACGGCTCCCTCGCCGGCCGCAAGGCCGTCGTCCTCGGAGCCGGAGCGATGGGCGGCCTCGCCGTCGCCCACCTCGGCCGCGCAGGCATCGGCGCGCTGACCGTGGTCAACCGCACCCGCGAGCGAGCCGACCACCTGGCCGAGAACGCCGTCTCCAACGGGATCGCAGCAACCTCGGTCGCCATCGAGGACCTGGCCGACGCAGTCGCCGAGGCCGACATCCTCCTCACCTGTACCGGAGCGGTGGGGGCCGTGGTCTCCATCGCCGACGCCCACCTCGCGCTCGCCCGCCGCGGCTCGGATCGACCGTTGGTGATCTGCGACCTCGGTCTGCCGCGCGACGTCGACGCCGCGGTGTCGGGTCTGCCGGGCGTCACCGTCTTCGACATGGAGTCCCTGCAGCGCGATCCTGCTGCCGGTGCCGCAGCCAACGACGCGTCGGCCGCCCGCGAGATCGTATCCAGTGAACTCTCGGGTTACCTTGCCGGACAACGACTTGCCGAGGTCACCCCCACCGTCACGGCGCTGCGCCAGCGCGCTGCCGAGGTGGTCGAGGGAGAGCTGCTCCGTCTCGAATCGCGACTGCCAGGGCTCGACTCGCCGCAGCGCGACGAGGTGGCGCGCACCGTGCGCCGCGTCGTGGACAAGCTGCTGCATTCGCCCACCGTGCGGGTCAAGCAGCTCGCCAGCACACCGGGTGGAGATTCCTATGCCGCTGCGCTGCGCGAGTTGTTCGAGCTGAGCCCCGGCTCGGTCGATGCCGTCGCCACACCCATGGAGATCGGCTCGCTGGAACTGGTGGACGATTTCACCGCCAGCCGCACCGATCTACGCTCGGACTCCTACCCCGGCGGAACCACCGGTCAGGAGCGTGCCGAATGACCGCCGTCGTCAAGATCGGTACTCGCGGAAGCCTTCTCGCGACCACCCAGGCCGACACGGTTCGGGTGGCCCTCGCGGCAGCCGGAGTCGAAGCGGAACTGGTGATCGTCAAGACCGCAGGCGACCTGTCTTCTGCTCCCGTGCAGACGATCGGCGTCGGCGTCTTCACCGCGGCGCTGCGTGAGGCATTGGCCGACGGCACCGTCGACATCGCGGTGCACTCGTACAAGGATCTGCCGACCGCGGCCGACGACCGGTTCACCATCGCCGCCATCCCGGCTCGCGAGGACCCGCGCGACGCCCTGGTGGCCCGTGACGGACTGGTACTCGGTGAACTGCCCGCCGACGCGAAGGTCGGCACGTCAGCCCCGCGTCGTATCGCTCAATTGCGCGCTCTCGGACAGGGATTGGACGTTCAGCCGTTGCGCGGCAACCTCGACACGCGGATCGGAAAGGTGGCGTCGGGCGAGCTCGACGCCGTCATCGTCGCCCGCGCCGGACTGGCCCGCATCGGCCGACTGGACGTGGTCACCGAAGCACTCGACCCGGTTCAGTTGCTTCCGGCACCTGCCCAGGGTGCGCTCGCCGTCGAATGCCGCGTCGAGGACACCGATCTCGCGGCGGCCATCGCCACCCTCGACGACGCGCACTCACGCGCCGCGGTAGCAGCCGAACGCGGACTGCTCGCCGAACTCGAAGCCGGCTGCACCGCCCCGGTCGGCGCGATCGCCGAGGTCGTCGAATCCATCGACGAGGACGGCCGAATCTTCGACGAACTGTCCCTGCGAGGCTGCGTCGCCGCCATCGACGGCAGCGACACCATCCGCGCGTCGATCGTCGGATCACCCGAGCGAGCCGAGGAGCTGGGCCGGGAATTGGCCCGCGAACTGCTCGATCTCGGTGCGCGCGAACTCGTTTCGGTCACCGAACCGGCACAGGCCGATTCTCGTCTACGGGGTGGATCTCATGTCTAGGGCCATAACGGCACCCGTCCGCGGACGCGCCAAACGCAAGGCGACCCGTCCCGTGGTGCGAAGAGAGTCGATCGCCACCGCTCGACTGATTCCGAAACGGGGCACCGCAACCCCGATAGAACTGCAGTACCCACACAAGACAGCACTGGAGAACAACCGATGAGCCCAGTCCGCAAGAACACCAACGGACGGATCCTGTTCGTGGGATCCGGGCCGGGTGACCCGGCTCTGCTCACGGTCCGGGCACGGGAAGTGCTCGGAGCGGCCGAGCTCGCATTCACCGATCCCGACGTCGACAAGGGCGTCACCGCCCTTGTCGGTGCCGACGTTCCGCGTGACCCGGAGACGGGCGAGAACGGTGTCGAGGTTCGTCCGGCACTCGGCGAACCGGCCGAGGTCGCCAAAACCCTTCTCGCCGAAGCCAAGAACGGCCACGACGTGGTTCGCCTGGTCTCCGGTGATCCGCTCACGACCGACTCGGTGATCGCCGAGGTCGGCGCCGTCGCACGCACGCACGTGCCGTTCGAGGTGCTCCCCGGCCTGCCCGCAGGATCGGCCGTGCCCAGCTACGCCGGAATGGCACTCGGCTCGGGTCACACCGAGGCCGACGTCCGAGGCGAGGTCGACTGGGCAGCTCTTGCCGCGGCCCCCGGCCCGCTGGTACTGCACGCGACATCGGGTCACCTGGCCGAAACCGCCAGTGCCCTCGTCGAACACGGCCTGGCACCGCAGACACCCGCGGCCATCACCGTCCGCGGCACCACCCGTCAGCAACGCACCGTCGAGGCCACCCTCGCCACCCTCAACGACGCCGGATCCGAGCTCGTCGGATCCCTCGTCGTCACTGTCGGCAAGGTCGTCTCGGGTCGAAACAAGATGTCCTGGTGGGAATCTCGCGCCCTGTACGGCTGGACCGTGCTGGTGCCTCGCACCAAGGATCAGGCAGGGGAGATGAGCGATCGCCTCGTCACCCACGGTGCCATCCCCATCGAGGTTCCGACCATCGCCGTCGAGCCCCCGCGCAGCCCGGCCCAGATGGAACGCTCCGTCAAGGGCCTGGTCGACGGTCGCTACCAGTGGGTCGTCTTCACCTCGACCAACGCCGTTCGCGCCGTGTGGGAAAAGTTCGAGGAGTTCGGCCTGGACGCTCGCGCGTTCTCCGGCGTCAAGATCGCCTGTGTCGGTGAGGCAACCGCGGCGAAGGTGCGCTCGTTCGGCATCAACCCCGAACTCGTGCCATCGGGTGAGCAGAGCTCGCTCGGACTGCTCGAGGACTTCCCGCCGTACGACGAGGTCTTCGACCCGGTCAACCGAGTCCTTCTGCCGCGCGCCGACATCGCCACCGAAACGCTCGCCGAGGGGCTGCGCGAACGCGGCTGGGAGATCGACGACGTCACGGCCTACCGCACCGTTCGGGCGGCACCGCCCCCCGCCGAGACCCGCGAGATGATCAAGACCGGCGGCTTCGACGCAGTGTGCTTCACGTCGAGCTCCACCGTCCGGAACCTGGTCGGCATCGCCGGAAAGCCGCACGCTCGCACCCTGGTGGCGTGCATCGGCCCCAAGACCGCCGAGACGGCCGTCGAATTCGGTCTGCGCGTGGATGTGCAGCCCGAGTCGGCACAGGTCGGACCGCTGGTCGAGGCTCTCGCCGAGCACGCGGCCCGCCTGCGGGCCGAGGGCGCACTGCCCCCGCCGCGCAAGAAGTCGCGCCGCCGGTAACTCGGCCGCCGATCTCACGCTCAGCACACCCGGTCCGTAAGGAGTTCGCTTGTTCCCCACCGACCGTCCCCGACGCCTGCGCCGCACCCCGGCACTGCGTCGACTCGTGGCCGAGACCTCGCTCGAGGCACGGCATCTGGTGCTGCCGATGTTCGTGGCCGACGGCATCACCGAGCCGCGGGCCATCGGCTCGATGCCGGGAGTGTTTCAGCACACGCTGGATTCGCTCAGTGCTGCCGCCGAGGAGGCCGTCTCGGCCGGCGTCGGCGGCGTCATGCTGTTCGGAGTACCGAGACCCGAGGACAAGGACGAAACCGGCTCGGGGGCAACCGACCCGGACGGAATCCTCAATCGCGGCCTGGCGCGGCTGAAGGCCGACCTCGGGGATTCGACGGTCATCATGGCCGATACCTGCCTGGACGAGTTCACCTCCCACGGGCACTGCGGAGTCCTGGGGGAGAACGGTTCCATCGACAACGACGCCACCCTGTTGCGGTACGTCGACATGGCCGTCGCACAAGCGGATTCCGGTGCGCACCTGCTGGGACCGAGCGGAATGATGGACGGGCAGGTCGGGGCCATCCGCGCCGGACTCGACGCTGCAGGCCACGTCGAGGTCGGTCAGCTGGCGTATTCGGCCAAGTACGCCTCGGCCTTCTACGGCCCGTTCCGCGAAGCAGTGGGGTCCTCGTTGCAGGGCGATCGCCGGACGTACCAGCAGGACGCGGCGAACCGCCGCGAGGCCACCCACGAGGTGGAGCTCGATCTCGCCGAGGGTGCCGACATGGTGATGGTCAAGCCGGCGATGTCGTACCTCGATATTCTTCGCGACGTCGCCGAGATGTCACCGGTTCCGGTTGCGGCGTATCAGATCTCCGGGGAATATGCCATGATCACCGCCGCCGCTCAGAACGGGTGGATCGACCGCGACGCGGCGGTGCTGGAATCGCTCGTCGGCATTCGACGCGCCGGTGCCGATGTCGTACTGACCTATTGGGCTACCGAAGTGGCGGGCTGGTTGTGAACGAATTTCCTCCGAACAACAACCCGGACGGCACCAACCCAGACAGCAACAGGCCGGGTAACCCACCGCCGCAGCCGGATTGGCAGCGCTGGGAGCTCGAGCACGGGTTCCCGCAGACAGGACCGGAGCTCGAGCCGACCCCGCGTCCGGCGCCCGTCGACGTAGAGACCGCACGCCACCTGTGGTGGGGAGTGGCGCTGATCGGGGCGCTCTCGGCGCTGTTCTCGGTGTGGACGCTGTTCGGGGCGCGCGAGGAATTCGCGCAGTCCCTGCTCGACGACCTCGCAGCGCAGGACGCAGCCGCCGACATGACGGTGGAGTCCACGCAGTCGATGGTGACGGTGATGCTCGTCGTCACGGTGTTCGTCGTACTCGGTTTCGGGGCGCTGTTCCTGTTCTGGGTCAAGCGGATGCGCGCAGGCAAGATGTGGGCGCGCATGCTGCTCACCATCATCGGATCGTTCACCGTGTTCACCATGATCCTCGAACTGTTCGCCATTGCGTCGAGCGCAGGAGCGATGAACATCGTGATGAGTGTGCTCGGCATCGGCCAGGGAGTGCTGGCCGCCGGGGCGATCTACCTGATGCACCGTCGGGAATCCAACGAATACTTCGTCGCTTCGGGACGGCGGTAGTTTTCAGAACTCGATAATTTCGGGCGTGTTCGGGGCTGCGGTACGGGCTGTGTGACTAGCATCACTGTCGATATCGTCTCGAGTGATCGGAACCGACATGGCAGAGCACACCCCTGCAGCAGCGAGCATCACGCAGCCGACCGCAGCACCGGCCGTCGATCGCGAGCCCTGTCCCGCCGAGAGCGGTCGCCCCGGCTGGGCCCTGCTCGGGCTGCTGCTCGCCGTCTCGGCCGCCATCGCGATCATGGCACTGGGAATTTCTGCAGGCTGAGCACGTCGCGTCGGCGCGGAAATCTCTGCCGGCCGAACGCACAGCTCACCCCCGGTGGCAGGATGTCTGGCGTGAGCGCAGACACCGACACACCGATCGTCCGGCCCCGAGTGGTTTCCGCCGCCTACTGGCTGTGGCTGACCTCCGCGGTGCTGCTGATCGTCGTGTGCATGATCGCCCTGACGCTCCCCGCCGACCAGATCCGCGCGTCGTTCACCACCGGCGGTGCGACGGACGAACAGGTCGATTCCTTCCTGACGGTCTTTCGTGGACTCGGCGTGATCTTCGGTGTGGTCGGGCTGGCCGTCGGCCTGATGTCGGGCCCGGTCCGGAGCGGAGACCGCCGGTTCCGACGCGCCCTGGTCGCGCTGTCCGGAGCCACCGCGCTGCTGCTGACCTTCGCCGCGCTGGTGTTCCCGTTCGTGCTGCTGGTGATCACCGTCGCGCTGGTGGTCGCAGCGGTCCTGGTCTACCGGCCGTCGGCACGGGAGTGGTTCATCCGTGAGCAGTGATACCCCCATCGACGAGACCGTGCTCTTCCACGAGCCCGGTGGCCGGTGGCGGATGCTGGCCTGGGGGCCGGTGTTCTGCCTCGTAGTACTCGCGGTCGAGCTCGCATCAGGGCCGGTGGTCCACTGGTTCGCTCTCGCTCTCTTCTCGCTGATTCTCGTCGGTTTCACGTACGTCCAGCTCCGCGCCGCGCGGATGCACGTCAGCGTCGAACTCACCACCCGTCGGCTGCGACAGGGAACCGAGACCGTCGACCTCGACGAGATCGACGACATTCTGCCCCCAGCCGAGTACGCCGACGGCGAATACGAGCCGAAGAAGTGGGAGACCGCGCGGGTACTCGGAGAGCTGTCGGGCGTCCCGCGCAAGCGGCACGGCATCGGGCTGCGGTTGGTGGGCGGCGGACTGGTGCAGGCGTGGGCGAAGGACGACGACGGTCTGCGCGCGGCTCTCGAAACGGCGAAGCGGGAGTACCTGTGAGGAAGTCCCTCGGGTGGGCGGAGTTGGTGCTGGCTCTGCTCGCGGTGATCGGAGCGGTGGAGTGCTGGAACGCCGGGGTGCGCACCACGCAGTTTCCCGCTGTTCCGGAGGTGTCCCCGGCGTATTCGGGGACGTTCTACTCGGGGTCCTGGATCGCGCTGGCCGCTCTTGCCGCCATCGTGGCCGGACTGTTGACGGTCGACGGCGTCCGGCGACTCGTGTCCGGAGGCGCACCCCCTACCGGGTAGGGGTATCATGGCGGACATGAGCAGCTACAGCGCCGAGCAGGACGACTTGCTGAAGCGATTGCGTCGTATCGAGGGCCAAGTGGCCGGGATATCGAGAATGGTCGCAGACGATCGCTACTGCATCGACGTTCTCACCCAGGTGTCCGCGGTGACCAAAGCTCTGCAGTCGGTGTCGTTGAAGCTGCTCGACGCCCACCTCGCTGGATGCGTGGTGGAAGCCGCGAAACACGGCGGACCCGAGGCGGACGCGAAAGTGAAAGAGGCCTCCGAGGCCATCGCGCGCCTGGTTCGTTCCTGACTCGAGAGGCAAGAGTGAAGATGCAGACGACATATTCGGTCGAGGGCATGACGTGCGAGCACTGCGCCGCATCGGTGACGGAAGAGGTATCGGAGATCTCGGGAGTCACCGGCGTCGACGTCGATGTGGATTCCGGTGCGGTCGTGGTGAGCAGCGATTCGACGCTCGACACCGCGGCGGTGGACGCCGCAGTCGCCGAAGCCGGGTATCGATTGGTGTCCTGACACACTCGGTCGGTGGTTCGGAAGTCGCGAAAACGGTGATACCGGAAAAATGGGACTCATCGAACATCGTCAGGAGCGCTCGTGAAGAAACCTGTCACCGGCGCAGCCGTCCTCGCCATGAGCGTCGCCCTGCTGGCGGCCTGTTCGGCGGACACCACCGACCAGGGCAGTAGCGCAGAGCCGAGCGAGTCGTCCGCGACCGCGTCGCAGAGCTCTTCCGACGCTGCTCCTTCCCCGGCCGCGCCTGCCGGGCCGCTACCGAACCTGTCGGTCACCACCGTGCTCGATGGCCTCGACAAACCGTGGGACGTGGTGGTCGCTCTCGATGGAACGGTGCTGACGGGGGAGCGCTCCGGCCGGTTCGTCATCCGCGACTCGGCCGGAGTCCAGCGTGAACTGAATGCGGACCTCGGCGATCTCTACGCCGCCGGTGAGACCGGACTGATGGGGATCGCACTGGCTACCGATTTCGCTGCGTCGCGAACGATCTACACCTGTCAGGGTGTGCGCGGCGACGACGGTAACCACATCGGCGTGATGTCGTGGACCGTGGACCCGCAGTGGACGGCCCTCACGCGCACAGGCACCCTCGTCGACGACATTCCCGTTGCCGACGGCGGGCGTCACGGTGGCTGCCGCATCCTGGCCCATCCCGACGGCACGCTGTACATCGGCACCGGGGACACGGCGAGCCCCACTGTTCCTCAGGATCGAAACTCACTGGGCGGCAAGGTGTTACACGTCAACACAGACGGCACCGCCGCAGCCGATGCCCCGGATCGGATCTTCACTCTCGGTCATCGCAATGTGCAGGGACTGGCGATCCGTCCCGGAACCGACCAGATCTTCGAGGTCGAGCAGGGGACGAGCCGAGACGACGAGCTGAACCTGTTGGTGCCGGGCGGCAACTACGGTTACCGCCCCGATCGACGGTCGTCGGTCTACGACGAATCGGTCCCCATGACCGACCCCGACCGGGTTCCCGGTGCCCTGCCCGCAGTGTGGAGTTCGGGTGATCCCACCATCGCCACCCCCGACGTCACGTTCACCGACGGTGAGCAGTGGGGTTCCTGGAACGGTGCGGCGGTGATCTCGAGTCAGCAGGGCGAGAAGCTCGTCTTCCTGGCACTGTCGGACGACGGAACCGAGTACGTCGCCGAGGCCGAGGCACTGGAGGGCACGTACGGCAGGCTGCGGTCGCTGACCCCCTTCGGCAGCGACGGCCGCTTTCTGCTCACCACCGACAACGGCTCCGACGACCAGGTGCTGCTCGTCACCCCCGAGGTCGGCTGACCAGGGGTTGCCGCCACTACGTGGGACGGAGGATTGCCGGGGATTCGTTCTGCTGCCGGGAACCGAATCGCGTCATGAGTCGGCGGTTTGCCCGAAGAGTGTGTTTAAGATCATGTGATACCGGTCATATCGGGCCGGTCGCGGATCGTCGTCAGGAGTGTGGATGAACAAGCTGGTGTCCAGTTCCGGAGTGATAGCTGCCAGCGTCTTCCTGACGCTTGCCGGTACGACCACCGCGACGGCGCAGGCCGACCCGCTCCCCGATCTGACGGTCACCACCGTGCTCGACGGACTCGCCAAGCCGTGGGATGCGGTGGTCGCACCGGACGGAACGGTGCTGACGGGTGAACGCTCGGGACGGTTCGTGATCCGCGATGTCGGCGGTGCCACCCGCGAACTCGCCGCGGACCTCGACGACCTGTACGCGTCCGGCGAGACGGGCCTGATGGGCATAGCTCTCGCGACGGATTTCGCCGCATCCAGAACCATCTACACGTGCCAGGGTGTGCAGGGCGGCAGTAGTGGCGGTACCGGTAGCGCCGGAACCGGAAGTGCGGGAGGCGCGAGCGAGAACCACATCGCCGTGCTCTCGTGGACCGTGGATCCGGAGTGGACCGCTCTGACCCGCACCGGCACCCTCGTCGACGACATTCCCGTTGCCGACGGCGGTCGTCACGGTGGCTGCCGCATCCTGGCCCATCCCAACGGCACCCTGTACGTCGGCACCGGAGACACGGCGACGCCGACGGTTCCGCAGGATCGGAACTCGTTGGGCGGCAAGGTGTTACATATCAATGCAGACGGCACCGCCGCAGCCGACGCCCCGGATCGCATCTTCACTCTGGGACATCGGAACGTGCAGGGCCTGGCGATTCGACCCGGCACCGGTCAGATCTACGAGGTGGAGCAGGGCACGACCCGAGACGACGAGTTGAACCTGCTGGTGCCCGGCGGCAACTACGGCTACCGCCCCGATCGACTCCCGTTCATCTACGACGAGTCGGTACCGATGACCGATCCGACCCGCGTGCCCGGTGCACTCGCCGCCGTGTGGAGCTCGGGTAGTCCCACCATCGCCACGCCCGGTCTGACCTTCGCGAACGGCGCGGGATGGGGTTCCTGGAACGGGGCCGCGGTGATCTCGAGTCAGCAGGGCGAGAAGCTGACGTTTCTGAAGCTGTCCGAGGACGGCACGGAATACGTCGACGAGGCCGACGCCCTGGTGGGTACGTACGGTCGACTGCGTTCGCTCACCAGCTTCGGCGACGACGGCGCATTCCTCCTGACCACCGACAACGGATCGGACGACAAGGTTCTGCTGGTCACCCCCGCTGCCGACTGATGTGCGGCCCCGAGGTCATCGAGACCGTTCACCGCAGAATCGGCCGTAGGGCGCTGTTCGGATCGTTGGGAGCCGCCGCGTTGACCGTTGCGACGGCCGGGGCGGTGCGCGCCGAACCCGTTGTCGGTTCGGCGATTCCGGCGGGCCGCCTGGTCGATCTGACCCACACCCTGAGCCCGACGTTTCCGGTGTGGCCGGGCAGCGAACCGTTCACGATGCGGCCGGTCGCCGCCTACGAACTGGGCGGGTTCCTGGTGAACGAACTCTCGTACTGGGAGCACACGGGAACGCACATCGATGCCCCGGCGCACCGCATTCGGGGCGGCGCGACGGCCGACATCCTGCCCCTGGAGGATCTGATCGCACCGCTGGTGGTGGTTGACATCTCCGCCCGGGCCGCGTCCGACCCCGAGGCCGTGGTGACGAGCGAGGACATCGCGCAGTGGGAGCGCGAGCACGGCCGGATTCCGGACCGCGCGTTGGTGGTGATGCACAGTGGCTGGCAGAACAGGCTGGCCGAACGTGCGGCCCCCGGCTTCGGCGCGGACGCGGCGCAGCTGCTGGTACGCGAGCGGGGCATCGTCGGAATCGGAGTGGACACCCTGAGCCTCGACCGGATGAACGACCGCGAATACCCGGCTCACACAGCGGTTCTCGGGGCAGGCCGATACGGAGTCGAGGCACTGGCAAATCTGGACGCGGTGCCCCCGGCAGGGGCGACGGTCGTCGTCGGCGCACCGAAGCACGCAGGCGCGACCGGCGGTCCCTGCCGGGTCTTCGCAGTGACTCCCGGCTGAACCCGGCTACGCGTCAGTGCGCGTGACTGGGGTTCGCGGCCGGCTCTTCCTCGGTTCCGGCCCCGGGCTCACCGAGCATCGCAGCACCGACCAACGCCTCGGGCACTCCGAAGCCGTCGACGAGCAGTTCGGCGTGCGGACGCAGGGTGCGGCACCGCTCGTTGATGGCGCGGGTGACGGCCTTGGATCGCTCGGTGGACAGATAGCGGTGTTCGATGAACCAGGCCTTGTCCGCCTCGATCACCGACAGCGCGTAGAGGTCGCAGACCTCGTCGAGCAGAGCCTTGGTGGTGGAGTCCTCGCACGATTCGATGCCGGCGATGAATGCCTCGAAGATGATCCGATCGATGTGCGCGCTCGCGGCATGCAGAACGTGATCCTGCACCGCGTTGAACGCCTCGAACGGGCTGGTCTCCTTGGACTTGGACTGCAGCCGGCGGGCGACCGTGGAGAGCAGGTACTCCTCGCGATCCTCGAACATCTTGACCTGGGTGCCGCGGTTGAACAGCGAGCCCTCTTCCTCGTTGTCCTGACGCCGATCGAGGATGGTCTGCATGATCGCTTGGGCCGCAGTGCGTTTGACGACGCGGTCGCCCACCATGTCGGCGGCGAACTTGACCCATTCGACCGGGCTCATGGACTTGACGTCGTCGGCGTACGCGGTGAGCAGCTCCTTCGCGACCAGCTGCGTCAACACATGATTGTCGCCCTCGAACGTGGTGAACACGTCCGTGTCGGCCTTGAGCGAGATCAGCCGGTTCTCGGCCAGATAGCCTGCGCCGCCGCACGCTTCGCGCGCTTCCTGAATCGCGGCGGTGGCGTGCCAGGTGTTCGCCGCCTTGAGGCCGGCAGCCCTCGATTCGAGCTCGCGCTGCTCCTCGGCGTCGGGATTGTCCGAGGTCTGCAGCTCGTGCATCTTCGAAACGAGCTCGTTCTGCGCGAACTGCAGGGCGTAGGACTTGGCGATGAGTGGGAACAGTCGACGCTGATGCACCAGGTAGTCCATGATCAGGACCTCCTGATCGGAATCGGGCGCGGAGAACTGCCTGCGCTGCAACGCGTATCGCGTCGCGATGTCGAGGGCGACACGGGCAGCCGCCGCGGCACTGCCGCCGACCGTGACACGTCCGCGGATCAACGTGCCGAGCATCGTGAAGAACCGTCGAGACTTGTTCTCGATCGGGGAGGAGTACGTACCGTCGTCGGACACGTCGGCGTACTTGTTGAGCAGATTGTCTCGCGGGATGCGGACGTGATCGAACATCAGGCGGCCGTTGTCGACTCCGGGAAGACCGCCCTTGTACTGGCAGTCCGAGGTGGTGACACCGGGCAGGTCGTCACCGTTCTCGTCGCGCAGTGGAACGAAGAAGCAGTGCACGCCGTGGCTCTCGGGCTCCTCGCCCGGGCCTGCGGTGATGAGTTGGGCGAACACCGCGGCGACCGTCGCCGTTTCGGCGGCACCACCGATGTAGTCCTTGCGCGAGGACGGCGTGGGGGAGTTGATGACGAACTCGTCGGTCTTCGGGTCGTACGTCGCCGTGGTCTCGAGCGACTGCACGTCACTGCCGTGTCCGGTCTCGGTCATGGCGAAACAGCCGAGCAGGTCGAGACTGATGATCTTGGGGACGTAGGCCTCGTGGTGGCGTTCGGTGCCGAGATTCTCGATGGCACCGCCGAACAACCCCCACTGGACGCCGGCCTTGACCATCAGCGACAGATCGCTCATCGCGAGCATCTCGATCATCGTCACCGCTGCACCGACATCACCGGTGCCGCCGTGTTCCTTCTTGAAGCCGTTGTCGGCAGCGCCTGCAGCGGCGAGAAGCTTGAGCTGTTCCATCGCCTTGGTGCGGGCGATGACGGTGTTCGGCGTGTAGTGCGGACGGAACTCGTCGCGGGCAAGCTGCCTGCGCGCCTCGTTCTTCACATCTCGCCAGCGGCCGTCCAGAGTGTTCCGAAGGTGATCCGTTGTGGTTGCCATACTCGACGGTAACCTTTTGCAGCCGCCCGTGAAGGCCGGAATCTCAGACCGGCCAGACGAATTCTTTCCACACCGCGCGGACGGTGCGCCAGAAGCCCGATTTCGCGTACGGACCGTCGTGGAACAGGGACGCGCAGTTGTCCTCCAGAGCCCTGTTCACCAGGGGGCTGAAGTCGGTGAACTCACCGACCAGGAACTCCTTGAAGCCCTCCGGCCACGCGTACTGGGCTGGTTCGTGTTGTGCCTCCACGACCGCGAGTGTAATGCAGCAGTAACACCGATGTTACAAATCCCACTCACTTCAGCAGTGCGAAAGCCTGCTGGGCGACGAGGAACGCGTAGCTGGACGGGATCGGATCGATCGCGCCGTCGGCCCGGAACTGCTCGGTGACGATCCAGTCCTGACCGGCGGCATCGGTGGCCAGGAATGCGCCCGCCAGATCGCCGGGAGCGCTGCCGCCCTTGAACCCCGAATACGGCCACAGCGCCGCGTCGAGCTGCACCCCCGGAGTGATCGCCAGGATGCGACGGTTCTCCTCGGCCGACTCACTCGTCGCCAGGTAACCCATCGCGGCACAGACGTCCTGCGCGTTGGCGAACCACTCGACCCCGTCGGCCGACGCCGGGTTGTCGACGAAGTTCTCGAAGTCGATCTCGAGCGGCCTCGCGTCTGCCTGCTCGAGCAGCTCGGCCCGGGCGTCGGGGTCGGCCTCGGACCACTCGGCTCGCATGTTCGGATTGCCGAACCCGATGACGAAGAACTGCCGAGTGTCCATCATCGGCGTCATCACCGACGGATCGTGATGACCCATGACCGAGAGCTGACGCTCGACCCGGTCGCGGCCGAGGCGATCCATCAACAGATCCGTTGCGGTGTTGTCGGACAACGAGATCATCTTCTCGGCCGCGTCGCGGACCGACACCTTCGTGCCGTCGGGCAGATTCTGCAGTTCGCCGGACGGCGCGCTCTTGGTGGCGTCGCGAACGGTGAGCTGCTCGTCCCAGCGGACGGTGCCTGCCTCGATCTCGTCGGTGAGAGCGCCGAGTACGTACAGCTTGAACACCGACCCGAGGGGCAGCACCGAGTCCGCATCGGTGGAGTAGATCGACTCGCAGTCGCCGCCGTTGAGCCGTGACGCGCTGTAGGAGTAGTTCGGAGCCACTTTCGACAGTGCCGCGTCGAGATCGTCGAACGACGAGATCGTCGGAGTGTCCGGCCGGGCCAGGAAGCCGTCGAGCCTGCCGTCCGCATCGATCGACGTCGTGATCGTGGCCGGGATGCCTGCGGTGGTGAAACGCAGAACGCCGGAATCGGGACCGGCCTCGAACCCCATGGCCACGTTCGGGGCGCCGGCGCGCAGCTGTTCGAGTGGCCCGGCGAGACCACCCAGCGGAGCGACGGCCTCGGCCAGCTCGGGTCCGGTGACGGCGTCGACCTCGGCGGGGTCGGGTGCCTCCTCGGCGTTGATCCATCGCAGGATGCGTTCGTTGAGGGCACCGACGGGGGTGGAGGTGTCGACGGCGAAGTCCGGAACGGTCGTGGTGGGCACGGGCGCTGCGGACGTGCCCCCGCAGGCGGCAAGCGTCAGCGTCGCGGCCACGACCACCCCCACGAGTCTCGTCACGGTCCGCGTCGTCATGCTGCGATGCTAATGGATTCGGACATTTCGCCACCTCGCCAGTCTCGGGACGGCCGATCGGGTGCTGTGGCAGTGTGCTCTGGCGTGCTGACTTCCGAAGACGTCCGTCGACTCGACTCCGACCATCTCTGGCACCCCTACAGCCGGTTTCCGGCGAGTGCGACGCCGCTGGTGGTCGACAGTGCGTCGGGCGTGCGGCTGACGTTGGCCGACGGTCGGCAGCTCATCGACGGCATGAGTTCGTGGTGGGCGGCAGTGCACGGCTACCGCCATCCGGTGCTCGACGCCGCCGCGCACGATCAGCTGGGCCGGATGAGCCACGTCATGTTCGGCGGACTGACACACGCTCCGGCCGCCAGGTTGGCCGAGTTGCTGGTCGACATCACCCCCGCCGGGCTCGACAAGGTATTCCTCGCCGATTCCGGCTCGGTCTCGGTCGAGGTCGCGGTGAAGATGGCGCTGCAGTACTGGCGTGGGCGCGGCGAGAACGGCCGCACGCGGCTGTTGACCTGGCGCGGCGGGTACCACGGAGACACCTTCGCTCCGATGAGCGTGTGCGACCCGGACGGCGGGATGCACACGCTGTGGACCGATGTATTGGCGAAGCAGGTGTTCGCTCCGGCCCCGCCCGTGGAGTTCGACGCCGACTACGTCGCCGAATTCGAGAAGATACTCGGTGAACACGCGAGCGAACTGGCGGCGATCATCGTCGAGCCGATAGTGCAGGGCGCCGGTGGGATGCGGTTCCACGACCCGCGCTACCTCGTGGAACTACGCCGCCTGGCCGACGAGTACGGCCTCCTGCTGATCTTCGACGAGATCGCCACCGGCTTCGGCCGAACCGGCGAGTTGTTCGCAGCCGACCACGCCGGCGCCGCGCCGGACATCATGTGCATCGGCAAGGCGTTGACCGGCGGATATCTGACCCTGGCGGCCACGCTGTGCACCACCGAGGTGGCCGAGACGGTCTCGGGCGGCGAGGCCGGCGGCCTGATGCACGGGCCGACGTTCATGGGCAATCCGCTCGCGTGCGCGATCGCGGTGGCCTCGGTGGAACTGTTGCTCTCGCGTGACTGGCGCGCCGAGGTCGCCGCTCTGGCGTCGGGACTGGCCGCCGGCCTCGCGCCGGCCCGGTCGCTGTCGGGAGTCGCCGATGTTCGCGTTCTCGGCGGCATCGGCGTCGTCGAGATGCACAGTCCGGTGGACATGGCACGGGCCACGGCAGCGGCCGTCGACGCGGGAGTGTGGCTGCGTCCGTTCGGGCGCCTGGTGTACGCGATGCCGCCGTTCATCTGTACCGATGCGGAGGTGGCTACCATCGCCGAAGCCCTGGTGGCGGTGGCGCGCGACCATACTTGAACGGCGTTCAAGTATGGTGCTGCCATGACCGCTCTGGACTGGCTCGACGCCACCGCGCACGCCCGACGCGAGACCGGTCTCGAGCGCATCGTCATCGCCCGCACCGCCGAGGACGACATCCTCGATCTGGCGTCGAACGACTACCTCGGACTGTCCAGGCATCCGGCCGTCATCGACGGAGCCTGCGCCGCTGTGCGCCGATGGGGCGGCGGATCCACCGGATCGCGGCTGGTCACCGGGACGACGACCGCACACGAGCGCCTCGAGGAGGATCTCGCGGAGTTCGTCGGAGCCGAGGCCGGACTGGTGTTCTCCTCCGGTTACACCGCCAATCTCGGGATCGTGACGGCACTGGCGGGCCGAGACGCGCTGGTGATCTCCGATGCCGCGTCGCACGCCTCGCTCATCGATGCCTGCCGCCTGTCGCGGGCCCGGGTGGCCGTCGCTCGACATTGCGATACCGGCCACGTCGACCAGCTGTTGCGCGAGCGTCGCGAACAGCGGGCCCTCGTGGTGACCGATTCGGTGTTCAGCGCCGACGGCGATCTCGCGCCTCTGGCCGAGCTGTACGCGGTGTGCCGGAGACGGAACGCGGTGCTCGTCGTCGACGAGGCGCACGGATTGGGTGTACGCGGGGACGGTGGCAGGGGAGCCGTCCACGAAGCAGGCCTCGCCGGAGCGCCGGACCTGGTGATCACCGCAACGCTGTCCAAGGCCCTCGGATCGCAGGGTGGAGTGGTGCTCGGGCCGGCAGCGGTGCGCACGCAGGTGATGCACGGTGCACGCACGTTCGTGTTCGACACCGGACTTGCACCCGCCTCCGTCGGAGCGGCGTCGGCCGCGCTGACCGTCCTGCGGGGCGAACCCGACCGGGTGCACTCGATCGGTATACGTGCAACACAACTCGCCGCCGCAGCAGGCGTCGAACCGACGACATCGGCGGTCGTTCCGGTGATCATGGGCGACGCACAGCGGGCAGTGCGCGCGGCGGCGGACTGCCTCGAGCTCGGCGTCCGCGTCGGATGCTTCCGGCCGCCGTCGGTTCCGGCCGGCGGTTCTCGACTGCGACTGACCGCGCGCGCCGATCTCACCGACACCGACATCGATCGTGCCGCGTCGGTCCTCGCGGCGGTGTCGAATGCGGCGGTTGTGTGGTGACGGTTCTGCTGGTGACCGGAACGTCGACCGGCGTCGGCAAGACCGTGATCACCGCGGCACTCGCGGCGGCAGCGCGGGCAGGCGGGCGGTCCGTCGCTGTGTGCAAGCCGGCGCAGACCGGCGTCGGAGACGGTTACCCTGACGAAGCCGATATCGATGTGGTGCAACGCCTTTCGGGCGTTCGGGGAGTGGAGCTGGCGCGGTATCCCGAGCCGCTGGCCCCGGACGTCGCGGCCCGCCGATCGGGTCGGCCGATGCTCGAACTCGACGCTGTGATCGGAGCCGTGCGCGAGCTCGACGCAGCCAACGACCTCGTGCTGGTCGAAGGCGCAGGGGGAGTGGCGGTGCGTTTGGGCGCAGGAGGGTTCACCGTGCTCGACGTCGCCAAGGCCATGTCTGCGCCGATCGTGATCGTGGCCGGTGCGGAGCTGGGAACGCTCAACCACAGTGCTCTGACCGTTGCGGCAGCGCGGGCGGCCGGCGTCGACTGCGCAGGTCTGGTGATCGGGTCGTGGCCCGCCGCACCGAGCCTGGCCGCGCGGGTCAACCTCGACGAGCTGCCGCTCGTGACGGGTGTCGGGCTCATCGCGTGTATCCCGGAGGAGGCGGGTCTGCTCCCGTTGCGCGCTTTCGAAGCCGTGGCGGTCGGTGCCTTCGGTGAGTTTGTCGAGTCTTTACTCGGGTACCCGGCATAGATCGACTGCCGGTCCGGCAGTCGAGAACATGGGAGTCCGCCAATGAGCACCACCGTATGGATCATCGTCGCAGTAGTAGTCGTACTCGTCGTCGTTGCCCTCGCCGTCGTCGTCGCACGCAAGGGCAAGGAACGTAAGAGGTTGGAAGCGAACGAGATTCGCGAAAAGGCAGCCAACGACGCAGCAATCGTCGAAGAGCGTGAACTGCTGGCGAGGGAAAGCGAGGCCAAGGCACGCCGGGCCCAGGCAGAAGCGGATGTCAAAGCAGCCGAGGCCGACAAGCTCGCGCAGCAGGCTCAGTCACATCAGGGTGTTGCGGCGAAGTCGCGCGATGAGCTGGACGCCGAATTCGCTCGCGCGAACGAACTCGATCCGGACATCGATCACCGATCGGGTGCCAAGGCCGCACACACGGACAACGACGGCCGGTCGGACGATCACGATCGAGGGCATCACCGCGGGGCAGACATCGGCGAGACCTTCCCCGGCCAGCACGACTCCGGGACACGAAACGCCGCTGATCGTGATGCCGCCACGCACACCAGCGCCGACCCGCGTAGCACCGGGGAGAAGGTTCGCGACACCGTCGACCCACGCACGGACAACGGACACCACCGCACGAACTGACCGGTAGAAGCTGCTGCCGTCCGGGGCGAGCCCGGCACGATCGGTACTAGCCGGTCGAATTGTGCGGTAATTCGAGTTCGACGACGTCGTGCTCGCCGAGGTCCGGTCGCTCGTTGGTGATCTTGGCCTTGGCGTAGGCCAACAGGTTCGAGACCTTCGACCCGGGGGTGGACCAGTACTCGGCTCCCTCAGCGGCCACGTGGATCAGGTCGACCTCGCGCGAATCGGGGTTCTTCTCGAACCACGCGGCCGCTCGGGTGTTCCACAGTTCCTCGGCCTTGGTGGTGTTGTCGACCACCGCGGCCGTACCGGACAGCGACACCCAGCCCTCGCCGGACTGGAACGAGACGTTGACGGTCGGGTTCGCCGCGATGTCGCTGACCTTCCGCGAATCGTGAGCGGCGAAGAACCACAGGTCGCCGTCGAACTCGGCTTCCTGCAGCGCCATCGGGCGCGAGATGAGGTGACCGTCTCGGCCGACGGTGGTGAACATGCAGAGCCCGGCTTCGGACATCAATTCGGCGACTTTGCTGACGCCATCGGTGTTGGTCATCGGCACCGACTACCCGGCGCACTCGCCGTTCAACCACCGAAACAGGCCGATCCCCCGCTTTCCGGATTATTACGCCCTGTAGTTGGTGATTTCACCGAACCTGGGACACTGGAAGTCGTGACTGTTTCCCCCGGCAACGACGCCCCCGTATCGGCCCAACTCTTCGCCCGCGCGAGCGCGGTCATTCCCGGCGGCGTCAACTCGCCGGTACGTGCCTTCGCGTCGGTCGGCGGAACGCCCCGCTTCATCACGCAGGCCAGCGGATACACCATGACCGACGCCGACGGAAACTCGTACGTCGACCTCATCTCGTCCTGGGGTCCGATGATCCACGGACACGCCCACCCGGCCATCGTCGAAGCCGTCCAGAAGGCAGCCGCGACCGGCCTGTCGTTCGGTGCACCCACGCTCCGCGAAATCGAACTCGCCGAGGAAATCGTGCGTCGCGTCGGCCCCGTCGACCAGGTTCGTCTTGTGAATTCGGGCACAGAGGCCACCATGAGCGCTGTGCGTCTGGCTCGCGGCTTCACCGGCCGCACCAAGATCGTCAAGTTCTCGGGCTGCTACCACGGCCACGTCGATGCCCTCCTGGCCGACGCGGGCTCGGGGCTCGCCACGCTCGGACTGCCGACCTCGCCCGGCGTCACCGGCGCACAGGCGTCGGACACCATCGTCGTTCCCTACAACGACCTCGCCGCCGTCACCGCGGCCTTCGAGGCCAACCCGGGCCAGATCGCGTGCATCATCACCGAGGCAGCCGCAGGAAACATGGGCGCCATCCCTCCGGTCACCGGCTTCAACGAGGGACTGCGCCGCCTCGCGACCGAGCACGGCGCACTGCTGATCATGGACGAAGTGATGACCGGCTTCCGCGTCAGCGCGTCCGGCTGGTACGGCATCGACGGAATCGCAGGCGACCTCTACACCTTCGGCAAGGTCATGTCCGGCGGATTGCCGGCCGCGGCATTCGGCGGTCGAGCGGACGTGATGGCCTACCTCGCGCCCGCCGGACCGGTGTACCAGGCAGGCACGCTCAGCGGTAACCCCGTCGCCGTCGCGGCCGGACTGACCAGTCTGCAACTGGCCGACGCAGCCGTCTACGAGAAGCTGCAGACCAACTCGCAGCGACTCGGAACACTGCTCGGCGACGCCCTCACCGCCGAAGGCGTCACCCATCACGTGCAGTTCGCGGGCACTATGGTGAGTGTGTTCTTCGCCGATGGACCCGTCACCGACTACGCGCAGGCCAAGGCCGCGCAGACGTGGCGATATCCGGCGTTCTTCCACGCCTTCCTCTCCTGCGGGGTGTACCCGCCGCCGAGTGCATTCGAGGCCTGGTTCGTCTCCGCTGCCCTCGACGACCGAGCCTTCGAGATCATCGCCGACGCGGCCCCGGCCGCCGCGAAAGCCGCAGCTGCCGCCACCGCAACGAACTGATTCACCACCCGACTAGCGAGAAACAGGACCCCGACGTGACCGAGGCCCCCGCAACACATCCGCACTCGACGACGCGCACCATCGTGCACGTCCTCCGGCACGGCGAGGTGCACAACCCCAAGGGCATCCTGTACGGGCGGTTGCCGGGCTTCAAGCTGTCGGTGACCGGCCAGTCGCAGGCCAAGGCAGTGGCCGATGCGCTCGCAGGCCACGACATCACCCACGTCGTGGCATCACCTCTGCTGCGCGCGCAGCAGACCGCCGCGCCGATCGCAGCGGCCCACGGTCTGTCGATCGCCGAGGACGAGAACCTCATCGAAGCAGGCAACGAATTCGAGGGCCTCCGCGTGGCCGTCGGTGACGGTGCCCTGCGCCGACCACGGCACTGGTGGAAGCTGCGCGACCCGTTCACCCCCTCCTGGGGCGAGCCGTACCTGCAGATCGCGCACCGCATGCTCGCCGCCGTCAACGCGGCCCGCGTCGAAGCCGTCGGGCACGAGGCCGTGTGCGTGAGCCACCAGCTCCCGGTGTGGACGCTGCGCCGGTTCCTGCAGGGCGACCGGCTCTGGCACGACCCGCGCAATCGTCAGTGCGGGCTCGCGTCGCTGACCTCGCTCGTCTACGAGGGCGATCAGCTCGTGGACCTCGTCTACTCCGAGCCCGCGGGAGCATCCGATCCGAGGATCACCGGTGCGTAGATTTTTCCTCGCCGTCTGTGCAGCGTCTGCCATCGCTCTTGTCGCAGGATGCTCGACCGGCACCGACGCGGTGGCGCAGGGCGGCACTTTCCAGTTCGTCTCACCCGGCGGGCAGACCGACATCTTCTACGAGCCCGACGAACGCGGCACCATCGGCGAACTGTCCGGGCCGGATCTGATGACCGAGGGCAAGACGACCTCGTTGTCGGACTACGACGGTGACGTCGTGGTTCTCAACGTCTGGGGCCAATGGTGCGGACCGTGCCGCGGTGAGGCCGACGACCTCGAAGACGTCTACGAGGCCACCAAGTCCCTCGGCGTCGAGTTCCTCGGCATCAACGTGCGCGACGAGTCGCAGACCGCCGCACAGGACTTCGTGGTCAGCAACAACGTCAGCTACTCCTCGATCTACGACCCGCCCATGCGCACCCTGACCGCGCTCGGCGGCGTCCCCACCTCCGTCATTCCGACGACCGTCGTGCTCGACCGGCAGCACCGCGTCGCAGCAGTGTTCCTGCGTGAGCTGCTCGCCGAGGACCTGCAACCCGTCGTCGAACGCGTGGCAGCCGAGGAGCCAGTGCAGCAGTGAACGTGACTCACCTGGCCGGGATCGGCGCGAGTTTCCAGGAAGCTGCGGCCTCCGGGCCACTGATCCTGGCCCTCGGGGCCTGCGTGCTGGCCGGGCTCGTCTCCTTCGCGTCGCCCTGCGTGGTGCCCCTGGTGCCCGGCTACCTGTCGTACCTCGCCGGAGTTGTCGGAGCCGACGCTCCGGCCGTCAGCGCCGACGAGGCAGCTGTGCAGACGAAGGTGCGCAGCGGTCGATTGCGCGTCGCCGGGGCGGCGGGATTGTTCGTTCTCGGATTCACCGTCGTCTTCGTTCTCGCCACCGCGTCGGTGTTCGGAGCGATCTCCGTCCTGGCGATCAACCGCGAACTGCTCATGCGGATCGGCGGCGTCGTCACCATCGCCATGGGCCTGGTATTCGTCGGACTGATCCCGGCCCTGCAGCGCGATGTGCGCTTCGAGCCGAAACAGATCGGCTCACTGGCCGGAGCACCGCTGCTCGGCGGCGTCTTCGCACTCGGATGGACCCCGTGCCTCGGGCCGACGCTCGCGGGCGTCATCTCGTTGGCCGCAGGTACCGACGGTACGACGGCAGCGCGCGGCGTCGTCCTGATCGTGGCGTACTGCCTCGGTCTCGGCTTACCGTTCGTGATCCTCGCGTTCGGTTCGGTCAGCGCGCTGCGAGGCGTCGGCTGGCTACGTACACATGCACGACAGATACAGGTGTTCGGCGGAATCATGTTGATAGCAGTAGGAATTGCACTGGTCACCGGTGCCTGGGATCAGTTCGTCGGCTGGGTGCGCGACGCCTTCGTCTCCGATGTGGTGTTGCCGATATGACCGCCGACACCGAAGAGCGCACCGAAGCGTTGCCGCCGCACAAGCAATCGGTGCTGGGCAGGGGAGTGGCCCTGGTTCGCAACACCTGGCGCGGCCTGACCAGCATGCGCACCGCGCTGGTTCTGCTGTTCCTACTTGCCTTCGCCGCTGTGCCCGGTGCCCTGGTGCCGCAGCGCAGCCTCAACGCGGGCAAGGTCGACGAGTACATCGCCAACCGCCCGACCCTCGGCCCGATCATGGACAAGCTGGAACTGTTCGACGTCTTCGGCAGCTTCTGGTTCACCGCGATCTACGCACTGTTGTTCATCTCGCTGATCGGCTGCATCCTGCCGCGCTGCATCGAGCACGCGAAGCAACTGCGCACCAAGCCGGTTCGCGCGCCCCGTAACCTCTCCCGCCTGCCGCACCACACCCGCTACGACGTCGACGGAACGCCGGAGGAGATCGCCGCACAGGTGCGCGCTCAGTTGCGCGGTTGGCGCGTGGCCCAGAGAACCGAGGACAGCGGAGCAGTGACGCTGTCGGCGGAGAAGGGCTACGTCCGCGAACTCGGCAACCTCGTCTTCCACCTCTCCCTCGTCGGACTGCTCGCCGCCATCGCCATGGGCAAGCTGCTCGGCTACGAGGGCAACCGCATCGTCATCGCCGACGACGGCCCGGGCTTCTGCACCTCGACCCCGGCGAACTACGACTCGTTCCGCGCAGGCAACCTCGTCGACGGCACCGACCTCGAGCCACTGTGCGTGCGCGTCAAGGACTTCACCGCCGACTACCTCGACACCGGCCAGGCCGAGATGTTCACCTCCAACATCGAGTACCAGGCGGGCCAGGACCTCACGAACAACGTCTGGCGCGACGACCAACTTCAGGTCAACCACCCGCTGCGCGTCGCTGGGGACCGCGTCTACCTGCAAGGGCACGGCTACGCACCCACCTTCACCGTGACGTTCCCCAACGGCGAAACCCGCACCGACACCATCCAATGGCAGCCGACGGACGCCACGACCTTCCTCTCCAGCGGAGTGCTGCGCGTCGACCCGCCCGGCGGCCTGTATCCCGACCCTCTGGACCGGCGCAAGAATCAGATCGCCATCGAGGGTCTGTTCGCGCCGACGGCGTCGTTCCACGGCAGCCTGCTCTCGTCGAGCTTCCCCGCCATGAACGACCCCGCCGTCGCCATCGACATCTACAAGGGCGACACCGGACTCGACACCGGACTGCCACAGTCCATCTTCTCGCTCGATCAGGAAATGATCGCCCAGGGCAGACTCGTGAAGCAGGACCGTGTCAACCTGATGCCGGGAGAATCCGCGACCCTCAGCGACGGAACGATCGTCACGTTCGACGGAGCGAAGGAATTCGTCAACCTTCAGGTCTCGCACGACCCGGCTCAGACCTGGGTACTCGTCTTCGCGCTCACGATGATGGGCGGACTGCTCGTCTCACTGGTGATCAAACGTCGCAGAATCTGGGTCCGACTCACCGCCGACGCCCAGGCACGACGTACTGTAGTAGACCTCGGCGGACTTGCACGCACCGATCAGGCGGGGTGGGGCGAAGAGTTCGACCGCCTGTGCACCCGCCTGCTCGGCGATACCTCGAAACAGGAGAACTGACCGATGCCGATCAACGAGACCCTCTCGCAGTACAGCGACTGGTCCTTCGAATCAGCGTTCACCATCTACGTGCTCGCATTCGTCCTGCTCATCGCCCAGTACGCCTCCGCCAAGGCGACGGCAGTACAAGCCAAGGAACTCGTCGGTGCCGGTGCCCCCATTGCCGACAGCCGACCCGGACGCGTCGTCGAAACACCGAAGCGACCGCTGTCCGAACGACTCGCAGGCATGGGCTTCGCGTTGCTCGCCCCAGCCCTCGCCCTGCACGTCGCCTCGGTGGTACTCCGCGGCTTCGCCACCCACCGCTTCCCGCTCGGCAACATGTACGAGTTCGTCACCATGGCCACGGCAGCCGCCGCCCTCACCTCGGTGATCGTGCTGCGCAAGAAGACGATGCGCCCGATGCTCGTGTTCGTCCTCGCGCCCATCATCGTGCTGATGTTCTTCGCCGCCACCAAGCTCTACGCCGACGCCGCACCGGTCGTCCCCGCTCTGCGCTCGTACTGGCTGCCCATCCACGTCACCATCGTCAGCGTCGGAAGCGGCATCCTGCTGGTCTCCGGCGTCGCGAGCCTGCTGTTCCTGCTTCGCATCAAGCAGCCCCTGGGAGAGGAAAGCGTCGGTTTCTGGGGCAAATTCGCCTCCAAGCTGCCCGACGCCCAAGCTCTCGACCGACTCGCCTACAAGACGACGATCGTCGCCTTCCCGCTCTTTGGAGCAGGCGTCATCCTCGGCGCAATCTGGGCCGAAGCCGCATGGGGACGTTTCTGGGGCTGGGACCCCAAAGAGACCATGTCGTTCATCACCTGGATCATCTACGCCGCCTACCTGCACGCCCGCGCCACCTCCGGATGGCGCAACACCCGCGCAGCGTGGATCAACATCGCCGGATTCACCGCCATGCTCTTCAACCTCTTCATCATCAACATGGTGGTCTCGGGACTGCACAGCTACGCGGGACTGAACTGACCTTCGCTCGTTCCACAGCCTCCACGCTGGACCTCCAGCTGGTAGCGTCCGATCCGGCTCGATGGGGGACACATCCGAGCTCGGATCTTCGATGTGGGACGCGAACTGGGGGGAATCGGTCATGGCCGATCGGCACGAGGACAACTGGCAACCCGTCCGGCCACTGGACGACGATGTACCGGAAGATCATGCAGCGCCGCCCACGGGGTCCGAACCGATCGCCGTCGCAGCGACGACGGAGGCCATACCCACACCGCCGCGCGAGCCCTTTCGATCGACCCCCATCACCATGCCGCCCGAGAGCATCTCGAGCCCGCCCGCGCCGCAGTCCGAGACCGCGCCGACACCTCCGCCGAATCCTGCACCGCGCGCTTCCCGACCGAAAGACCTGTCTGGGCCGGTAGAAGGTGACGGCAAGGATGCCGGGGTCGCCGCGACCCCGGCCGAGGAAGGCAAGACCGCGACGGCAACACCGACGACACCGGTGCAAGCGCCGAAGGCTCCCGTGGTGCCGACCGTGAAACCGACTCCTCCACACACGCCCCCCGAGGCGAGCCCGCCCGTCGCGTCGGCACCACCCCCGCCGCAGGGTCCGATGCCGTCAGGCCCGATGCCTTCGGGCCCGGTGCCTTCGGGCCCGGTGCCTCAGAACTCGACTCCGCAGAACTGGGCTGCTCAGAATTCGGTGCCTCAGAACTGGGCTGCTCAGAACCCGGGGCCCCAGAACCAGTGGGCTCCGCAAAATCAGTTGGCTCCGCAGAATCAAGCTGGGCCGCAACACGATTGGTCACCGCAGAACCACGGCGATCCGCAGCAGCACTCGGTGGCGGAGGGCCAGTGGCATACCCAGAATCAGTGGACCCCTCAGACACAATGGGGACCTCAGCCCGGCCAGTGGCCCGGTCGGCAACATCCGAATCAGCCGCATCCTGGTCAGCCCCAGCAGCTCAGGCAAGCCCCGGGTGACGCGATGGTGGTCGCACCGGCGGCCTTCGACCAGAGTCGGTCGGCGGAGCAGCCGGTCTCCTCACTCGATCTCGGCAGTTCGTTGCTCGTCCGATCGGGGAATGCGCCGCCGCTGGGAGGGTGGCGTCGGGCGTTGTATCTGATGACGGGTGGTCGTGTGGATGTCGGAAACAGTGCCGCCCAGCAGCGACGCTCGGCCTTGACCGCGCAGGTGGATCGGCCTCTTGTCGGATGCCATCGCGTCGCGGTGCTGTCGCTGAAGGGCGGTGTCGGCAAGACCACGACGACGGCCACCCTCGGCTCGACGTTCGCCGAGATTCGAGGTGATCGGGTGATCGCGATCGACGCCAACCCCGATCGCGGAACGCTGGGTCAGAAGGTGCCGCTCGAGACGACCTCCACCGTCCGTAATCTGTTGCGCGACATACAGTCTCTGGACCGCTACAGCGACGTGAGGGCATACACGTCGCAAAACGTGCATAGACTGGAGGTGTTGGCATCCGATTCGGATCCGGCAGCCTCGGAGGCATTCAGCGGTGAGGATTACGATCGCGCGGTGTCGCTGTTGGAGAAGTTCTACAGCATCGTCATCACCGATTGCGGCACCGGTCTGATGCACTCGGCCATGGAAAGAATTCTCGAGGGAGCCGACACTCTGGTGGTGGTCAGCTCGGGGTCGGTGGATGGTGTGCGCAGCGCGTCGGCAACGCTGGATTGGCTCGATGCGCACGGCTACCGGGAACTGGTCGCCACATCGGTCGCGGTCGTCAACGGCGTTCGGCAGAGGGCCGGAAAGGTCGACCTGCAGAAAGTTGTCGAACACTTCGAGCAGCGTTGCGCTCGGGTTCGCACGATCCCGTTCGACCCGCATCTCGAGGAGGGGGCGGAAATCGAACTCGATCGTCTCCGTGGGCGCACACGAAAGGCACTGCTGGAAGTCGCGGCGGCGGTAGCGGCGGGATTCCCCGACGCGCCCACCGCTGCCCAACGCAACTGAGAACCACCGGACCTATTCGCTGGGTTCGGTGCCGGCCTCGGTTCCGTCTTTCCCTCCGCGGCGAGCCTCACGGTTTATCCGCCACAGAAAATCGGGATCGTCATCGGGTCCCACAGTGCGGGTGGGTGGAGCCTGCGTACTGGGTCCGAATGCCTTCCAGAACAGCACGATTACTGCCACCAAGCCGATCAACGCCAAAAGATAGATCACGACGCACCTCCTACTACGAGAGTAGCTGTGATGCAACCACCTCCGCACCCGTCGAGCGTCGAAGATTCCTGAGAATGTTCGATGAGTTCGTACGGGTGCGGATACTGCGGGTGGATCGGCCCCAGAGCCAGCCGATCAGTGGTGTGTGCCGGCTTCCGTCGTCAGTGAAGTCAGCAACTGCATGACCTCGGTCTCGCGGAATCGACGGTGCCCGCCCGGAGTGCGGAGGGATCCGAGGCGGCCGGCATGTGCCCAGCGCGTCACTGTCTTGGGGTCGACGTGGAAAAGCGCGGCTACCTGACCCGGAGTGAGCAGTGAGTCCTGAGCCTTGTGAAATGTGGGTGCGCTCATCTTGTCGTGTCCTCCTACGATGCGGTTCGGTGCATATGCGTCGAACCGGAGATATCGGTCTGCTGCGTTCGATCCCCATGGTTGCACTCGAACCCCTAGGTACTCGACTGATACAAGGTTGGTAAAGGGGAGGTAATGGACAAATCGGTCATGCTGGGGGTGGGTCGGAGTGGCTGCCGAGCCCGGTAGATTGGGACCCGTGAGCGACGCGACGAATGCCGAGAGCAACGATTCAACCAGCGGAAATGCCGCGCCAGGAAGGTCGGCGAAGAAGTCACTCGCCGTCAACCTCGGTGTCTACACCTTCGCGCGACTGGCGCTCGTCGTCGTGATCGCGGCCGTCATCGTCGGCGTCGGTTTACTCTTCGGCGTCGAGGTCCCGGTACTCGTGGCCGCGATTTTCTCGGTGCTGATCTCACTACCTCTCTCGCTGCTCCTGTTCAAGAACATGCGCATCCGCGTCAACGAGTCCATCGCAGCCGTCGACGAGGACAGGCGCGCCGCGCGCGCGGACCTGCAGTCGAAGCTGCGCGGTGAAGACGGCAAGAAGTGACCAGGTCGGTCGATCATTCGGGATCCCGGGAGTGGGTCGACAACGCGGTCCGGTTGATCGAGGCCGATTCCCAGCGCAGCGCCGACACGCACTTGCTGCGATACCCCCTCCCCGCGGCCTGGGGAATCTCGCTGTATCTGAAAGACGAGTCGACGCACATCACCGGCAGCCTGAAGCATCGGTTGGCTCGGTCGCTCTTCCTGTACGCGATCTGCAACGGCTGGGTCACCGAACGCACCACGGTGATCGAGGCCTCGTCGGGCTCCACTGCCGTCAGTGAAGCGTATTTCGCCGGACTGCTCGGATTGAAGTTCGTCGCCGTGATGCCACGCAGTACCAGTCCCGCCAAAGTCGCACTCATCGAGTCTCACGGCGGAAGATGTCACTTCGTCGACAAGCCCGGCGAGATGTACACCGAAGCGCATCGACTCGCGGCCGAGCCCGATAGCCACTACATGGACCAGTTCACGCACGCCGAACGAGCCACCGACTGGCGCGGAAACAACAACATCGCCGAATCCATCTTCGACCAACTTCGGCTCGAAGAGTGCCCCATTCCCGACTGGGTGGTCGTCGGTGCGGGGACCGGAGGGACCAGTGCCACCATCGGCCGCTACATCCGATATCGAAGGCATGCAACGCAACTGGCCGTGGTCGACCCCGAGAACTCCGCGTTCATCGGCGGCTACGAGTCCGGAGATGCGGGCTACGAAACAGGGCGGGCCTCACGCATAGAGGGCATCGGTCGACCGCGCGTCGAACCCTCGTTCGTCGGCCAGGTGATCGATCGAATGATCGCAGTGCCCGACGCTGCCTCCGTGGCCGCCGCACGATTCACCTCGGACGCACTCGGCAAACGAGTGGGCGGATCGACGGGAACCAACATCTGGGGTGCGTTCGGATTGATCGCGGAAATGATCGCCGCCGGCCGCAGTGGGAGCGTGGTGACACTGCTGTGCGACGGCGGAGATCGGTATTCGCAAACCTATTTCGACGACACATGGGTCTCGAACCAGGGCATGGATCTCGACGAACCAACGGCAGCGCTCGAACAGTTCGTTCGTACCGGGGTGCTCTGAGCGGACCTACTTGCTCACCGCCATAGATGCCGCTGCAGTTGCGGCAGACACCGCGGCGACCGCCGGCCAGGCACCGATCTTCTTGGCCAGCGGGTGCGAGGCACCGAACGCGACGAGGTAGGTCCCGAGCAAGGCACCGGCACGGACCGAACCCGAGGATCTCTGCCAACGGGTCGTGCATACCACCCCGACGGCTGCGAGCACCGCTCCGCCGAGCTGACGATTGTGGGACTGCCGGGCAACGGCGAAGCCGCCGAGCAGACCGCCGGCAGCGAGCGCGGACGTGGCAAGCGAGCGGCGAGTGTCGTTGGTGGGCATGGCCATCACCCTAGCCGCGCCTGCACTCGGAGGCTTCTCGCCAGGTGGTCTCGTTGCTCGATCACCAAGCGCCGCAGGGCAGCCGGTGCCCACTCGTGCTCGGCGAGCCAGCTGTCCGCGGCCTCCGTCGACGACTGCTGCGGGAACAGACGGACCACGATTCGCCTGGCGATCTCGATGCTGCGCGAGGTCCACAACGAGGAGACGGTCTCGAAGTAACGATTGCCGTAGGGCTGGGTCAGATCCGGTCGGTGCCCGGCCCCGAAACCGGTGATGAAGGCGTCGAGAACGTCGTTGGACGCATCGTCGCGCTCGGTGATGGCAGTCCACGCCCTCGCCTTGACCTCGGCATCGGGTATGGCCGTCGATGCCGCGGTGTGTGCGGTGCGTCCCGACAAGGTGTTGTCGGTGGTCAGCTCGGCGTCGAGCTCGGCTGCGGTCGCGTTCCCGGTTGCGGCCAGGGCCAACCAGAACGACCAGCGCTGATCGGGATCGAGACGTAGACCTGGCACCGTCGCTGTGCCGTCGAGAAGGGCGCGCAGTTCGACTGCGCGGGAACCGTCGAGTTGGGCGGCGGCCGCGGTGGCTCGCCCCCACACCAACTGGGCGTCGCTCCCCGGCTCGCTCGCGTGCAGTTGCGTCCACGACGCCTCGAGCCACTGCCGCGTCGGTTCGTCCCGTCGGTCCTCCGGGAGGTAGTGCTCGAGGGCGTACGCCACGTTCGCGGTGACCGCCGACAGAAGGCCGATCTTGGGCTCGTTGGGCGCGAATCTGGTTGCGATGTCGATGTATTCGAGTGCGGACATCTCGGCGTCGCGGGTGGAGTTCCACAGCGCTGACCACACCAGGCCTCGGGCGAGGGGATCGACGATGCGATCGAGGTGGTTCCGCACGGTGGTGATCGAGCGCTCGTCGAATCGGATCTTGGCGTACGTCAGGTCATCGTCGTTGAGCAGCACCAGTGCGGCGTGGGGAAAGTCGACCGGCGTTCGTGCATCGGAGATGTCGAGTTCTCGGCGGTGGGTTCTCGTCAAATTCCCCGCTTCGTCGAGATCGTAAAGCCCGACGGCGATTCGGTGAGGCCGCGGGTCTGTCTGCTCGACGGCATCGCCGGTGTAGCTGAGCGTCGAGACGCCGGTGGTCTGCAGCCATGCTGCAGCCCAGGTATCGAGGTCGCGCCCGCTCGCCGCGGACATCTCGCTCAGTAGATCCGTCAGCGTGGTGTTTCCGAAAGCGTGGGTGCGAAAGTAGTTGCGGGAAGCGGCGAAGAAGGCATCTGCACCCACGAACGCTCCGAGTTGTTTGAGGACGCTCGCCCCCTTGGCGTAGGTGATGCCGTCGAAGTTGAGCTTCGCAGCCTCGAGGTCGGTGATGTCGGCGACGATAGGGTGGGTGGTCGGCAGTTGGTCCTGCAGGTATGCCCACGCTTTTCGTCGGTTGGCGAAACTGACCCAGGCATCGGTGAATCGGGTCGCCTCGGCCGACGCGTACGCACCCATGAAGTCCGCGAAGGATTCCTTGAGCCACAGGTCGTCCCACCACTGCATCGTGACGAGGTCGCCGAACCACATGTGCGCCATCTCGTGCAGAATCGTGTTTGCGCGGGCCTCGTACTGGGCTTCGGTTGCCGCAGAACGGAATACATACGATTCGGTGAACGTGACGAGGCCGGGATTCTCCATCGCGCCGAGGTTGTATTCGGGGACGAAGATCTGGTCGTACTTTCCGAACGGGTACGGGTAGTCGAACTTGTCGTGAAAGAAGTCCAGCCCCCGCTTCGTGATGTCGAAGATGTCCTCGGCATCGAAGTATTCGGAGAGAGACGCCCGGCAGTACGCACCGAGAGGGACGGTGAGTTCGCCTCGCGTCCAGGACGATTGGACGCAGTGATACGGGCCTGCCGCAACTGCGGTGATGTACGTCGATATCGGCAGGGTCGGTACGAAAGTGGTGACCGAGTCGGCAGTGATTCCCTCGCGGTTCGACAGCACGATCCACGTCGGCGGAGCCGTGACCGTCAGGGTGAAGGGGGCTTTGAGATCCGGTTGCTCGAAGTTCGCGAACACCCGGCGTGCATCGGCCGGTTCGTACTGCGTGTAGAGATAGACGTTGTCGTCGACGGGATCGACGAATCGGTGCAGTCCCTCGCCGGTCCTGCTGTACCGTCCGTGCGTGCGAATCCGAACGATGTTGTGCTCGGTGAGCCCGACCAGTTGAATGCGGGAGCCGTCGTAATCGACCGCCGCGTCGATGCCGTTGACGGTGACTTCGTCGACTGTCGCACCGATGAAATCCACCCATGTCGCAGCGGTCGTCGCGTCGAATTCGATGGTCGTCACGGTCTCGAAGGTGTCGAGGTCCATGTCTTCCGCGCGCAGAAGGTCCAGGTGAACGCGATAATTCACCCCGCTGATGTGGCGCGATCGCCTGCGAGTTTCGGTCCGGGTCAGATTCGCGGTGCTCACCGAACCAACCCTATGCGATGGAATCATCACAGAGTCGGCGCAGTGAAGTAGTGGCGTCCGAGTGGATCGACGATGTGCAACACCCCCTCCGGCAGCAGTTCGGTGTGCCAGAGTTTGCGTGTTTTCAGGTTGTGGTGGAGCCGACAGCGCGGGCCGATGTTCGTCGGGATCGTCCAGCCACCTCGCTTCGGATTCTGCCGGTCGAACTCGACGATGTGGTCCAGATCGCACCGATCCGAAGGCACGTCGCAGCCGGGATGCAGGCAGTACGGATGGTCGGCTCGTACCCGCGCCGCGAGTGCCCTACTCGGTTTGTAGGACAGTGCCCCCGGCGGCGGAACCGTCATGCCTCCGTGTCCGTCGGGGTAAAGCGCGTGCTCGCCGAGAGGATTGCGCTCGACGACGGCCCGCCAACGTTCGATCAGCGTCCCTCCTCCCGGTCGCGGGCGCGGTCTATCACCGAGCGGCGACGCCTGGTCGGGTCGTGCTGTGTTCTCGGGTGGTGCTGTGGCCGGTCGCGGTTGCCCGATCGGACCAACAGGCACCTGCGGCGCGGATTCAGTACTCGCGCTGGATGTCTCGTGAGCTGTGTCGCCGGCCGAAGCGTCGGTCGTGCCAGTTGGCTGCGGGTCCTCGGACTCGGGAGTGGCGGTGTCACCACGATCGATCAGGCACGTCGCGCACTGGCAGACCAGTGTTTCGCCACGCATCAAGGCAGTGTGTGCTTCGCCTCGTCGTTGATCGGGGGATCGAGGGTCCTCCGGGTGCAGTCGCGCGATCACGGCGTCGATTCGTGAAATCTGTTCGTCGGCTTCACCGTCGGTCATCACCGCGGTCAGGCTGGACAGGCCCCGTGCTCGTCTCCGCAACCGGATTCTCTTCTCCGTGCGCGCGGCACGCTTGCGCACGTCGCGGTCCCACTCCGGATCGGCCTCGGTGAGCAGCCGATCGATCTCGCGTCCCAGGGCACCGGGCGCCATTTCTCCAGCGGCCTTGAGAACCTCGGCTTCGATGTCGACCACCGTGCTCGGACGAGCGTGGAGCAAGTGATCGTGAATCGTCCTGACCCGCTCCATGTCGAGCGAACCGTCGACGAATCGACGCTTCACCGACGGCTGCAATCGGCGCCACATCTGCACCCTGTTGTTGACCGATGCGAAGGTGGACGACAGAGCCGCTGCCAGCTCGCAGATCGCCGAGCTGTAGAGATCCTTTTCTGTCACTCCGGTGTCCCACGGGGATGCGCATGCCGTTCGGCCGCGAACGTAATCGTCCATGAGCGACAGTTCCGATGCGAGAGCAGCGTTTATCCTTCTCCGCGCACCGAGGACGTCGGCGAGAGCAGAGTGATCGTCAGCCATCCACGTCGACTCGCGTAGCCCCATGTCACCCCCCAGCGACGAAGGGCCGAACACGTATTCGACCCGATGCCGAGAAGTGTAGAACCGGCCACCGACAAGTTCTGCCGTCCTGTTCGAGCATCCGACGAGGTCGACTACCGCAATCACACAAGTCCTCGAAGCCCTGGACGTAGTGGCCGAGTCGATGGAGGGCGGTGTGTCCTCGCAGTGACGATGCCGTAGGGCAGCAACGCCGCTACGCTTTTCCTCACGTGCAGGGGGACTCCGGAGGAGGCGAAGTGAACACCTTCCAGAAATCGGCAGCAGCGTTCAACAGGGTTTTCATGGTCGTGATGAAAGCGCCCGTGCTCGACAGGGTTCTCGGACGTTCGATGGGGATCCTGACGTACACCGGCCGAAGGTCCGGCAAGAAGATCTCGCTACCGCTGGCTATCGGCCGGAAAGGTGATCACCTGAAAGTGAGGGTGGCCATGCCGGACAAGAAGAACTGGTGGCGAAACTTCACGAACGACGGCGGTCGCGTCGACGTCGACCTCGGCGGCGTTCACTACTCCGGCCTGGCGACGGCGACCCGCGACGATCGCGGGCGGGTGACTGTCGACATCGCTTTGGATCGCTGACTGCACCGTATGCCAACGCGTCAACTGGGGTTGACAGCTGCCTTCTGTCAACTTAGATTGACATCATGACCGAAGCCACTGCACTTGCCGCCGCAGCCGCCAGTTCCGATCCGGGGGAGGGGCTGCGTGCGGTAGCCGCTCTTCGGCGGTTGCTCGAGCGCCTGGAGGCCGTTCAGGTCCAGAACGCTCGACGCAACGGTTGGGCCTGGCAGGCAATCGCCGACTCGCTCGGAGTCAGCAGGCAGGCCGTCCACAAGAAGCACGGCGGAAAGGGAAGGTAGGCAACAATGTTCGAGCGATTCACCAAGTCGGCCAGATCTGTCGTCATCAGCGCTCAGGGTCACGCAGGGACTCTGCACTCGCCCCGAGTGGAGCCTGTACATCTGTTTCTCGGCGTGCTGTCCGTCGCCGACGAGCCATTGAAGACGGCGCTGGGCGAGGCCGGGTTCACCGTCGACGGAGTGCTCGCGAACGTGCAGTCTCAGGATGCGCGTGCGCTGAGGTTCCTGGGAATCGACCTGGACGCTGTCGTCTCGACGATCGACTCCGCTCTCGGTTCGGGTGCGCTGGAGGGCGCACAGGCGTCACCGCATCATCTCCCTTTCGCCCCTTCGGCGAAGGACGTGTTGAAGCTGTCGCTGAAGGAAGCCGTCGAACGACGGGACCGCGAGATCGGCGTCGAACATATTCTTCTCGGTTTGGTTCGCGGTGCCGATCCTTCGTTCACCGAACTGGTGCAGCAGCATGGTTCGCTCCAGCAGTTGCGATCGATCGTCTCGCTCGTTCGGACGTCGTAGCTCTCGGCCGTCTGCGACCCTACGATGGCGCCATGAACTTCTTGATTCGGCTCGTGATCAACGCCGTTGCCATCTGGGTTGCCAAAGAATTCGTGGATGGCATCACTGTCACCAGTTCGGGGCGCGGCGACGGGTGGGACATCGTGGTGCTGCTCGGTATCGCGGCGGTGTTGACGATCGTCAATGCGTTCATCAAGCCGCTGGTGCAGCTGCTGTCCTTGCCGTTGCTGATTCTGACGCTCGGGCTGTTCACTCTCGTGATCAACGCGTTGATGCTGTTGTTGACGGGCTGGCTGTCGTCGCAGACCGGCTACGGTCTCGAGATCGTCGGGTTCGCCGCCGCGTTCTGGGGTGCGATCATCATCTCGATCGTGAACTTTCTGCTGGGTGCGTTGGTGCCCGACAAGCGTTAGGCGAAGGCCAAAGCCACGCCGGTGCTCGCGCCCCAGACGAGCATCGCCAGGCCCGAATCACGCAGCGCCGGAATCAGCTCGAATCCGTGAGCTCCCTTGCGTACCGGGGAGTTCGCGCGAGCGGCGAAGGGCAGTGCGAGCAGGCCGACGAGTGCCCACGGGGTGCGAGCGATCAGAACGACGGTCATCGCGAACGGCACCACCAGTAGCGCGAGATGCAGGTAGCGGGTGCGGGCGTCGCCCAATCGCACTGCGAGGGTGAGCTTTCCCGATTCGGTGTCGGTGGGGATATCACGAAGGTTGTTCGCGACGAGGACCGCGCTCGAGAACGAGCCGACGGCGACCGCTGCCAGCACTCCGGCCCAGTCGATCTGCTCGGCCTGTACGAACTGGGTGCCGAGAACCGCGACGAGACCGAAGAACACGAACACGGCTATCTCGCCGAAACCGCTGTAGCCGTACGGCTTCGAGCCACCGGTGTAGTACCAGGCTCCGGCGATGCAGACCAGTCCGACGACGATCAGCCACCACGCGCTGGTCGCAGCCAGGACCAGTCCGGCCACAGCGCCGACAGCGAAGCAACCGATCGCGGCCTTCTTGACGGCCCCGGCGGACGCAGCCTTCGAGCCGACCAGTCTCAGGGGCCCGACTCGATCGTCGTCGGTACCGCGGATTCCGTCGGAATAATCGTTGGCGAAGTTGACGCCCACGATCAGAGCCAACGAGACGACCAACGCCAGCAGTGCCTTCCACCACACTCCTCCGTCCAGCGACACGGCCGCACCGGTGCCGACGAGGACGGGGGCGATCGCATTCGGGAGTGTGCGCGGTCGCGCACCTTCGATCCATTGCGCAGTGGTGGCCATGAGCGACGATCTTTCCGTATCTGTCCGACGGGTGAGAACGCGGCCGGTCAGAACGGTAGGCGCGGCAATACCGGCAGCGGGATCACGGGCATCTGGACACCAGGAATCTGGGGCAGGGGCACCGTGGGGGCGGGCGGAGGTGCCGGCGGGTAGTAGTGCGGCTGCTGGTACTGCACGTAGGGCGCGGAATTCGCGGCAGCAGGCGCAGGCGCGGTGGTCGTCGG